>NZ_JBVIBK010000002.1:0-414682 GCF_055573455.1 Streptomyces sp. NPDC030183
ACGGCGTCAACGGACCAGTCCCCGCGTCATCAAACGCAAGATGTCCAACTGGCCCCTCAAACGAGCCGAACACCGCAACCTGCCGCCACCAGCCATGGCAGTCCTCACGATCTCCAGACCACACACCATCTAAGTCACCGGCATTGAACTTAGGCCCGCTTCGGCCGCCTCGACCCCCGGCCGCAAAATCATGTGAGACACAGCCGCAGCGGTGCCTACCCTCCGGGAATGGATCTCCGCGAAGAACGTCCGAGCGACGGACAGGCCGTGCGGGGCGTTCACCTGGACGCCTTCGGTGACCATGGCCCGGTCGTGGCCGACCTGGTCGACACCCTGCGGGGCACCCTCACGGCCGACCACGGCCTCTCGCTGGTCGCCGAGCACGAGGGACAGGTCGTCGGGCATGCCATGTTCACCCGCAGTCTGCTCGACGCCCCTCGGCGGCTGGTCGACGTGCACGTCCTCAGCCCGCTGGGCGTGGCACCGCGGTTCCACCGGCAGGGGATCGGCTCGGCCCTGGTCCGGCAGGGGCTGAGGGTCCTCGCCGAACGGGCGGTCCCGCTCGTCTGGCTGGAGGGCGATCCCGGCTACTACGCGCGTTTCGGCTTCACGTCCGGTGGCGGGCTGGGCTTCCGCAGGCCGTCCCTGCGCATCCCGGACGGCGCCTTCCAGGTCCTCAGGCTCCCGGAGTACGAGCCGTGGATGACGGGGACGCTGGTCTACCCGGAGCCGTTCTGGCGGCACGACGCCGTCGGCCTGCGTGACCCCGACGCGTGATCACGGGCGGCCCCGCGCAGTCCGTCGAGGGCGCGCAGCGCGTGCGGACGGCGAAGATGATCTCTCATCCCCGTCCTCATCCCCGTCCTCATCCCGCCCCCGGCCCCGCAGCCGCCCCCGCCGCCTTCCTCCGTCCCACCTGCGTCCGTACCGCCCCCATGCTCGCGCCGATCACCAGCGCGATCGCCAGCGACTCCGTCGCGGAGAGGGCCTGGCCGAGGATGAGGAAACCGGCGGCTGCCGCGAGCGCGGGCTCCAGGCTCATCAGGACGGCGAAGGTGGACGACGGCAGCCGGCGCAGCGCGAGCAGTTCGAGGGTGTACGGGAGGACGGAGGAGAGCACGGCGACGGCGGCGCCCAGGGCCATGGTCGTCGGGTCGAGGAGCCGGGCCCCGGACTCCACCACACCGAGCGGCAGGAACAGCACCGCCGCGACCACCATGGCCAGCGCCAGCCCGTCGGCCTGCGGGAACCGCCTGCCCGTACGGGCGCTGAAGACGATGTACGCCGCCCACATCGCCCCGGCGGACAGCGCGAACGCCACCCCGACCGGGTCGAGGTCGCCGAAGCCGCCGCCCCCGCCGCCGAGCAGGAACACCCCGCACAGCGCGAGCCCGGCCCAGACGAGGTTCACCGCGCGGCGGGACGCGACGACGGACAGGGTGAGCGGGCCCAGCACCTCCAGCGTGACGGCGGGACCGAGGGGGATACGGGCGAGGGACTGGTAGAAGAGGCCGTTCATCGCGGCCATGGTGACGCCGAAGGTCACGACGGTGCCCCAGTCGGCGCGCGAGTGCCCGCGCAGCCGTGGCCGGCACACCACGAGCAGGACGAGCGCGGCCACCGCCAGCCGTAGCGTCACCACACCGAGCGCCCCGGCCCGCGGCATCAGGGTCACCGCCAGCGCCCCGCCGAACTGCACCGACACCCCGCCGGCCAGCACCAGCCCGACGGGCCCGAGCGCACCGAGACCCCGGGCCCGTGCGGAGGACGAGGCAGGGGCGGGGGATGTGGGCGACGGGCCGGTCGACACCGGAGGGGTGGGTGCGGGCCGGTCAGCACTGGGAGGTGTCACGGGGGCCGTCCAGGAGCGGGGGAGGAGATGATGCGTTCACTGTGGATGACTGCGCAGTCCAGGCTAGTGGACCGAGACAGGGGTGTACATCCTTTTGAGGCTTACGCCGCCTCTGGGTACCCGTCCCGCCCCGTACTAAAAATGCAAGCACGCTTGCTTGTTTATGGTCGCCCTGCCATCCTCCCCCCATGGCCGACCCGACGCCCGTCATCGACGACCTCCGTGCCGAGAGCGCTGAACTCGACGCCCTGGTCGCCGAGTTGCCCGTGGAACGCTGGGCGCTCCCGACCCCCGCGCCCCGCTGGACGATCGCCCACCAGATCGCCCATCTCACCTGGACCGACCGTGCGGCGCTGCTCGCCGTCACCGATCAGGCGGCCTTCGCCCACGAAGTGGAGAACGCGCTGACCCAGCCCGGCGACTTCGTGGACAACGGCGCCGAGGAGGGCGCGGGCACACCGCCGCACCGGCTGCTCGCGGACTGGCGGACCGGGCGCGAGGCCCTGGCGGACGCGCTGCGGGCCGCCCCCGACGGCGCGCGGTACCCCTGGTTCGGGCCGCCCATGTCGACCGCCTCGATGGCGAGCGCGCGGCTGATGGAGACCTGGGCCCACGGCCAGGACGTCGCCGACGCGCTGGGCGTGACCCGGGTCCCCACCGACCGGCTCCGCCATGTCGCCCGGCTCGGCGTCCGCACCCGCGACTTCTCCTTCGGGGTGCACTCCCTGACCCCGCCCTTCGAGGAGTTCCGCGTCGAACTCGCCGCCCCCTCCGGCGCGTTGTGGACCTACGGCCCCGATGACGCCCCCGAGCGCGTCACCGGCCCCGCGCTCGACTTCTGTCTGCTGGTCACCCAGCGCGCCCACCGCGCCGACCTGGCCCTGCGCGCGGAGGGCGCCGACGCCGACCAGTGGCTGGACATCGCCCAGGCCTTCGCCGGCCCGCCGGGACCGGGGCGCGAGCCGGGGGCGGGGGAGGCGGCGCGATGACCGTGCTGCGCGTCGGCAACGCCTCCGGGTTCTACGGCGACCGCTTCGACGCCCTGCGCGAGATGCTCACCGGCGGCGACCTCGACGTCGTCACCGGCGACTACCTCGCCGAGCTGACCATGCTCATCCTCGGCCGCGACCGCCTGAAGGACCCCACCGCCGGGTACGCCCGGACCTTCCCGCGCCAGCTGGAGGAGTGCCTGGGCCTCGCCCACGAGCGCGGGGTGCGGATCGTCACCAACGCCGGGGGCCTCAACCCCGCCGGACTCGCCGACGCCGTACGGGCGTTGGCGGACCGGCTCGGAATCCCTGTCAAGGTCGCGCACGTCGAGGGCGACGACCTCACCGCCCGGCACCCCGGCAGCCTCGCCGCCCATGCCTACCTCGGCGGCTTCGGCATCGCCGCCTGTCTGCGGGAGGGCGCGGACGTCGTCGTCACCGGCCGGGTCACGGACGCCGCGCTCGTCACCGGGCCCGCCGCCGCCCACTTCGGCTGGGAGCCCACGGAGTACGACCGCCTCGCGGGCGCCGTCGTCGCCGGGCACGTGCTGGAGTGCGGCACCCAGGCCACCGGCGGCAACTACGCCTTCTTCACCGACGGCGACATCCGCCGCCCCGGCTTCCCGCTGGCCGAACTCCACGAGGACGGCAGCAGTGTCATCACCAAGCACCCCGGCACCGGCGGCTTCGTCGACACCGGCACCGTCACCGCCCAGTTGCTGTACGAGACGGCCGGCGCCCGCTACGCCGGCCCCGACGTCACCGCCCGCCTCGACACCGTACGGCTCACCCAGGACGGCCCCGACCGGGTCCGCGTCCAGGGCGTACGCGGCGAGGCACCGCCCCCCACCCTCAAGGTCGGACTCAACCGGCTCGGCGGCTTCCGCAACGAGGCCGTCTTCGTCCTGACCGGCCTCGACATCGAGGCGAAGGCCGCCGTCGTGAAGGCCCAGATGACGGACGCCCTCGCCAAGTCACCGCCCAGGGAAATGCGTTGGGAGCTGGCGCGGACCGACCACCCCGACGCGTCCACCGAGGAGACCGCCAGCGCGCTGCTCCGCCTCGTCGTACGGGACCCGGACCCGGAGGCCGTCGGCCGAGCCTTCAGCGGAGCCGCCATCGAACTGGCCCTCGCCAGCTACCCCGGCTTCCATGTCCCGCGACCGCCGGGGAAGGGCGCCCCCTACGGGGTCTTCGAGGACGTGTACGTCGACCAGGGGGCCGTGGAGCACACCGCCGTCCTCCACGACGGCCGCCGGGTCCCCGTACCCCCGCCGCACGACACCCTCGTACCGCGCCCCGTCGACGAACCGCCCCTGCCGGAGCCCTTCCCGGCCGGGCTCCCGACCCGGCGCGCGCCGCTCGGGCTGGTCGCCGGGGCCCGCAGCGGCGACAAGGGCGGCGACGCCAACATCGGGCTGTGGGCCCGTAACGACGACGCCTGGCGCTGGCTCGCCCACACCCTCACCACCGACCGGCTGCGCGCGCTCCTCCCGGAGACCGCCGGCCTGCCCGTCACCCGCCACGCGCTGCCGGAGCTTCGCGCCCTGAACTTCGTCGTCGAGGGCATCCTCGGCGCGGGCGTCGCCTCCCAGCACCGGTTCGATCCGCAGGCCAAGGCCCTCGGCGAATGGCTCCGCTCCCGCCACCTGGACATCCCGGAGGTACTCCTGTGACCGCCCGCCGCCCTGCCCCACCGGAGCCCGCCGTACTACCGGAGGTCCGCCCCGCCCCTTCGGAGGCGCGCCGGTGACCGTCCTCGCCTCCGCCCTCGACCCGGGCGACCCCGACCACATCGCGAACCGCGAGGCGATGCTCGCCAAGCTCGCCGAACTCGACGCCGAGCACGCCAAGGCCCTCGCGGGCGGCGGCGAGAAGTACGTCGCCCGGCACCGGGGACGCGGCAAGCTGCTCGCCCGCGAACGCGTCGAACTGCTCCTCGACCCGGACACGCCCTTCCTGGAGCTGTCCCCGCTGGCCGCCTGGGGCAGCGACTACACGGTGGGCGCCTCCCTCGTCACCGGCATCGGCGTCGTCGAGGGCGTGGAGTGCCTGATCACCGCCAACGACCCGACCGTACGCGGCGGCGCCTCCAACCCCTGGTCCCTGAAGAAGGCCCTGCGCGCCAACGACATCGCCCTCGCCAACCGGCTGCCCTGCATCAGCCTCGTCGAGTCCGGCGGCGCCGACCTGCCCTCCCAGAAGGAGATCTTCATCCCGGGCGGCGCCATCTTCCGCGACCTCACCCGGCTGTCCGCCGCCGGCATCCCCACCATCGCCGTCGTCTTCGGCAACTCCACCGCGGGCGGCGCCTACGTCCCCGGCATGTCCGACCACGTGATCATGGTCAAGGAGCGGGCGAAGGTGTTCCTCGGCGGCCCGCCGCTGGTGAAGATGGCCACCGGCGAGGAGAGCGACGACGAGTCCCTCGGCGGCGCCGAGATGCACGCGCGCGTGTCGGGCCTCGCCGACCAGTTCGCCGTCGACGAGCACGACGCCCTGCGCCAGGCCCGCCGTGTCGTCGCCCGCCTCAACCACCGCAAGGCCCACCCCGACCCCGGACCCGCCGAGCCCCCGAAATACGACGCGGAGGACCTGCTGGGCATCGTCCCGGCCGACCCGAAGGTGCCCTTCGACCCTCGCGAAATCATCGCCCGGATCGTCGACGCCTCCGACTTCGACGAGTTCAAGCCCCTCTACGGCACCAGCCTCACCACCGGCTGGGCCACCCTCCACGGCTATCCCGTCGGCATCCTCGCCAACGCCCAAGGGGTGCTGTTCAGCGCGGAGTCGCAGAAGGCCGCCCAGTTCATCCAGCTCGCCAACCAGCGCGACATCCCGCTGCTGTTCCTCCACAACACCACCGGCTACATGGTCGGCAAGGAGTACGAGCAGGGCGGCATCATCAAGCACGGCGCGATGATGATCAACGCGGTCAGCAACTCGAAGGTCCCGCACCTGTCGGTCCTGCTGGGCGCCTCCTACGGCGCCGGCCACTACGGCATGTGCGGCCGCGCCTACGACCCCCGCTTCCTCTTCGCCTGGCCCAGCGCCAAGTCCGCCGTCATGGGCCCGCAGCAGCTCGCCGGTGTCCTGTCGATCGTCGCCCGGCAGTCGGCCGCCGCCAAGGGCCACCCGTACGACGAGGACGCCGACGCCGCGCTGCGCGCCATGGTGGAGCGGCAGATCGAGTCCGAGTCGCTGCCCATGTTCCTGTCCGGGCGGCTGTACGACGACGGCGTCATCGACCCGCGCGACACCCGCACCGTCCTCGGCCTGTGTCTGTCGGCCATCCACACCGCCCCCTACGAGGGCGCCCGCGGCGGCTTCGGCGTCTTCCGGATGTGAGGGACCACGTGATCACTTCAGTGCTCGTCGCCAACCGGGGCGAGATCGCCTGCCGGATCTTCCGCACCTGCCGTGAGCTGGGCATCCGCACCGTCGCCGTGCACTCCGACGCCGACGACACCGCCCTGCACACACGCGTCGCCGACCAGGCCGTACGCCTCCCGGGCGCGGCCCACGCCGACACCTACCTGCGCGGCGACCTCGTCGTGAAGGCCGCCCTCGCCGCCGGCGCGGACGCCGTCCACCCCGGCTACGGCTTCCTCTCCGAGAACGCCGACTTCGCCCGCGCCGTCCTCGACGCCGGCCTCACCTGGATCGGCCCGCCCCCCGAGGCGATCGAGGCCATGGCGTCGAAGACCCGCGCCAAACAGCTCATGGGCCTCGCCCCCCTCACCGAGGTCACCGAGGCCGACCTCCCGGTCCTGGTGAAGGCCGCAGCGGGCGGCGGCGGCCGCGGCATGCGCGTCGTCCGCCGCCTCGACGACCTCGACGCCGCCCTGGAGGCCGCCCGCACCGAGGCCACGAGCGCCTTCGGCGACGGCGAGGTGTTCGTCGAGCCGTACGTCGAGGACGGCCGCCACGTCGAGGTGCAGATCCTCGCCGACACCCACGGAACCGTCTGGGCCCTCGGCACCCGCGACTGCTCCCTCCAGCGCCGCCACCAGAAGGTCATCGAGGAAGCCCCCGCCCCCGGCCTCCCGGAGCGCCTCGAAGCCGAACTGCGCACCCTCGCCGTACGCGCCGCGCACGCCGTCTCCTACGTCGGCGCCGGAACCGTCGAGTTCCTCGTCGCCGACGGCCGCGCCCACTTCCTGGAGATGAACACCCGCCTCCAGGTCGAACACCCGGTGACGGAGGCCGTGTTCGGCCTCGACCTGGTCGCCGAACAGCTCCGCGTCGCCGAGGGCGCCGCCCTGCCGCCCGAACCTCCGGCCGCGCACGGCCATGCCGTCGAGGCCCGCCTCTACGCCGAGGACCCCGCCACCGGCTGGACTCCCCAGACCGGCACCCTGCACCGGCTGACCGTCCCGGACGGCGTCCGCCTCGACACCGGGTACACCGACGGCGACGAGATCGGCGTCCACTACGACCCGATGATCGCCAAGGTCGTCGCCCACGCGCCCACCCGCGCCGAGGCCGTCCGCAAGCTGGCCGGAGCCCTGGACCGCGCCACCATCCACGGCCCCACCACCAACCGGGCCCTGCTGATCCGCTCCCTGCGCCACGACGAGTTCACGACGGCCCGCATGACCACGGCCTTCTACGACCGCCACCTGCCCCACCTCACCGCCCCCGCCCCCGACCCGCACGCTCCCCTGGCCGCCGCCCTCGCCGACGCGCGCGCCCACGGCGACCCCCGCTTCGGCGGCTGGCGCAACCTCCCCTCCCGGCCCCACACCAGGCGCTACGCACTCGCCGGTGAGGAACACGAGGTGACGTACCGCCACACCAGGACTGGCCTGGCCGCCGACGGCGTGACGGTCGTCCACGCCGACGCCGACCGGGTCGTCCTCGAAGCCGACGGCATCCGCCGGACGTACGAGGTGACCCGCTGCGGCGACACCCGCTACGTCAACACCACCGAGCTGAGGGCCCTGCCCCGCTTCCCCGACCCCACCGCCACCCAGGCCGCCGGCTCCCTCCTGGCCCCCATGCCCGGAACAGTCGTCCGCCTCGCCGACAACGCCAGACCGGGCACCCCGGTCGAGGCGGGCCAACCCCTCCTCTGGCTGGAGGCGATGAAGATGGAGCACCGGATCACCGCACCGGCACCGGGAACCCTGACGGCCCTGCACGTGGTGGTCGGACAACAGGTGGAGCCCGGCATGTTGCTGGCGGTGGTGCAGCCGACGTAAGGGGCGCGGGGAACTGCGCGAACAACCCCGACGCAGCCGCAGTCTCCTGACGTCCGTAGGACCCACCCCCTGAGGAGCCCCCATGTCCCCCGTGATCGAATCCGAAGAACACCAAGCCCTACGAGCCGCCGTAGCCGCCCTGGGCAAACGCCACGGCCGCGACTTCACCCCGGAGGCCCTCTGGGACGACGCCGCCAAGCTCGGCTACCTCGGCGTCAACCTGCCGGAGGCATACGGCGGAGGCGGCGGCGGAATCGCCGAACTCTCCATCGTCCTCGAAGAACTCGGCGCCGCCGGCTGCCCCCTGCTCATGATGGTCGTGTCCCCCGCCATCTGCGGCACCGTCATCGCCCGCTTCGGCACCGACGCCCAGAAGACCGCATGGCTCCCCGCCCTGGCGGACGGCACCCGCACCATGGCCTTCGGCATCACCGAACCCGACGCCGGCTCCAACAGCCACCGCATCACCACCACCGCCCGCCGCGACGGCGCCGACTGGCTGCTCACCGGCCGCAAGGTCTTCATCTCCGGCGTCGACAAGGCCGACGCCACCCTCATCGTCGGCCGCACCGAGGACGCCCGCACCGGCACCCTCAAACCCTGTTTGTTCATCGTCCCCCGGGACACCCCCGGCTTCGAGTACCGGCAGATCGACATGGAACTCCGCGCCGCCGAGAAGCAGTTCGAGCTGACCTTCGACGACCTCAGGCTCCCGGCCGACGCCCTGGTCGGCGACGAGAACGCCGGCCTGCTCCAGCTCTTCGCCGGCCTCAACCCCGAACGCATCATGACCGCCGCGTTCGCCATCGGCATGGCCCGCCACGCCCTCGCGAAGGCCGTCGAGTACGCCCGCGAGCGCACCGTGTGGCGTCAGCCCATCGGCGCCCACCAGGCCATAGCGCACCCCCTCGCCCAGTCCCACATCGAACTCGAACTGGCCCGCCTGATGATGCAGAAGGCGGCCCACCTCTACGACAGCGGCGACGACGCGGGCGCCGGCGAGGCCGCCAACATGGCGAAGTACGCGGCGGGGGAGGCGTGTGTGAAGGCCGTCGACCAGGCCGTGCACACCCTCGGCGGCAACGGCCTCACCCGCGAGTTCGGCCTCGCCTCACTGATCACCGCCGCACGGGTGTCCCGGATCGCCCCCGTCAGCCGGGAGATGATCCTCAACTACGTCTCCCACCAGACCCTCGGCCTGCCGAAGTCCTACTGAGCCTCCCGGAGCCCAGCCGCGCACGCCGCAGCCGACACCAGCCGTACTGCCAGGAGCAGCCGAGCACTCAGGGAGCGCCTGTGACGGACACACCCCAGCCCCTCGTACGCACCGCGCACCACCGCGGCATCACCACCCTCACCCTCGACTCCCCGGCCAACCGCAACGCCCTCTCCGCCGACCTCGTACGCGACCTGTCCGAGGCCCTCGCCCACTGCGGCAAGGACGACACCACCCGCGCCGTCCTCCTCACCCACACCGGCACCACCTTCTGCGCGGGCGCCGACCTGCGCCGGCCCCCCGGGCCCGACGCCCTCGTCGGACTCCTCCGCGGGATCGTCGAGCTGCCCAAACCGGTCGTCGCCCGCGTCACCGGCCACGTCCGCGCCGGCGGCCTCGGCCTCCTCGGCGCCTGCGACATCACCGCCGCCGGACCCGACGCCACCTTCGCCTTCACCGAGGTCCGCATCGGCGTCGCCCCCGCCGTCATCTCCCTCACCCTGCGCCCCCGCACCGACCCCCGCGCCCTCGCCCGCCACTACCTCAGCGGCGAACGGTTCGGCCCCGGCGAAGCCGCCCGCATCGGCCTGCTCACCGCCACCGGCCCCGACGTCGACGCCGTACTCGAACCCGTCCTCGACGGACTGCGCCGAGCCGCACCGAGGGCCCTGACGGAAACGAAACGCCTGCTCACGGCTAAGGTGCTGGAGAACTTCGACCTGGACGCGCGCGAACTGACCCGGCTCTCGTCCCGGCTGTTCGACTCCGACGACGCCCGTGAGGGCATGACGGCCTTCCTCGAAGGACGGGAACCGGGATGGGTGCTGTGAGCACGGCGGATACCTCGACGGACAGTTCCAACGACACGACGGCGGACGCGGCGGGCCGGGACACCGCGTCCGCGGACACGGCCGCCGTCGCCGAACGCGGCCCCAAGCAGGACCGCAGCCGTGTCACCCGCAAACGGCTCCTCGAAGCCGCCGTCTCCTGCCTCGCCGAACACGGCTGGGCCGGCTCCACCGTCTCCGTCGTCGCCGAACGCGCCGGCGTCTCCCGGGGCGCCGCCCAGCACCACTTCCGCACCCGCGAGGACCTCTTCACCGCCGCCGTCGAATACGTCGCCGAGGAACGCTCCCTCGCCCTGCGCGACCTCTTCCCCGACGGCCCCGCCGACCGCCGCGCCGTCGTCGCCGCCCTCGTCGACCTCTACACCGGCCCCCTCTTCCGGGCCGCCCTCCACCTGTGGGTCGCCGCCTCCAACGAGGACCAGCTCCGCCCCCGCGTCACCGAACTCGAAGCCCGCGTCGGCCGCGAGACCCACCGCATCGCCGTCGACCTGCTGCGCGCCGACGAGACCGTCCCCGGCGTCCGCGAAACCGTCCAGGGCCTGCTCGACATGGCCCGCGGCCTCGGCCTCGCCAACCTCCTCACCGACGACACCGGCCGCCGCGACAAGGTCGTCGCCCAATGGGCCGCACTCCTCGACGAGGTCCTGGACCGAGAGACCCGTCCGTCTACGGACTGAGCCGCTCCACCCGCCACGACCCGTCCGGCAGCGCCACGTACCGCAGCCGGTCGTGCAGCCGGTTGTACCGCCCCTGCCAGAACTCCACACTCGTCGGCACCACCCGGAAACCGCCCCAGTGCGGCGGCACCGGCACCCGCTCGCCCTCCGGGTACCGGGCGTTCAGCTCCGCGTACGCGGCGTCCAGCTCCGCCCGCGACGAGATCACCGAGGACTGCGCGCTCGCCCACGCCCCCAGCTGCGACCCGTGCGGCCGCACCCGGAAGTACGCCGCCGTCTCGTCCCGGCCCGTCCGCCGCGCCGTCCCCGTCACGATCACCTGCCGGGCGATCGCGTGCCACGGGAAGACCAGCGACACATGGGGGTTCTCCGCCAGATCACGCCCCTTGCGGGAGTCGTAGTTCGTGTAGAACACGAAGCCCCGCTCGTCGTACGCCTTCATCAGCACCGTACGAGAACTCGGGTGCCCCTGCGCGTCCGCCGTCGACACCACCATCGCGTTCGGCTCGAACAGCCCGCCCTCCTGCGCGGCCTCCAGGAACCACCGCCCGAACTGCTCCATCGGAGAGGCGGCCAGCTCGCTCTCGTCGAGCCCGTCGGCCCGGTACTGCTTGCGCATCGCGGCGGGATCGGGCACGGGCTCCAGACCGGGATCGTTCACATGGTCATCCTGCCGTATCGCCCACGGCCGCCGCCGACCGACGGCCCGCCCGACCGCTCCCCGCCCGCTTGTGGCACTGAGTGCCGCACACCCTCCCCAAACATGGCACTCAGGCGTATCGTGCAGGAACATTCTGGAGGGACCCCCGAACAGCCGATCCCCCTGTCGCACACATCACGAGGAGCCGCCTGATGTCCGACTTCGTACCCGGTCTCGAAGGAGTCGTCGCGTTCGAGACGGAGATCGCCGAACCGGACAAGGAAGGCGGCGCACTCCGCTACCGCGGCGTCGACATCGAGGACCTCGTCGGCCACGTCTCCTTCGGCAACGTCTGGGGCCTGCTCGTCGACGGCGCCTTCCGCCCCGGCCTGCCCCCCGCCGAACCCTTCCCCATCCCCGTCCACTCCGGCGACATCCGCGTCGACGTCCAGTCCGCCCTCGCCATGCTCGCCCCCGTCTGGGGCCTCAAACCCCTCCTCGACATCGACGAGGAGCAGGCCCGCGCGGACCTCGCCCGCGCCGCCGTCATGGCCCTGTCCTACGTCGCCCAGTCCGCCCGCGGCCAGGGCCTGCCCATGGTCCCGCAGCGCGAGATCGACAAGGCCCAGTCCGTCGTCGAACGCTTCATGATCCGCTGGCGCGGCGAACCCGACCCCAAGCACGTCGCCGCCGTCGACGCCTACTGGACGAGCGCCGCCGAGCACGGCATGAACGCCTCCACCTTCACGGCCCGCGTCATCGCCTCCACCGGCGCGGACGTGGCGGCCGCCCTCTCCGGCGCGGTCGGAGCCATGTCCGGCCCCCTCCACGGCGGCGCCCCCTCCCGCGTCCTCGGCATGATCGAGGAGATCGAACGCACCGGCGACGCCGACGCCTACGTCAAGCGCGCCCTCGACAAGGGCGAACGCCTCATGGGCTTCGGCCACCGCGTCTACCGCGCCGAGGACCCCCGCGCCCGCGTCCTGCGCCGCACCGCCCGCGAGCTGGGCGCCCCCCGCTTCGAGGTCGCCGAAGCCCTGGAGAAGGCCGCGCTCGCCGAACTCCACGCCCGCCGGCCCGACCGCGTCCTCGCCACGAACGTCGAGTTCTGGGCCGCCATCGTCCTCGACTTCGCCGAGGTCCCGGCGCACATGTTCACCTCGATGTTCACCTGCGCCCGCACGGCCGGCTGGTCCGCGCACATCCTCGAACAGAAGCGCACCGGCCGCCTCGTGCGCCCCTCCGCCCGCTACACCGGCCCCGGCCCCCGCAGCCCCCGCGAGATCGAGGGCTACGAGGACATCGCGCACTGACACGGCAGCCCCCGGCAGCGCCGGGGACTCACGGGACTCACGCGGGGCTGAGCAGCCCCGCGTGATGCCGCTCCGCCACCAGCGGATGCGCCCGCAGCTTCCCCTTCAGCTCGTTGAACCCGTACTCCGCGAACAGCGGATTGCCCGGGTCGTCCGTCACCCCCGGCGCGGTCGAGGCGTACGGGAAGACCAGCGGCTCTATCCGCGCGTCGAGCCGGGGGTTGTAGAAGAACGGCACCGAGAACCGCTCGGTCGCCCCGGGCGGGCTCACCACCCGGTGGTTGGTCGCCACCAGATACCCGTTGGTGGCCACCTCCAGCAGCTCCCCGAGGTTCACCACGAACGCCCCCGGAATGGGCGGCACCTCGTGGAACAGCCCGTCCTCCCGCTCCACCTGCAACCCGCCCACCTGGTCCTGGAGCAGCAGCGTCAGGAACCCGTAGTCCTTGTGGGCCCCCACCCCCTGGCCGGCCCCGTCCCCGGCGCTGCCCGGGTACCGCACCAGCTTCAGATGCGGATGCGCCCACTCCCCGAAGACCGACGCGTAGAAGTCCGCCGGAGCCCCGATCGACACCAGCAGCTCCCGCAGCAGCCGGTCGGCGACCCCGCTCAGCCGGTCGATCCACCCCAGCGCGACCTCCCGCAGCTCGGGCAGCGACTCCGGCCACTGATTGGGCCCCTGCAACCACCAGTACGCGGGCTCCCCGTCCCCCGGCACCCGGGCCGCCCGCTCGGCACCCACGTCCAGCTGGTCCCGCCAGTCCCGCCGGCCGCCGGTCCGCTCGTCCCCGGTGCGCGTGTACCCCCGGAAGTGCGGCGACCGCACGTTGTCCAGGGCGAGCCGCTCCTCCTCGGGCAACGCGAAGAACTCCCGCATCACCCTGGTCAGCCGCTCGATCTCGGCCTGTTCCACCCCGTGCCCGACGAGCTGGAAGAACCCCACGTCGTGCGCCGCGCTGTGCAACTGCGCGTGCAACAGCCCGCGCGCCTCGGGCCCGCGACCGGCCGCCGAGAGATCGATGATGGGAAGCTGCTGATACATCATGAGACACGTCCGCAGGGTGTACGGGAGCCCTGGCCACCGCCGAGGGTGGGGCGGGGCCACGGGTGCCAGGGGGAAGGGCGGCAAAGCAGAGAGGAACAGGCCGACAGAAACGGCCGACACGGCTGATCTCAGGCGGAACGCCGACAGCCCATGCTCGTGACGCGCACGAAATCCACGTGCCGGCGTCGAACAAGCATCAGAACCATGCCCTCAGAGTACTCCGCCCCCCACAAACGCAGACGACCCGCGGGCTCAGGTCCCTCTTCCAAAGGAAGAGAAAGCCGGCCGGACGTACCGGCGAGCCCACGGGTCGGGTGACTGCTTGAGATTGGGCCGGCTGCGCGTGCGATCACGCGCGGGTCCGGCACCGCACTGTGCGTGGTGCCGGGCCGCTAGCCCGCAGCCACCTCACGCGTCCGGTTGTCATACATCTGCCGAACCACCTCCCTTCTCGTGTACCGCACACACTAAGAAGAGGGTCCGCGGACGCTCAAGTGATTTTCCGAGGAATTTTCCCGCCTCTCGGCCGCGACGTTGTTCTCGGTTCTTGGTGAGATTTGGTGTGCTGATGTGTTGACCTCTGTTTGAGGTCTCTTCTACGTTGCGGGAGCCACAGAGCCGCCGACCTGCTGCTGGGGTTCGCGGACGCAACTGCCCAGAAAGGGATGTCGTGCCACGAAAGAACCATCGCGGGACCGCTTGTCTGGGGGCGTTGCTGGCCGGTGCCACGGTGTTCGGCGGGGCCCTCGCCGCCCCGGCGTCCGCCGCTTCCGCGTCCGGCTCCTCCACCACCAAGGCCGTTCTCCCGGTGAGCGCCTTCAAGGGCGTCAACTGGGCCGATCCGCGGGACAACTACGCCGACGACGCGGTGGTGCCCTCGGGCCTGTCCACGTCCGACAGCTACGCCACCACCTACGCCAAGTCCCGGGCGATCATCGGCGGGTTCAAGAAGCTCGGCGCCAACACGGTGCGCCTGCCCGTCAACCCGACCTCCGTCAACGGCCCGTTCTGGAAGTCGTACCGGGGCGCGATCGACGCCGCCACCGCCCAGGGCTTCAAGGTCATCCTGGGGTACTGGGAGGCCGACAACGCCAAGGACGGCAAGATCGACGACCAGGCCGCCTGGGACCGTATGTGGGCGCGGATCACGTCGTCGTACGCGGGCAACTCCAAGGTGTACTTCGAGCCGATGAACGAGCCGTTCGGCTACACCTCGCAGGAGTGGCGCGACGTCGCCGCGCGCTGGGTCAGGACGCACCGCTTCGTGCCGCGTGACCGGATCCTCATCGGCGGCGTCAAGTACAGCGAGGACGTCAAGCCGGTGTGCGCCGACAGCCGGCTGGACGGCACCCGTATCGCGCTGCACAACTACGGCTTCTGGCACACGGACTGGACGAGCGTCGACCAGTGGAAGGCGGACTTCAAGGAGCGCATCGGCACGTGTGCCTCGCGCACGATCCTCGACGAGTTCGGTGCCTCCATGACGACCGGCCTGGACTACAACGGCCCCGTGGGCGGCTCCAACGAGGTCGCGTACATCCAGGCCGCGACCGACACCATCCGGGAGCTGGGCCTGGGGTCGGTCTACTGGCCGGGTCTGCGCAACGGCGACACGTACTCCCTGACCACCCTCCAGGGCACGGGCACCCGCCTCAGCCTGACGGTGAACAACCAGAGCGGACTGGACCGTCTGCACTGGGCGTGGAAGCAGTGACCACGACCCGGCACCGGCGCTGACAGCAGCGGCGACGCCGGTGGTGGCTCCCTTCCGGGTCCGGCGCCTTGGGCGACCGGGCCCGGAAGACGCGTGCCCGACGGAACCCCGCTCCGCCGCCGCGGGGCCGGCCGGGCTCAGCCGCCGTGCAGGACGGCGAGGACGGCGCGGGCGCGGTCCCCGTTCGGGAGGTCCCAGGGGCCGGTGACGTGTCCCAGCGCGCCCTCGGGGCGGTCGGCCACGGCGTCCGGCGCGGGCCGCGGGGTCCGGTGCAGCCGGAGGACGAGGCCCGGCGCCACGGCGATGCTCGTGGCGTCCTCGTCGTCCTCGGCGGAGGGCGCGTCCGGGGCCGGGGGCAGGGGCGATGCGCCCGTGTAGGAGTGGACGATCTCGTGGTCCGGGCTGTCGGTGAGGCTCTGGGCCTGGGCCTGCGCGCGGCCGTCGAGGAGAGCGAGGAGTTCCGTGACGAGCACGGGGTCGTGGCAGCCGTCGTAGACCCAGCGGGTGCCGAGTACGCCGTGCTCCGTGGTGCCGATCAGGGCGTGTTCGGCGCCGTCGAGGGGGGCGCCGCGGTAGGTGAGGGGCACGAGGTAGTGGACGGGTTCGGGGCCGGCGGTGTCGGTGGCCAGCATGAACTCGATGCCGACCTCGCCTTCCGGGTCGTCGAGCCGGAACCCTCCGGCCTTGGCCAGCCGGGGCTCGCCCTCGCCGCCCTTGTACCACGGGCGTCCGGGCAGCCAGGTGGCGAGGAGTTCGAGCTTGGTGGGCGTGAGAGTGGTGCGGTGAATGATCGCCATCCCCCAATCCTCTGTCCATCCACCACCCGCACGCGAACGTTTTCCCCACGCCAGGGGGACGCGACGCCACGCCTTGCCCGGTGTCGCGCCCCGGCAGGAAGCCGGCCCGTCCCCTCGGGGGGCGGGCCGGCCTCGGGTGGCTACGGGGTCACGGTGATCGCGGGCGCCATCTCGGCGGTCGCGTTGGTGAGCTTCCCGGAGCCGGTGGCGCCTTCCGAGCTGACGAAGCGCAGCTCGTGGTTGGTGCCTCCGGCGTTGCCGACGGCGAGCAGCAGCGTGGACTGCTTGGCCGCGTAGGCGTTCTGGACGAAGGACGTGATGTCGACGGTGATGTCGCGGCCGTCGATGGCGTTGCCCTGGTGGGTTCCGCCGCCCTCCGGGACGATGGTCGAACCGAGGGTGAAGGTGGCCGACTTCGCGACGGAGGAGTTCGTGGCGGTGAAGCTCGGCCGGTTCTGCCAGGTCATGGTGGTGACCGGGCAGGATGTGCCGCCGCCGGTGCAGGTGGTGTCGCTGACGGGTTGCACGAGCAGCTGGTCGGTGTCGGTCGACGGGACGGACGAGTAGCGGTGGCCGACGTAGGTGAGATGGAGTGTCGCCTGGCTCGGTGCCCTGGTGAGGCTGCTGAGGGGGAACTGGATGTAGGAGAGCTTTCCGTCTCCGGATCCGGTGGTGTACTGCTCGCCCATCAGACCGACCCCGGTGTTGCGGGTGATGAGGGTCAGGTCCGAGGAGCTGTTCCTGGTCTGGTCACCCGACCACGCGCCCACCCAGGTGTCACCGTCGGCGAGGGCGCCGGGCTTGACGTTCTGGGTCTGGCCGTTCGCGCCGGTGTAGGTGGAGGTCAGCGTGCCGACGCCGCTCGTCGTCAGGGGGAACTGGCTGGTGTACCGGACGAGTTGACCGGCGACGCGGAGGTTGTTCAGCGTCGCGTTCGTGATGCCGTTCAGGCCGCTGCTGGTGCTGCTCTGCTTCGAGAACCACACGTTGTCGAGCGTGAAGGTGCCGATCGGGGTCTTGGGATACGTGTACGTGGTGCCCGACCCGTCGGGGTTGGGGGCGAACCCGTAGGTTGCCTGGTCCGCGGCGGTGATGGTCTGGGTGGATCCGTTGCCGCCGTTGATCCAGACCGGTCCCTTGGTGAACCGGGAGGTGTCGATCGTGCTGTTCTTCACCACGATGCTCTGGATGCGCGGGTACGGGTTGGGGCTGTTGTGCGTGAAGATGCCGCCGGCCCACGGTGACACGGAGTTGAAGTTGTCGAAGGTGTAGTTGGTGAGCCGGTATCCGTACGAGTCCCATCCGATGCGTATCGCGTTGCCCGCGTTGACGGACCAGTTCAGCGTGTTGCTGACCGAGATGTTCTTCGTGTCCGCGGCGTCCCAGTGGTAGGCGTCGAACCCGAGGTCGCTGGCGACGGCGTCGTAGGCGCCCACCGCGTCGACATAGCCCTGGACGTCGGGGGTGGAGGTGCCGATCTGGAAGTTGTTCCACACGCCGGAGGCCAGCGGGGTGAAGCCGTCGCTGGGGTTGTAGTGGCCGGAGGCGAACGCGTCGTCGTTGCCGAGGGTGAAGACGCCGTTGGCGGTGATGTCCTGGCCGCTCGCGAAGTCCGTCCCGTCGATCCACGGCTGGCGGTACGGGGTGAGGGCCTTGATGTTGTTGAAGGTCACCCTGCTGGCGGTGTGGGTCTCGTAGTTCCACTGCTTCGCGTCGCGCACGTAGGTGTCGTTGAACGTGATGTCCGACGAGTGCATGACCATGACGCCGCCCTGGTGCTGGCTGCGGTAGGCGTCGTGCGAGTCGGCGCGGTAGTTCACCACGCCGTTGCCGTCGAACATGCCGCGGCCGTCGACCTCGATGTCGTTCGAGTCGATGATCCCGATCGCCGGTTCGAACGCCTCCATGTACCCCTGGACGCGGTTCTTCAGCAGGGCCCCGTCGGCGGTGTAGATCTTCAGCTTGCCGCCCTTGAGCCTGCTGCCGTCCAGGTTGTTGATCAGGAGACCGGACCACACGTACGTGCCGTTCGGGAAGTAGAGCGTGTTGAGCGCCGTGGGGTTGGCCTTGATCGTGTCGATGGCGGCCCGCAGGGCGAAGGTGAGGTCGTCGGCGGCCATCGTCCGCACCTTCGGGTACCGCACATTGACGCTGCTCGCGCTCACCAGGCTCCCGGCCGAGGTCTTCTGACCGGCGGGGATGGCGGTGCCGTTGACGGTCCGGCCGGCCATGGAGCTCGTGGTCGCGGCGGGAGCCTTCTGGGCCGCGCTGTTCGGGTGCTCCGCGAGGTACTTCGCGGCGAACTGCTGGAAGTTGAGGACACCGGTCTGCAGGTTGACGCCGGAGCCGTCGGACGCGCTCGTGGTGTCCGGCCGCTGCGCCGGGTCCTCCAGGGGGTCGTTGACGACCGCCAGGTAGGGCTGTCCGGTGGCGTTGGTCGAGTCGCCGTTGACCATGACGATCGCCTGGTTCAGCCCGGCGTCGGCCGACATCTGGAACGTCAGGGTGTGCTTGTCCGCGCTCACCGAGATGCTGCTGCGGGGGTAGTAGCGCGCCGGGTAGATGTTCACCGTGTCGATCGTGGTGCTGGGCAGCGTGACCGTGATCGTCGGTGTCCGGGAGTCCGACGCGAAGCGCGCGATGTCGAAGTTGTGGCCGTTCTGGCTGTACTTGACAGCCTGGACGGGCGTGCCGGCGACCTGCACCTGGTATTTGGCGGACGCCACGTCCGGGGACGTCGTCGTACCGCCTCCCACTCCGGTCGGCGCGTAGGTGCGGACGGTGGTGGCGGCCTGTGCGGGGGCGGCGCCGGTGAGCATGAGGCTCGCCGCCGCGATGGCGGCGCTCGCGGCGGCCGCGATGACGCGCTGCACGCGCGATCTGCGTCGCACCGGGGCGTGGTTCGGGTCGGCGTCGTCGCCGGCCGTTCGGATCATGCCTGTCTCTCCTCGGGACGAGACCTTCTCCAGGTCTGTTCAGGCGCTCCCCGCCTGCTGCGGGACGGCGCGGAGCATGCGCGACGGCGCCTTGAGGGGGAGGGCGCCGGGTGGGGTGGGGGGTTGTTTCGCGCGATCGGTCGCGGCAGGTCGTCTCGTTGACCGATCCATGTGATCGGCGTGGCCGGGATGTTAATGTCGCATTTCTGGAGCCGTCAACGGTTCCGTCGTCTTTCCGATGGTGAACGAGGTGCGACGTGCTCCGTTCTCAGCGTGGTCACGTAACCGCTGGATCACGACAATCCGACGAACTCTTGCCGTGTCACGGCAGTAGACCTACGCTGGCGCCACTTTCGTGGATCGATACATGTTCGGGGGTGCGCTGATGGTGACGATGGCGGAGGTGGCCGCTCGGGCGGGTGTCGCCAAGCAGACCGTCTCCAACGTGGTGTCCGGCAAGAAGGTGCGGCCGGAGACCCTGGCCAAGGTGAACACGGCGATCGCGGAGCTCGGCTACAAGCCGAACCTGGTGGCGCGCTCACTGAGGACCGGCAGCACGTCGACCGTGGGGCTGTTCGTGCCGCGGGTGGCCAACCCGTTCTACTCGGAAGTGGTCGAGGAGGTGGAGAACGTGCTGGTCGGCCACGGGTACAACCTGTTGCTGGCCACGACCCGCGACGACCCCGACCACACCCGGGCCCACCTGGAGAACCTCGCCGCGCGCTCGGTGGACGCGCTGCTGGTCGCCGGGGACAACGGCGTCGAACAGCAGTTGCCGATGCTCGTCGAGGCCGCCTTCCCGGTCGCGCTGTGCGCTTGGGAGGGAGACGCGCCCACCACGCTGCCGGTGGTGTCCATCGACTACGAGCACGCCGGGTACCTGGCCGGGCGCTACCTGAGGGATCTCGGCCACCGGAACGTCGCGGTGATCGCCGACCTGCCCGCGCACTCGCCGCGCGTGCGCGGACTGCGCCGGGCGTTCGCCGACGACGGGCTCACCATCGACGACCGCCAGGTGTTCGCCTGCACCAGGGACGACGCCGCCGGCGGGTTCGCCGCGGGCTGTGCGGCGCTGGAGGCGGACCCGGAACTGACGGCGATCTTCGCCACCCACGACGTCCTGGCCGTCGGCGCCATCGAGGCGGTCGTCCGGTCCGGGCGGCGGGTCCCCAGCGACGTCAGCATCGTCGGCTTCGACGACATCTCCCAGGTCGGACAGATCCAGCCGGCGCTGACCACGGTCACCTTCCCCAAGCGGGAGATGGCACAGCAGGCCGTCGAGCTGCTGCTGCGCGCCGTCGACTCCGGCCGGCCGCCGACCAACGTGTTAACGCTGCTGCGCCCGACCCTGACCGTCCGGGACAGCAGCGCCCCGCCCCGGGTGACCGGATAGCACCCGGCTCCGCTGTACCCGCGCGTCGCCCCCGCGAGCCGGGGGCGCGGTCCTGCCTGGCCGGCTACCCGGCACCGCTACGAGTCCCGACAGAAAGCGCCCCCGCTGATGAACGACCTCGACTCCCACGGCTACGTCGAAGACCGGTCGCCGGGCACCGGACGGCTGCGGCCCCGCGCCGCGTTCACCACCGACCTGCCCGCGATCCCGCTCGACGGCGACTGGAGGTTCCGCCTGGCGTCAGGTCTCGACGACCTCACCGGGGACTTCGCCGCGCCGGAATTCGACGACAGCGCCTGGGACCTGCTCACCGTGCCGTCGTGCTGGCAGATGACCGGCCTGCCCGGCGAGCCGCGCTACGGCGCCCCGGCCTACACCAACATCCTCTACCCCTTCCCGGTCCATCCGCCGCGGGTGCCCCGGGAGAACCCCACCGGCGAGTACCGCCGCGCGTTCGACGTTCCGGACGGGTTCCCGGCGTCGGCCGCGGTGCTCCGGTTCGAGGGCGTCGACTCCGCGTTCGCGGTGTGGCTCAACGGGATCCGGCTCGGCGACGGCAAGGGCAGCCGGCTGACCACCGAGTTCGACGTCTCCGCCGCCCTGCGGCCCGGCCGGAACGTCCTCGCGGTCCGTGTGCACCAGTGGTCGTCCGGCAGCTACCTGGAGGACCAGGACATGTGGTGGCTGTCCGGGATCTTCCGGTCGGTGTCCGTGGCCGCCCGGGGTGTCGAGGACTTCTTCGTGCACGCCGCCTACGACCACACCACGGGGCAGGGCACCCTGGCCGTCGACGTCACCGCCCCCACCGGGGTGTCGCTGTCGGTGCCCGAGCTCGGGCTGTCCGGCGTCGATCCGGCCGGCCCGCATGTGATCGACGGCATCGAGCCCTGGTCGGACGAGCAGCCGCGCCTGTACGCGGGGGAACTGCTCTCCGAGGCGGGGGAGCGGATACCGCTGCGCATCGGCTTCCGCACCGTGGCCGTCGTGGACGGTGTCCTGACCGCCAACGGCAGGCCCATCTCCCTGCGGGGCGTCAACCGCCACGAATGGCATCCGCTGACGGGGCGCACCCTGACCGAGGACACCATGCTGAGCGACGTGCTGCTGATGAAGCAGCACAACATCAACGCGGTGCGCACCAGCCACTACCCGCCCGACCACCGTTTCCTGGACCTGTGCGACGAGCACGGCCTGTGGGTCTTCTGCGAGGGCGACCTGGAGACGCACGGCTTCGAACCCGACGGCTGGCGGCGCAACCCCAGCGACGACCCCGCGTGGCGCGACGCCTACCTGGACCGGGCCGAGCGGCTGGTGGAACGCGACAAGAACCACCCCTCGGTCATCGTCTGGTCGCTGGGCAACGAGGCCGGCACCGGAGCCAACCTGGCAGCCTCGGCCGCGTGGATACGGCAGCGCGACGACAGCCGCCTGATCCACTACGAGGGCGACTGGGCGAGCTGCGCCTACGTCGACCTGTACTCCCGGATGTACATCGGCGTGGACGAGCTGGCCGCCGTGGGACGCGGCCAGGAGGCGCCGACGGCTGATCCGGCCGACGACGCGCACCGCCGCGCCCTGCCGTTCGTGCTGTGCGAGTACGGACACGCCATGGGCACCGGCCCCGGCGGGCTGTCGGAGTACCAGCAGGTCTTCGAGGCGCATCCGCGTCTGGCCGGTGGCTTCATCTGGGAGTGGATCGACCACGGGATCACCCGGCTCACCGGGCAGGAGGACCCCCACTCGTCCTACGCCTACGGCGGCGACTTCGGCGAGGAGATCCACGACGGCAACTTCGTCGCCGACGGGCTGCTCTTCCCCGACCGCACGCCGTCGCCGGGCCTGGTCGAGTACAAGAAGGTCATCGAACCGGTCCGTATCCGGATCGACGCGGCGGCCCGGCGGATCGACGTGCGCAACCTGCACCACGTCCGTGACAGCGGCTACCTGGACTTCCGGTGGACCGTCGAGGACGGCGGCGAGCCGGTGGGGTCCGGCGGCCTGACCGTGCCCGCGACCGCTCCGGGTACGACGACGACCGTCGCGTGGCCCGCTGACGTCACCGCCGCGCTCGACGCGGCGCGCAAGAACGACTCCGGCCAGGAGGTGTGGCTGACCGTCACCGCGGTGCTCGCCGCCGACGAGAGCTGGGCCGGGGCGGGCCACGAGATCGCCTGGTCCCAGGGTCTGGTCGTGGCACCGGCCGCCTCGCTCGCACCCTTCCCGCCGGCGCCGGCGACCGCCCACGACGGGTTCATCGCACTGGGCCCCGCCCGGTTCGACGCCCGCACCGGGTTGCTGGTCCGGCTCGGCGACCTGGAGCTCGACGGTCCGCGGCTGGACGTCTGGCGGGCCCCGATCGACAACGACCGGCTCAGCGCCTTCGGTGAGCCGCAGACCGACGCGTGGTACGCCGCCGGACTGCACCGGATGCGCCACGACGTCCTGGGTGTCGAGCCCGACGCCTCCGGGCTCACGGTCACCGCCCGGCTGGCCGCCGCCGGGTCCTCCCGCGGGCTCGACGTGGTGTACCGCTGGACGGCGTGCGAGACACCGCACGCGGGCGGTGCCCGGCTCCGGCTGGACACCGTCGTCACGCCCGACGGCCCGTGGTCGGTGCCGCTGCCCCGACTGGGCGTCGCGATGTCGCTGCCCGGCACCGACGCCGACGTCGAGTGGTTCGGCCCCGGTCCCGGTGAGGCGTACCGGGACTCCCGCGCCGCGGCCCGCGTCGGCCGCCACCGGTCGACCGTCTCCGCGATGCAGGTCCCTCAGATCCGCCCGCAGGAGAACGGCAACCGCCACCAAGTCCGCCGCGCCGCGATCACCACCCCGGGCGGCACCCTGCTCATCACCGGCGCCCCGGTCATCGACCTGACCGTCCGTCCCTGGAGCACCGAAGCCCTCGCCGCCGCGACCCACCAGCACGACCTGGTCCGCGACGGCCGACTCCATCTGCACCTCGACCACGCACACCACGGTCTGGGGAGCGCGGCCTGCGGTCCGGGCCCGTCGGCACCGGACGTCCTGGCCGCGGTCACCACCGCGTTCGGCGTGGAGTTCGGCACCAGCCGGTAGGCGGGCCTTGCCCGCCCGCCCACCGGCCGTCCAGCAAGTCAGCCCCTGTCACAGAAGGTTCCCTCACATGGACAGCACCACCATACGCACCCGCAGACTCCTGACGTTCGCCACCGCCGCGCTCCTGGTGGCCGGCGTCAGCGCCTGCAGCAGCACCGAGAGCACCTCCGACACCGCCGAGAAGAGCCAGACCGGGCCGGTGAAGATGGAGTTCTGGGGCTGGGCCCCCTACGAGAAGATCGTCGACCAGTGGAACGCCGCCCACCCGGACAGCAAGGTCGTCTTCAAGAAGATCCCGTCCGGCGCGAAGGGCGGCTACACCCAGATCAGCAACGCGATCACCGCGGGCAAGGGCCCGTGCCTGGCGCAGATCGAGTACCAGACCATCCCGTCGATGCTCGTGAAGAACACGGTCATGGACATCACCAAGTACGCGAGCGGCGGCATGGACAAGTACGTTCCGTCGGCCGTCTCCGCCTCCAGCGTCGGCGGCAAGATCTACGGCGTCCCGGTGGACGTCGGCCCGATGGTCCTCTTCTACCGCAAGGACCTGTTCGCCAAGTACGGCATCACCAAGCCGCCGGCCACCTGGGCCGAGTACAAGGCCGACGCCGAGAAGGTCGCCGCCGCCGACAAGAGCGTGAAGTTCGGCACCGTGGTCGGCGACGGCAACGGTATGGCGGCCTTCAGCCTGCAGACCGGCCAGTCGTGGTACTCCACCAAGGGAGACAGCTGGACCGTCAGCATCGACAACCCCGGCACCCGGAAGGTCGCCGACTACTGGCAGGGCCTGAAGGACAAGGGTCTGCTGGCGAAGACCGGCAACGCCTGGGACCCGCAGTTCAACAAGGCGTCCCAAGACGGCAAGGTGCTGACGTTCGTCAACGCGGCCTGGGCCGCCGGCGGCCTGAAGTCGGACCTGAAGGGGCAGGCCGGCAAGTGGCGGGTCGCCCCGATGCCCACCTGGGAGGCCGGCGACGGCAAGAGCTCCAGCAGCGGCGGCTCGGCCACCTCGGTGATGACCGGGTGCAAGACGCCCCGCCAGGCCGTCGCGTTCGCCGACTTCCTGTCCAGCGACCCGCAGGCCGTGAAGGCGGGCATCGAAGGCGGCCTGTACCCGGCGTCGAAGGCCGGACAGGACGACCCGGCGCTCACCGGGGGCGACCCGTTCTTCGGCGGCCAGAAGGTCGGCGACATCTACAAGACCTCCGCCGAGCAGGTGCCCAGCACCTGGACCAACGGCCCGACCTTCCAGCAGGTCGAGTCGGACTTCACCGGCGCGATCGGCCAGGGCACGCTGCCGGACGCGGTGACCAAGGTGCAGGCGTCGACGGTCGCCGCGATCAAGAAGCTCGGACTGTCGGTGACCAACGGCTGAGGTGGCGGGACCCCAGCCGCCCCGAAGGGTTCCCGCGGCCGCCCGTATCCGGCGCCGCGGGGACCCGCTCCCTGACGACGAACCGCCCAGCGAGGTTTCCATGAGCAGTCCCAGCAGCACCCGGACCGCGTCACCGCCGCGGCCGGTGCGCGCGGTCACCCCCCGCGTCTCACCCCCCGGCCGGCCCCGGCGCACCGGCCGCCGGGCCGCGTTGACCGCGTCGGGTTTCCTGGCGCCGTTCGCGGTGCTCTTCCTGACCATGATGGTCGCGCCGATCGGCTACGCGATCTACCAGAGCTTCTTCACCGTCCGCCGCGCCGGGCTGTTCGGCGGCGCGCGGTCCACGGAGTTCGCGGGACTGTCGAACTACGCCGACGCCTTCGGCGACCACGACTTCACCGCGTCGATCGTCCGGGTCGTGCTCCTTGGCTGCGTCCAGGTCCCGGTCATGCTCGGCCTGGCCCTGCTGCTCGCGCTCCTGCTGGACTCCCGCTCGGCCCGGCTGCGCAAGACCTACCGGCTCGCGTTCTTCCTGCCCTACGCGCTGCCGGGTGCCATCGCCGCGGTGATGTGGTCCTTCCTCCTGGCGAAAGACCTCTCGCCGTTCACCGGACCGCTGTCCCACATCGGGATCGACGTCGACTTCCTGTCGCCGTCGTGGGTCCCGGTCTCGATCGGGAACATGATCACGTGGGGCTGGACCGGCTACAACATGCTGATCATCTACTCCGCGCTGCAGACCATCCCCTCCGAGGTGCTGGAGGCCGCCGCCCTCGACGGCTGCACCGGATGGCGCCTGGCGTGGGCGGTGAAGATCCCGCTGGTGCGGCCCGCGCTGGTGCTGACCACGGTCTTCTCCATCATCGGGACGGCGCAGCTGTACACCGAGCCGGCGGTGCTGGTCGGGGCGCGCGTCCCGGGCGTCTCCCCGAAGTTCTCCCCGATCATGAACACGACCCTGGGCATGGACCTGGGCGACCAGAACCTGGCCGCCGCGCAGTCGGTCGTGCTCGCGCTGATCACCCTCGTGCTCTCGTTCGGATTCCTCAAGTACAACCAGCGCAAGGGAGCGATGACATGAGCGTGATGGAGGCCGGCCGGCCGACCCGAACGGCCCGCCGCGGCACCGACATCGCCAGCATGGCCGTCGTCAACGGGGTGCTGGGCCTGATGGCCCTGTACACGCTGATCCCGCTGTGGTGGCTGTTCGTCTCCTCGACCAAGGGCTCGGGCTACCTCTACACCGGTGCGCCGCTGTGGTTCTCCCACTTCGACCTGGTCACCAACATCAGGAACGTGTTCACCTTCGAGCACGGCATCTTCTCCACCTGGCTCGCCAACAGCGCGCTGTACAGCCTCGTCGGCGCCACCGTCAGCACCCTGCTGTCCGCGATGGCCGGCTACGCGCTGTCCAAGTACAGCTTCCGCGGCCGGGAGAGCGTGTTCAACGTCATCCTCGCCTCGGTGCTCATTCCGGCGCCGATGTTCGCCCTGCCGTTGTTCCTCCTCATGGCCAAGCTCGACCTCACCAATACCTACTGGTCGGTGCTGCTGCCCAGCTGTGTCAGCCCGTTCGGCGTCTACCTGTGCCGGATCTTCGCCGCGTCGTCCGTCCCGGACGAACTGCTGGAGGCCGCGCGGCTCGACGGAGCGGGCGAGCAGCGCACCTTCTTCGGCATCGCCCTGCCGCTGATGGGCCCGGCGCTGGTGACCGTCTTCCTGTTCCAGTTCGTCGGCATCTGGAACAACTACCTGCTGCCCTCGCTCATGCTCAACACCCCGTCACGACAGCCGGTCACGGTGGGCCTGGTGCAGTGGCGCTCGGAATTCGCCAACGGAGTGCCGCCGCTGCTGCCGATCACCGGTGCGTTCCTGTCCCTGATCCCCCTGCTCGTCGCCTTCATCTGTCTCCAGCGCTTCTGGCGCAAGGGCCTGACCGCGGGCTCCCTCAAGTAGCCCGTCCACTGCCTCACTCCGCGTCAGTCCGTCGCCCTCGCCGTCGTCTCCAGGTCAAGGGCCGCCGCGATGCGTACGGCGATGTCCTCGGCGTACAGGGAGTCGGTGCGTTCGAAGGGGGTGCGGCCGGCGCCGCGCAGGAAGGTGACGACGCCGAGGGTGCGGCCCCGGCTGCGCAGGACCGCGCAGAGGGCGTGGACGGTCTCCGGCGGCCACTGGCGGGCGGTCGCCCAGTCGCGGGCCGACTCCGGGGCGGCGGACCCGGCGCTCGCGCGTACCGATCCGGCCCGTTCCACGCATTGCAGGGCGGGGTGGCCCCGGCCGTAGCGGACCGGGATGCCGGCGTGCCCGGAGAGCTGGCTGGGGCCGGGCGGCCCGGAGGGCGTGGCCGCGGCGCGTACGAGCCGTACGGGCCCGTCGTCGGCCGGCGGGGGGCCCGCGACCCGGTCGATGAGGGCGTGGTCGGCGAAGCCGGCGAGGGCGAAGTCGAGGTGGACGGTGGCGGCCTCGCCGGGGTCCTCGCACTCGGCGGCGGCGCGTGCCGCGCGATGGAGCTGGTTGACGCGGAAGCGGAGGAGCGCGGCCTCCTGTTCGGTCTGCTTGGCCTCGGTGACGTCCTGGAAGAGCCAGCCGACGCCGAGGGGGACGGGTTCCTCGGCGAGGGGCGAGGCGAGGCGGAGGAAACCGCTGCGCCAGCAGCGACGTTTCTCCCCGTCGGGGGTGCGGACACCGACCCAGATCTCGGCGGGCGCGGGCGGGGCGCCTTCGGCGAGTACATGGGTGAGGGCGCTCTCCAGTTCCTCGACGCCCTGGGTGAGGAGTTCGCCGAGGGGGCGCCCGAGGACGGCGGTGCGGCCGATGCCGAGGCTGCGGGCCGCGTGGGCGTTGACCACGGCGGGCCGCAGATCGGCGTCGACGAGGACGACTCCCCACGAGGCGTCCTCGAAGAGCGCCTCGCTGAGCGCGATGGACCGTTCGAGGTCGATCTGGGCGTGGACCTCGCTGAAGGCGCAGTACAGGCCGGCCGGTTTGCCGTCGGGGCCGCGCACGGCGGCGGACTGGGTGCGGACGAGGACGCGTCCGCCGTCCTTGGTGACGAGGGCGAACTCGTGGACCTGCCGCCCGGAGGCGTGCATGGCGGCCATCAGCCGCGTCTCGACCTCCTCGGCGTCGGCGGTCCGTACGGCCCACCCGGCGAAGCCGCGCCGTCCGACGGCTTCCTCGGCGCTCCAGCCGAGGATGCGTTCGGCCTCGCGGTTCCAGTGGGTGACGACCCCGTCGGCGTCGAAGGCGCACAGCGCCGCGTCCATGCCGTCGAGGAGGGCGGCGAGGAGATCCGCGCCCCCGGGATCCACGGAGTCCATGGCGTCCTCCGTGTCGATGTCGTCGCCGTCTTCGATGTCGCCGTCTTCGCTCTGCACGCTGTGATCGGTGTCGTCGAACTCCTCGTTCCGGCCGGTCCGGCCGTTCCCCGGGCCGTTGCGTTCGGGCTTGTCGGGCCCCAGTGCGTCGGCGGCCCCTTTACGCCGGGAAGCACTCACCTGAACCCCCTGCAGGCTGCGTTGCGTCCGCACGTACGGCGCGTCGGTTCGCTCACTCGCCATCATTCAACTCGAACGTGACCCAGCCCACATCTGGTTCACGCAAGATTTGGACGAAATCGTTGTACGCCGGATTTCCTTCTCACCGTTCCCACGCACCTCCGCCCTACACACCCGAGGGAGTCGTGTCAGCGCAGGTAGAAGATGCGGTCGCCGTACTCCCGGAAGACATGGTCGTTCCAGTCGAGGCCGCCGTCGACGTTCCCGGACCGCAGCAGCGGGGGCTGCACGCCCCGGTCGGCCAGGTCGGCGGCGGCGGTGGCCATGACCGCCTGGAGGAGCGCGGAGGTGACGACGGTGGAGGCCGGGGCGAAGGGGGCGGGCACGGCATCGTGGGTGAGTTCGGCGTCGCCGACGGCGATCTTGGAGTCGAGGACGAGGTCGCAGTGGTCCTTGAGGAAGGTGCCCGAGGAGTGGCGTGAAGTCGTCGCCGTGGCGTAGGCGACGGAGGTGACGCCGATGACCCTCACGCCGAGTTCGCGGGCGTGCCGCGCCATCTCGACGGGGAGGGCGTTGCGTCCGGACAGGGAGATGACGATCAGGAGGTCGCCGGCGCGCAGGGGGCTGCTGTCGAGCACGGCGGTCGCCAGTCCGTCGACCCGCTCCAGCGCGGAGCCCAGCGTCGCGGGCACCACGTCGACGCCGACGGCGCCGGGGACGGTCAGCAGGTTCATCAGCGCCAGACCGCCGGCCCGGTAGACGAGGTCCTGGGCGGCGAGGGAGGAGTGGCCGGCGCCGAACGCGAAGAGACGGCCGCCGTCGACGACCGTGTCCGCCACGAGTTTCCCGGCGGCGGCGAGGGATTCGGCCTCCTCGTCCCGTACGCGCTCCACCAGCCCGATGGCCGCGTCCATGAAACGCCGTGCCGCCGCAGTGCCGTCCGCCATGCCCGCACCCCTCCGCTCCGTCCGACCTGCGATCACGTTAGAGGTCTGGACCAGTGGGGTGTCAATACGGCGGAGCGGAGGACGGCATCCGCGCGCTCCTCGAAGGGCATCCTGGGAGGGCACCCTCGGAAAACGGCAGCGAAGACCCGGTTGTCAGTGGGATGCGTAAGAATTGGGTCCAGGGCCAGCGCAGCGAAGCCGCTGAATCTCATCGAGGGGCACGTATGTCCGGACTGATCGACACGACGGAGATGTATCTCCGCACCATCCTCGAGCTCGAAGAGGAAGGTGTGGTCCCCATGCGTGCCAGGATCGCCGAGCGCCTCGATCAGAGCGGCCCGACGGTCAGCCAGACGGTCGCGCGCATGGAGCGCGACGGCCTGGTCTCGGTCGCGGCGGACCGGCACCTGGAGCTCACCGAGGAGGGCCGCCGCCTGGCGACGCGCGTGATGCGCAAGCACCGCCTCGCGGAGTGTCTGCTCGTCGATGTGATCGGCCTGGAGTGGGAGCAGGTCCACGCGGAGGCGTGCCGCTGGGAGCACGTGATGAGCGAGGCCGTCGAGCGCCGCGTGCTGGAACTGCTCCGGCACCCCACGGAGTCGCCGTACGGCAACCCCATCCCCGGTCTGGAGGAGCTGGGCGAGAAGGACGGCGCGGACCCGTTCCTCGACGAGGGCATGGTGTCGCTGGCGGACCTCGACCCGGGCAACGAGGGCAAGACGGTCGTCGTGCGCAGGATCGGCGAGCCGATCCAGACGGACGCGCAGCTGATGTACACGCTGCGGCGCGCGGGGGTGCAGCCGGGCTCCGTCGTGAGCGTGACGGAGGCGGCCGGCGGTGTCCTCGTGGGCAGCGGCGGCGAGGCCGCGGAACTCGCGGCCGACGTCGCCTCGCACGTCTTCGTCGCCAAGCCCTGACCCCCCGGCGCGGACCGGGTCCATGACGCGCGTCGCGCCCCCTGCCTCGGCCGTCCTCCGGCCGCCCGTCGAAGTCCGAGATTCACTGCGTCGAATCGCAGCGCGCGGACCGTTCGCGTGCGAGGCTTGCCCGTGAGGCATATGACCTGAGGGGCTCTTGGCCGCCCGAGACGGCGATCTCGCGGTGGCGGAGGAGGGGGCGGGGCGGATGTGCCGTGGACATGAGGAGGGCCCCGGCGCCGTGCGGCGCCGGGGCCTGTCCTCCCCTGTGCTGACCCGGAGCCCCGAGCTCCCAGGGTCATCCCCCTCGGACCGTTTTCCCCGAGCGGTCCGCCTCCCGTTGAAGATCTCCCCTCAGTGGAGGCGGGCAATCCTTGAGGCGGGTCACTCGAATGAGGGGTGTTGTCGCCAGGAACGGCATCTTCGAATGTGTTTTCGATAACGTGTACGGCGTGGCGTCTCGTCCAGCGGCCCGTCCCGGACCGGCTCACGCATCCCATACGTAACGTGCCGATCGGTACGCGCGCTGTAACAACAGGTGCGCGCCGTTCGAGCGGCGCGCACCACGGCGCGAACAGCAAGGGCAGCACGACAGCGGTACGACAGCGGTACGACAGCGGTCAGGACGAATGGACCACCCGGTTCGAAGCGCGGCGAGAGCCGGGGAGCGAGCGGTCCGAGCGGGAGTGTGGGGGGTGCCAATGACGCGGCGCATCGACGTGACCGGAACGGGCGGCGTGAGTCTCGCTGCCTGGGAGTTCGGGGACCCGCCCAAGACCGGGGAGATACCCGGCGACCTGACCCGGGGACGGACCGAGGCGGCGGCGGGAGAGAAACCCGGCGGCGAGCGCAGGCCCGGGGTGCTGTTATTGCACGGCCTCATGGGCCGCGCCTCGCACTGGGCGCCCACCGCCCGCTGGCTCTCCGAGCGGCATCGCGCCGTCGCCCTGGACCAGCGGGGGCACGGCCGGAGCGAGAAGCCGGAGCAGGCCGCCTACACCCGTGAGGCCTACGTGGAGGACGCCGAGGCGGCGATCGAGCAGCTCGGCCTCGACCCCGTCGTCGTCATCGGCCACGCCATGGGCGCGCTCACCGGCTGGCAACTGGCCGCCAAGCGCCCGGACCTGGTGCGTGGTCTGATCATCTGCGACATGCGGGCCTCGGCGCTGGGCGCCGCCTCCCAGCGCGAGTGGGAGAACTGGTTCAAGGCATGGCCGCTGCCCTTCGCGACCCTCGCCGACGTCCGCAAGTGGTTCGGCGAGGACGACCCGTGGGTGGAGCGCCCCAACCCCTCGCGAGGCGAGTTCTACGCCGAGGTCATGCATGAGGGCCCCGACGGCTGGCGGCCCGTCTTCGAGCCCGAGCAGATGCTGACGACCCGCGAGACGTGGGTGTACGACGCCCACTGGGAGGAGCTCACCCAGGTGCGGTGCCCGACCCTCGTGGTCCGCGGGCTCGACGGAGAGCTGGGCCGCGCCGAGGCGCAGGAGATGGTCCGCGTCCTGCCCCACGGCCAGTACGCCGAGGTCGCCGACGCGGGGCACCTGGTCCACTACGACCAGCCCGACGCGTGGCGCGCCGCGATAGAGCCGTTCCTGGACGGCTTCACCGACTGACGCCTCAGGGCCCCAGAGCGCACCGCTCGGGGGCCCTTCCCCGAAAATGCCTACCGTCGGGGGACCGGAACGGCGGAGACTTGGGGCATGGCAGACATGGGGGCGTTCCGGCAGGCGGCCATCGAGTGGGCTGCCGGGGGGCCGGGTGACCCGGCGCGGGACCTGGCCTCGACGGTGGGGGTCCGGGCGGTTGTCCTGCTCGAAGGGCCCAGCGATGTCGCGGCGGTCGACGCGCTCGCCGCGCGACGCGGGCGCGACCTCGTCGCCGAAGGGGTGTGCGTCCTGCCGATGGGCGGCGCGATGAGCGTCGGCCGCTTCGCCGGGCTCCTCGGCCCGTCCGGCCTCGGCCTCCGCCTCACCGGGCTGTGCGACGAGCGGGAGCGCGACTACTACGCCCGCGGCTGGGAACGCGCCGGCGCGGCGCCCGAGGGGTTCTTCGTGTGCGCGGCCGACCTGGAGGACGAGCTGATCCGGGCGCTCGGCGTGACCCGCGTCCAGGAACTCGTCCGCGCGGAGGGCGACCTGCGCCCCCTGCGGACGTTCCTCCGCCAGCCCGCCCAGCAGGGGCGCCCTCCCCAGCAGCAGCTCCGCCGCTTCTTCGGCACGAAGAAGGGCCGCAAGATCCAGTACGGCCGCGTCCTGGTCGAGGCCCTCGCCCCGGACCGTGTACCCGCCCCCCTGAACGCCCTGTTCGCCACCCTCTGACCACGCACGGCGGTCCGCCGGCCGATGACCGCCGCCCCCTGCCCTCACGCCCTTCGCGGCTCGGGGGCTCAGCCGTGCAGAGCTGTCAGCAGTTCGTCGTTCGGGCGGGAGCCGGTGGGGGCGTGGGCGAGCAGGGCCTCGTGGAGTCGGCCGATCTCACGCCGGGCCGTCTCGAAGTCCGAGTGGGACAGGGCCATGGAGGCCGTCACGGGCTTCCCGGCGCCGGGGTGGCCACGAAAGGGGGTCCGCCGCGATCCCGGCCCGTACGGTCTCCCCCTGACCCCGCCGGTCACACGAATGGCGAAGGTCGATGGAGCGCCCTGGGGGCGGTGCGGCCCGTCCCCGCTGGATCATCGCTGTTGCCCACGGGGGCGGGCTACTTGAGGGCGGGAACCGCTCGTCAAGCCGCCCGCGTGTTATCGGCGGCCATCCCTGCCGCACGCGTACGCGAGCGGCGAGATCAGCTCCTCCGCGTCCGGCAGCCACCGGTTCGCGGGAGTGGGGCGACGCGCCCACTGCACGGCCCCCCGTGACCCGTACCGGGTCGGCGGCGCCGCCACGTACTCGCCCTCGCCCAGCGCCCTGAGGTCGAGCGACAGCGGGGACCAGCCCAACTTCCGTACCAGGTCGGGGACTTTGACCGACGCGCCCGGCAGCACGAAGAAGTGCATACGGCGGTCCGGCGTCCAGGTCACCGGACCGAGCGTCAGATCCATGCGCTCCATCCGGGCCAGCGCCAGCAGGCCGGCCGTCTCGGGAACGTCGATCGTGTCGAACGTGCGCCCCGTCGGCAGCAGGATCGACGCGGTCGGCTGCTTGGACCACAGACGGCGTGCGACGGTCGCACTGCCTGTCGCCTGGGTCGCCCAGTCCTCACGCGCCGGGTGCGCGCCGGGGGTGGCGCACGCGGTGTTGCCGCAAGAGCAGTGCTGCACCCCGTCGACTGCTTCCAGCCACGTACCGGGAAACACGTCCCAGTGACGTTCTTCGGCGTATCGAACGGCGGTGTCCAGCAGCGTTTCGCCACGCTGCTGCGGGATTTGGGCAGCTTCAGGGCCCGCGATGGTCTCTTCCACGATGAACACAACTCTAGCGCTCATCAGTGGTTACGGATGTCACATGCGCGGGGGAGAGCATCGTCAACTGGCCCGGGGCGCATGGGTGCACGTGCGGGGGCGCGCGGGCGGGATCACTGAGTGAGCCGGGTAGCCACGTGTGGGGTACAGCATCCGTGTTTACCCCGGCAATCGTGGAATGTCTCGCATCTTCGGTATGTCGGCGGGGCATTGATCTTCGAGGCCGGATCCTTTCGATACGGGGGTACGCGCTTTCGGTACGCGTGTTCGGCGCGCGCACCGGGCCGTGTGACCCCGTGGTGGAAGGGACCGACCACTGAGGACACGTCAACTCGTCGCGTGGGCAGGCACCACAGCCACAGGGGGTACGCCATGGCCGCAAGGCCGCTCGTCGCCAGGCAGCCGAACGAACGGCTCCAGGCGCTCATCCAGGAAGCGGGCTGTTCCAACGCCGGGCTGGCCCGGCGGGTCAACATGTGCGGCGCGGAGCACGGACTGGATCTCCGCTACGACAAGACGTCCGTCGCGCGCTGGCTGCGCGGACAGCAGCCGCGGGGCCGGGCGCCCGCGATCATCGCCGAGGCGCTGGGCCGCAAGCTGGGCCGTACGGTCACGATCGACGAGATCGGCATGGCCAACGGCAAGAACCTCGCGTCCGGCGTCGGGCTCCAGTTCTCGCCGACGGTCCTCGGGGCCATCGAGCAGGTCTGCGAGCTGTGGCGCAGCGACGTGGGCCGGCGGGACTTCCTGTCGGGGTCGTCCGTCGCCGCCTCCGCGCTCGTCGAACCCAGCCGCGACTGGCTGATCTCGGCACCGGACTCCCAGGTGGCCCGCACGGCGGGACCGAGGGTCGGGCTCGCCGACGTGGCGGCCGTGAGCGCCATGACCCAGGCGCTCGTCGACCTGGACCACCAGTACGGCAGCGGACACGTCCGGCCCGTCGTCGTGCACTACCTGAACAGCGTCGTCTCGGGGCTGCTGGCCGGCTCGTACCGGGAGGCGGTGGGCCGCGAGCTGTTCGCGGCGGTCTCCCGGCTGACCGAACTCGCCGGGTACATGGCCGTCGACACCGGGCAACCGGGGCTCGCCCAGCGGTACTACATCCAGGCGCTCCGGCTCGCCCAGGCCGCGGGCGACCGCGCGTACGGCGGGTATGTACTCGCCGCGTCCATGAGCCATCTCGCCGCACAGCTCGGAAACCCGCGTGAGATCGCCCAGTTGGCGCGGGCGGCGCAGGAAGGGGCGCGCGGTCGGGCCACCCCGCGCGCGGAGTGCATGTTCCACGCCGCGGAGGCGCGCGGGCACGCGCTGATGGGCGACGCGCGCGCCGCGCAGGCGGCGGCCGGGCGGGCCGTCGAGGCGCTGGAGGCGGCGGACGCGTCGTCCGGGGACGACCCGAACTGGATCAGGCACTTCGACGAGGCGTATCTCGCCGACGAGTTGGCGCACTGCCACCGGGATCTCGGGCAGGCCGAGGCGGCGGCGCGGCGGGCCGAGGAGTCGCTGGCCAAGCATCCCGAGTCGCGGGCCCGGCGGCGGGCGATCGGCTATGTGCTGCTCGCCACGGCGCAGGTGCAGCAGCGCGAGGTCGAGCAGGCGTGCCACACGGGGTTGAAGGCCGTGGAACTGCTCGGCTCGCTGCGGTCCAACCGGGGGGCCGAGTATCTGGAGGACTTCCAGCAGAGGCTGGAGCCGTTCCGGGAGGAGGCGGTGGTCAGGGAGTTCGGGGCGCGGATGGAGCTCCAGGCGGCGTAGTTCCGGCCGGAGGGGCCCCGTTGCGCTCCCGGTGGGGCGGACCGGGTCGTCGCGCGGCCGCGTCCTGTGGGGCCCGGTCGCGCGGTTCCGCGCGCCCCTCCGAGGAGGCGATGCCCCTCTGCCGGGCGGTGTCCGCCCAGAAGGCGGACTTCCCGGGGGCTCGGCCGCTCGGCGGGGCGCGGGTGGTTGCTGAGGCGGTTGCCGGGAACCGGTAGCGTGAGGCGACGATTCCGCAAGTCCCCCGTTCGTAGGAGTCCCGGTGACGCAGAGTGGACAGGGCGAGGAGCCCTCGGCGCGGCCCGCGCGCGAAGGCATCGTGCTGCCCTCCGACGGCGGGGCACCGCTGCACCCGAGCGAGCTGCCCCCGGCTCCCGTGCCCCCCACCCCGCCGGCCCAGCCGTGGAACCACGGCGGTCACGACGTACGGGACCAGCCGCAGGCCGGCTCCTGGGGCGGCGCCCCGGGGTGGGGCGACCAGAGCACCCCGGACGGCGGCCTGCCCCTGCCACCGGAGGGCGCGCCGCAGGCGGCGTACGGATCGGAGGGGGCGCCCCACCCCGCGTACGGATCGGAGGGGGCGCCCCACCCCGCGTACGGGTCGGACGGGCGGTCCGGGCCCGCGTACGGGGCGGGCGGGCAGCCTGGGCCCGTGTACGGGTCGGGCGGGGCGTCGCAGGGTGCCTACCGGGGTGAGGGGGCGCCGCAGGCCGCCTATGGAGCGCCCGGGGCGGCGCAGGCCGCGTACGGGGGCGACGGGTATGCCGGGGGTGGTTCCGGGATGCCCCTGCCGCCGGTCGCGGGAGAGGGGGCAGGCGCGTCGGGCGGAGCCCCGATGCCGCCGGCCTCGCCGGTGGACGAGGGGGCCACCCAGTACCTGCCGCCGGTGCCGTCGGCCGGTCCGATGCCCGGGGACGAGGCGGCGACGCAGTACATACCGCCGGTGCCCGCGGCCCCGGAGGCCGCGACCCAGTACCTGCCGCCGGTGGGGCCGGGCGCACTGCCGCCGGAGGCGTCGGCCGACGCCACGGCGTACCTCGGGCGGGTCCCGGACCACGGTGCCGGGCCCCTGCCGCCCACCGCGAACCCCGGCCACGGGGCGCCGATGGGGAACCCGGACGCCGACGCCACCCAGTACATACCGCCGGTGGCCGCCCAGCCGCAGGCTCCGGGGCGGGGTCAGGCCCAGGGGTACGGTGCGCCGCAGCAGCAGCCGGATGTGTTCGACAGCCTCTTCCGCAGTGAGCCCGCGGGCGCCTCACCGGCCGGGGCCACGCAGCAGATGCCCAGGATCGAGCAGCCTTACGCCGCCCAGTCCCCGCAGGGCCCCGGCGGTCCAGGCGGCCTGGGGCATGGTGGGCACGGTGGTCACGGAGGTCATGGCGGGCGGGCCTCCGCGAGACGCGACGGCGGCGGTCCGGCGGGCCGTACGCGGTCCAAGGTGCCGCTGATCGCCGCCGTGGGCGTCGGGATCGTCGTCCTCGGCATCGGGGCGGGCGCCCTGATGGCCGGCGGCGCCAAGGACGACCATGGGCAGAGCGACGACAAGGCCGTGGCGGCGTCCGAGCCGTCGGCCGAGGAGCCGTCGTCCGCCGCGGCCGACCCGGCGAAGGAGCAGGCGGTCGCCCTGGACAAGCTGCTCGCGGACAGCGGCGACAGCCGGAACAGCGTGATCAAGGCCGTCGCGAACATCCGCTCCTGCACCAACCTCAGCCAGGCCGCCACCGATCTGCGGAACGCGGCCAAGCAGCGCAACGACCTCGTCACCGAGCTCGGCGAGCTGTCCGTCGACAAGCTGCCCGACAACGCCGCCCTGACCACCGCGCTCACCAAGGCGTGGCAGGCGTCCGCCTCCGCCGACAACCACTACGCCGCGTGGGCCGACGAGGTCGCGGGCAAGAGGAAGCTCTGCAAGCGGGGCCAGGCCCGCTCCACCGGCGAGACCCAGGCGGGCAACCAGGCCAGCAGCACGGCGAGCGCCGAGAAGACCAAGGCCGCGCGGCTGTGGAACGGCATCGCCGGCAAGTACGGCCTCACCCAGCGGCAGGCGGGCCAGCTCTAGGCCCCGCCCCGGCGGATCACAGCTCCGCGTCGACGAGGGTCTTCTCGACGTTCACGAAGCCCTGGCGGGCGGCGACCAGGCGGCCCTTGCGGACGACCTGGAAGGTGACCTCCGGGTTGATCAGCCGGGGGAAGCCGGCCGCGGCGATCAGATCCTCGAAGCGCCAGGTCAGCGGCGGGGTCAGTCCGCCCGTGGTGACCTTCAGACCGTTGTCGAGGGTGTTGCGGATCGCCTGGGCGGTGACCTCGCCGTCCCCGATCTTCTCGATGACGGACCTCAGCACGGTGTACGCGATCCAGGTGGTCTGCACACCCGGGTCCGCCGGATCGATCCGGTTGTCGTCGAAGGCGTGCTCCCGGATCACCTTCTTCATCCGGTCCCAGCGCTCGTCGGTCTCCACCGGGTACCAGCCGGTGACGTACGTCCCCTCGTACGGCCCCGACCGGCCGCCGGTCGAGTCGACGAGGGACTGGTCGACGCTGCCGAGCACGGAGGCGGTGCGCACGGCGGGGAAGTCCTTGCGGTCCCGGCGGAACGAGTCCATGAACGTGGAGGTCCGGTCACCGAGCGCGGGCACCACGCACCCCCGCTTCGCCGGGTCGCCGGTGGCCCGCCGCAGCGCCTGCTGGGCGTGGTCCGAGTACTCGGTCGCGTCGTCGGCGGCCAGCTGGTCCTCGGCCCCGCGGTGGCCCCTGGCGCGCAGCCCCGAGTTCAGCAGGAGCGGATACTGGTCGCCCGCTATGGAGTCGGGGCGTACGAGGGCCACGGGGCCGCAGGCGCTCGCGAGCTGCTCGCCGAGGCCGGCCATGAGCGCGGCCTGACCGCCGTTGACCGGGTAGGACAGCGAGCTGGAGAACTCGTCGTCGGTGACGCCGTAGCCGCCGATGTAGGGAATGCCGGCGGACTCCAGCGGGGCGAGGAAGGAGCGGCCGTGCTGGCTGTAGGAGCCGACCACGGCCACGGCGCCCTCCTTGGCGGCGCGGCGGGCGCACTTGGCGGCGCCCACGGTGTCGTTGTGGTCGTTGCAGGTGAGGATGCGCAGCTCACGGCCGTTGATCCCGCCGCCCGCGTTGACCCAGCGGGCGTACGCCTTCGCCATGGCGGGCATGCCGGGCTTGTTGGTGGCGGCGGTCTTCTCCGGCGCCCAGGTCATGACGGTGATGGGGCCGTCCCCGGAGTCCCCCGTGACGCCGGACACCACCCCGCACCCGGCGGCGAGCGACGCGCACAACGCCAGTGCGACGACTCTCGCGGTACCGGCCCGTTTCGTCCCGGTACGGCGGGAACCGCCGGGGCGGATATGCGTGGGACGGTCTGCTGGGGTGCGTCGCCTGCCGGTCATGGCTCCGCACGATTCCGTCACATGACCAACCCAGGCGTGACGATCGGCCAACGCTGGGTGACTGGGAGGTGAATTGCGGGAAGCTACGATCGTATTTTCGAGGGAGTGCAGAGAGGAACGCGGGAGCGATGACCGTCCAAGGTTCGGAGAACTCTTCCCGTCGTGGGCGTCGCTCATCCACCATGGGCGGCATGCCACTGAACGACATGCCGTGGTGGCGCTGGCGCAGCAATGTGCGCTCCGCGCTGCACATGCTCTCCGATCCGGTGTTCCAGCGGGACGTCTGGCTGGCCGGCGTCGACGGATACGGTGACGTCACCGACGCCGTGTACCGCCTGGTCGAGGACACCTGGCTGGACAACTGGTCCGCCGAGAAGTACGTCGGTGCGATCTTCCGCGACGCCCAGGAGGCGGCGCTCGTCGACACCGCCGTGCTGCGCGTGCTGCGGATCATGCACCAGGTGGGGCCGGACGCCCCCGTCTCCGCGTACCTCGACCACCCCGCCTGGCCCGAGGCGGTCCGCGCGGCCCGTGAGGCCCATGTACGCCTCTCGGTGAGCGACGGCGAGGACCCGGACACAGCGCCGCGCACGCTGGAAGTGCTGCGGATCATGACGAGGGCGGCGTAGGGAACGGGACGGCGGCCGCGCGGAGCGGTTCGGGGCGGTCGGGTCGGGTCGGGGGCCGGTGGGGCCGGTGGGGCCGGTGGGGCCGGTGGTGTCCGGTCGGGTCCCGGTCCTCGGGACGATTGCCGACATGGGTACGCCATATGCGACCCTGTCGGGCATGAACGCGCAGCCCACTCGCACCGCGGCGCCCGCCGACCAGTACGTCCTCACCCTCTCCTGCCCCGACAAGCAGGGAATCGTGCACGCCGTGTCGAGCTACCTCTTCATGACCGGCTGCAACATCGAGGACAGCCAGCAGTTCGGCGACCACGACACGGGTCTGTTCTTCATGCGCGTCCACTTCTCGGCGGAGGCTCCGGTGAGCCTGGACAAGCTCCGGGCGAGCTTCGCGGCGATCGGCGACTCCTTCCACATGGACTGGCAGATCAACCGCGCCGAGGAGAAGATGCGGGTCGTCCTGATGGTCAGCAAGTTCGGGCACTGCCTGAACGACCTGCTGTTCCGGGCGCGGATCGGGGCGCTGCCGGTGGAGATCGCGGCGGTCGTGTCCAACCACACGGACTTCGCCGAGCTGGTGGCCTCGTACGACATCCCCTTCCACCACATCCCGGTCACCAAGGACACCAAGGCCGAGGCCGAGGCGCGGCTGCTGGAAATCGTCCGGCAGGAGAAGGTCGAGCTGGTGGTGCTCGCCCGGTACATGCAGGTGCTGTCGGACGACCTCTGCAAGCAGCTCAGCGGCCGGATCATCAACATCCACCACTCGTTCCTGCCGAGCTTCAAGGGCGCCAAGCCGTACCACCAGGCGCACGCGCGGGGCGTGAAGCTGATCGGGGCGACGGCGCACTACGTCACCGCCGACCTCGACGAAGGGCCGATCATCGAGCAGGAGGTCGAGCGGGTGGGCCACGGGGTGACCCCCGAGGAGCTCGTCGCGATCGGCCGTGACGTGGAGTGCCAGGCCCTGGCCCGGGCGGTCAAGTGGCACGCCGAGCGCCGGATCCTGATGAACGGCCGACGGACGGTCGTCTTCGCCTAGGCCCTGTCGTCACATTCCCGCCGTCGCCCGGAGGGCGGCCCCGCGGCGTCAGGTGCGTGCTCTCGGCGTGCCGGGCCCTGACCCGTGTACTGGACGTACTCGGGTCGGGGCCCGGTGCGTCGAGAGCGCGTGCATGGCGTCGCGGGGTAGGTGGGAATTTGACGACAGGGCCTAGCACGCCGGGGCGCGCGGCTCGGAATCCGCGGCTGCGGGAGCGGTCACATCCGGCTCAGGGACGCCGCCGCGAAGAGGACGTCCCGGATGGCGTCGCGGTCGCCCAGCTGGCCGGCCGCGGCCTCCTCGGGCGGGACGTGCCCCGCGGCGAGCCGGCAGAACTCGACCCCGTCGAGGGCGACATGGGCGACCTCGTGCTCGGCGGAGCCGATCGCGCCGGGGGAGTCCAGCGGGATGAGCCACTCACCGCCGCCCGAGCCCTCGATCTCCAGGCGGAGGCTGCGGCCGGGCGCGCCGGCGGCCACGAGGTGGCGGCCCGCCGCGGGAGACCGTGACGCCAGGCCCGTCCGGCGGCGCTCGGCCAGCACCAGGGGCAGCATCCGTGCCGCGAGGTCGATCATCCCGTGCAGATGGCGTCCGGAGGGCGCGGTGTACGGGTAGTCCACCGCCTCCGCGATGTCCTCCGCGTGGATCCAGCACTCGAACGCCCGGTCGAGCATCGCGTCCCGCAACGGCAGCTCGAACCCGCCGTACGACACCATGAGGCGCCCGGAGTTCTCGGCGCCCTCGGCGTCCTCACCCGCGCCGGCCCCCTCGGGTCCGCCGCCTCTGAACGAGGCCGTCCGCACGATGTCGTGGCTCTGCTCCCGCCACGGCCCGCGGATCGCGCGCCCGGTCGGGAGGTGCGCGGCCTTCCAGTACGCCTCGGTGCGCGCGTCGGGAGTACGGCTGGCCGATCCTGCCGCCAGGTGCTCCAGCGGGTCCTCCAGCCCCAGCGCGGCCGCCACGAGGCCGTCCACCGTCAGCAGGTGCGCGATGACCCCGGCGACGGTCGTCCGCCGGGCCACCGGGCCCTCGTCCCCGAACCAGCGGAGCCGCACGGGCGCCTGCCAGTCGGCGTCGTCGATGTCCTGCAGCAACGCGTCCAGCCGGGCCGCCTCCGCGTCGTACGGCGCCGCCCAGGCCGGTACGGGGATGCGGGGCGCGCGGCGGTCCAGGCAGCTCCGCAGGACGCGGGTGCGCAGGGACGGGTCGAGGTCGAGGCTCTCCGGCGGGTGCAGCAGCCCCACGGCCTCGCGCAGCCGCCGGGCCTCGTCCGCGCACCCGCCGCACACCCCGAGGTGCTCCTCGACGGCGGCGGCCTCCTCCCCCGAGCACACGGCAAGGGCCCACGCCCCGAGCAACGCCTTCAACACCCGGTGCTCCAGCACGAGGGGGGTGGGGTCGGGGGTGGGGCTGGGGGCGTGGGGTGCGGCCGACGGCGGTTCGGACGCCGGCGGTTCGGACGCCGGCGGTTCGGACGACGTGTCCGGGTCGTCGCGTGGCGGCGCCGGCTGCGGGGCGGGGTCCGGCAGCGGCAGTCCCGTGTCCTCCACGGAGGACCGCGGAAGCGGTATCCGAGGCGGCGACCCGGCCGGTGCGTCACCGCCGGTGCGGTCGCCGGCCTCCGGCCGCCCGCACGCGTCGCCGTCCCGCCCGGCACCGCTACCGCCGTCCCGTCCCGCACCGTAGTCCGGCTGTTCCGGAGACCCAGGCACCCTGTCCTCCGGCTCTTCCCCGTACGCGCCGGAGGGGGTCGTTCCGTTGTTCACGCCGTACCCCCGGGTTCGGGCGGGGTGCCGGAGGGGCGGGTGTCGTGGGCGGTGGCGAGGAGTTGGAGGCCGAGGCGGAGGCGGCGGCGCGCCTCGTCCTCGGTGACGCCCAGCTCCGCGGCGGTCCGCCGGTAGTCGCGGCGCTGGAAGTACGCCAGTTCGAGTGCGGCCCGCAGCGGTGTGGGCATGGCCTGCACTATGTAGTCCGCGCGGGCGGCCACCGACGCCTGGTGGACCTTGCGCTCCAGCTCCTCGGCGCTGCCCTCGCCGCCCTCGGCGAGCGCGGCGGTCTCCGTGGCGCGCAGCCGCTGCACGGCCAGCCGGTGGGTGAGCGCGGCGACCCAGGAGCGCAGCGGGCCCTGCTTGGGGTCGTACGCCTCGGGGTCATCCCAGATCCGGACGAACACCTCGCGGGTGATGCCGTCGGCGGCCCGCTCGTCGCCCAGGACACGGTGGGCGAGGCCGTGCACGAGCGACGCGAACCGGTCGTACAGCTCACCGAGCGCGGCCGCCTCGCCCCGCGTCAGCCGCTGCCGCATCCTGAGGTCCCAGCGGGGCGGTGCGTCCTGCGTCGCCATACGGCCCCCTCATCCTGCTCTGCCTGCGCCGTTCCTGATCGCGGGCCGTTCCGGCCGGTGGCCGAGCCGTCGTCCCGCACTGTGTCCAGCCTGTGTGCACCGGGTTCTCGAATGTAGTCGGCACCGCTGACCGCGCACGCCCCTTTATGCCAATGTGCGCCCCTCGCGCGGCCGTAGGTGGTAGAGGCATCCTCCGCTGCGTTGTTCAGGCCGCCCACGTGGGCGGCCGCCGGTCCGCCGGGGTTCCGTGCGGCGTTTCCGAGGTGCGAAATCGACCGCTCCGGAACGCACTTGTATCGATCTCAATCGCTTGTCGATCACTTGTGGATCGGTTTTCGATCACTAGTGACCGTACTCGATGTAAATCTCACCGAAAAGGCCCCTGAAATGGCTCGGTTGCCACGCGCTTTCCGCGGAGTGCGGGTGTTTCATGGAACGACGGCGGGGCAGCCGCGCAGCAGGAAGCGGTGTATCGGCTTCCGGTTCGGCGACTGAGAGGCATCGCGGTGGAGTTCGAAGTGACCGACGGCGAGCAGGGTGGGTGGGCCGTGCTGCGGGTGTCGGGAGAGATGGATCTGGTGACCTCACCGGTGCTCCGTCAGCGGGTGCACGAGGCGGTGGCCGACGGCCGCCGAAGTCTGGTCCTCGATCTCTCGGGCGTCGTCTTCTGCGACTCCAGCGGCGTGGGCGTCCTCATCGCCACCCGCCGCCTCATGCGCTCCTGCCGGGGGCGGCTGCGGCTGATCCTCCCGGCCGACGGCAGGGCCGGCGGCCCGACGGAGGGCGCGCACGTCAACCGGGTCATGGCCGCGCTCGGCGTCCGCCGGCTCTTCGACGTCCACCCGGACGTCATGTCGGCGGTGGCGCCGGAGCCCGAGGGTGAGGCCGACGCCCTTTCGGCCTGACCAGAGGCCCGCGCGCCTGCCCGACCCCCTCCACCGGTTGCCCCGGGAGCCACACTGTTGTCCCAGTATTCCCGCAGTCTTGGTACAAGCGTCGCTTTCGCGCTCCGCACCGCCCGCAGACGTCGTACGCTCCGTCCGGGGAACCCGAGGAACCCTGAAGAACACCGACAGGCACGGACAAGCATTCCACTCGACGTAAGGCGGGCCCGAAAGAACATGGTCAGCAGCGAGTACGAGCGCCGGATCGCCGCCCGGTTCGCCACCTTCGACCAGGACGGCAACGGCTGGATCGACCGCGAGGACTTCAGCGCGGCGAGCAAGGCGGTTCTCAACGAGTTCGGCACCCCCGCCCGTTCGGACAAGGGCCAGGCCCTGTACGGCGGCGCCGAGGCGTTCTGGCAGGGCATGGCGGGGATAGCGGACCGGGACGGCGACCAGCGCATCACCCGGGACGAGTTCGTGAACGGCGCGGTCAAGCGCCTGCGCGACAACCCCGAGCGGTTCGCCGAGATCGCCCGCCCCTTCCTGCACGCGGCCCTCGCCGTAGCGGACGCGGACGGGGACGGCTCGGCCACGGTCGACGAGACCGCCCGCATCCTCAAGGCCCTCGGTGTGCCCGCGCACATCGCCACCGCCACGGCCGCCGCCCTCGACACCAACGCCGACGGCAAGGTGGACGAGGTGGAGGTCGTGACCGCGTTCGCCCGCTACTTCACCGTGCCCGAGTGATGCGTGACCCTTTCCGGCCGGTTCACGTATAGCGCTCGCGCAGCTTGTACTTGAGGACCTTGCGCAGGGTCTCGTTGCGCGGGAGAGCGTCCACCACCTCCACCTGTTCCGGCAGTTTGTGGACGGACAGCCCTTCCGCGCGCAGGTACGACGTCACCGCCGCCACGGTCAGCGCCTCGGCCTCCGGCGGCTGTTCCACGACCGCGCAGACCCGTTCCCCGCGTTCGGCGTCCGGCAGTCCGATCACCGCCACGTCCCGCACGCCCGGGTGCCGGTGCAGAAGGTCCTCGATCTCCTTCGCGGAGATGTTCTCGCCCTTGCGGATGATGACGTCCTTCAGCCGACCGGTCAGCACCAGGTGCCCGCTGTCCGTCAGCCGGCCGAGGTCGCCCGTGACGAAGAAGCCGTCCGCGTCGAACGCCGCCGCCGACTGCTCCGGATCCAGGTACCCCTGGCAGACGGCCTCCCCCTTCAACCGCACCTCCCCGTCGACGATCCGTATCTCCATCCCCTCCGGCGGACGCCCTTCCGTGGTCGCGAGGTTCTCCGCGGAGTCGTCCGGCGCCCCCATGGTGATCATCGGGACCTCCGTCATGCCGTACCCGTGGGTGAGCTGGACGCCCATCTCCCGTACGACGGCGTGGTACAGCTCGGGCGGCTTCGGCGCGCCGCCGCCGGCGAGCAGCCGCAGCGTGGGGACGACGGGGACGCCCGGCTGTTTGCGCTGCTCGGCCAGGAACATCGAGTAGAACGCCGTCGACCCGCCCGCGACGGTCACCCCGTGCTTGCGGTAGCCCTCCAGCGCGGACGGCAGCGCGAAGTGCTCGAACAGCACGGCCGGGAAGCCGTACAGCAGCAGCATCACCATGTAGTCCAGGCCGCCGATGTGCGCGTACGGGAAGGCGATGGAGCCGACGTCGTCGCCGGTCAGGCGGAGCGCGTGGGCGAGGCAGGAGCCGCCCGCGATGAGGGAGCGGTCCGTGTGCAGGACGCCCTTCGGGTCGGAGGTGGTGCCGGAGGTCCAGTAGATCCAGCGCACGGAGGTGCCGTCGGCCGGCGGGGCGGGCAGGACCGCCGGGTCGCCGACCGGGAGGGCGTCGTACGCCTCGAAGACCCCGCGGGCGCCCAACCGACGGGCCATCCCGGTGTGGTCGAATCCGCGCCACCCGCCGGGGACCGCGAAGAACTGCGCCTTCGACTCCCGCAGGGCGAAGCCGACCTCGCGGTCGCGGTAGAAGGGGATGACCGGGGACTGCACGGCGCCGAGGCGGGCCAGGGCGAAGGAGAGCAGGACCGTCTCGATGCGGGTGGGCAGCTGCCAGGCGACGACCGTCCCAGGGCGTACGCCCATGTCGTGCAGGCCCGCCGCCACCCGCTCGGCACGGGAGCGCAGCTCGCCGAAGGTCAGGGTGCGGTCGTCCTGGAGGAGGACGGGCCGGTCGGGGGTGAGCGAGGCGCGGCCGTCGAGGAGTTCCCAGAGGGTGCGGGACGTGCCGAGCGCGTGGGCGGTTTCGTTCACAGCGGCCCCCTGCCTGGAGGACTCGTCGGGAGAAACTGACGAGCTGTCAGATGGTGGGCAGAGCGTAGGCCGGGGCGCCTTGTCGGTCCAGGGGTGTGCCACTAACCTGCTCGACAAGGATCTGACGACCCATCAGATACTGGGTGTCAGTGATATCGAGTGGGGGATCCATGACCGAACTGCCCCGCATCATCAGCGTCGACGACCATGTGATCGAGCCCGCGCACCTCTTCGAGACCTGGCTGCCGGCGAAGTACCGGGAGCGCGGCCCGCAGCCGCTGACCGCCGGCATCGGCGAGCTCGCCTATGTCGCCGGGAAGTACCAGATCACGATGGACCCCGAGGGCCAGCCCACCGACTGGTGGATCTACGAGGACCTGAAGTTCCCGTACAAGCGCAACATCGCGGCCGTCGGCTTCGACCGCGACGAGATGACGCTGGAGGGCATCACCCGCGAGGAGATGCGGCGCGGCTGCTGGGACCCCAAGGCGCGGCTGGCCGACATGGACCTCAACCACGTCGAGGCGTCCCTCTGCTTCCCCTCCTTCCCCCGCTTCTGCGGGCAGACCTTCGCCGAGGCGCACGACAAGGAGGTCGCCCTGGCCTGTGTGCGCGCCTACAACGACTGGATGGTCGAGGAGTGGTGCGGCGACAGCGGCGGCCGGCTGATCCCGCTGTGCCTGATCCCGCTGTGGGACATCGACCTGGCCGTCGCCGAGATCCGCCGCAACGCCGCCCGCGGCGTCCGGGCCGTCACCTTCTCCGAGATCCCCACCCACCTGGGGCTGCCCTCCATCCACTCCGGCTACTGGGACCCGTTCTTCGCGGTGTGCCAGGACACCGGCACGGTCGTCAACATGCACATCGGGTCCAGCTCCCAGATGCCGGCCGCCTCCCCCGACGCCCCGCCCGCCGTCCAGGCGTCGCTCTCCTTCAACAACGCGATGGCCTCGATGATGGACTTCCTCTTCAGCGGGGTCCTGGTGAGGTTCCCGCGGTTGAAACTCGCGTACAGCGAAGGGCAGATGGGCTGGATCCCGTACGCCCTCGAACGCGCCGACGACGTGTGGGAGGAGCACCGTGCCTGGGGCGGCGTCCGCGACCTGATCCCCGAGCCGCCGTCGACGTACTACTACCGGCAGATGTTCTGCTGCTTCTTCCGCGACAAGCACGGCGTCGCCTCACTGGACGTCGTCGGACGCGACAACGCGACCTTCGAGACCGACTACCCGCACGTCGACTCGACCTTCCCGCACACCAAGGAGGTCGCCCTCGACCATGTGAAGGGCCTCGACGACGAGACGGTCTACAAACTCATGCGCGGCAACGCGATCCGCATGCTCGACCTCGACCTCGACAGGTGACGGGCGGCCCCCGGTCATGGACCTCGCGTACAGCCCCGAGGAGGAGGAGTTCCGGGCCGGGCTGCGGGAGTGGCTGGCGAAGGTCCTGCCCACCCTGCCGCCGAAGCCGTCCCCCGACGACTGGCCCGCCCGGCGCGCGTACGACCTCGGCTGGCAGCGGACGCTCTACGACGCCGGGTACGCCCACGTCCACTGGGACGCCTCCCCGACCGTCCGGCTGATCTTCCTGGAGGAGACCGAGAAGGCCGGCGCGCCCTACGTCGGCGCCAACTTCGTGGGGCTGCTGCACGCGGGGCCCACCATCGCCGCCGAGGGCACGGACGAGCAGCGGGCGCGCTGGCTGCCGCCGGTGCTGCGTGGCGAGGAGGTGTGGTGCCAGGGCTTCAGCGAACCGGACGCCGGCTCCGACCTCGCGGCGCTGCGCACGCGCGCGTACCGCGACGGCGACGACTACGTGGTCACCGGGTCCAAGATCTGGACCTCCCACGCGGAGGTCGCCGACTGGTGCGAGCTGCTCGTGCGGACCGATCCCGGCGCCCCCAAGCACCGGGGCATCTCCTGGCTGGCCATGCCCATGGACGCGCCCGGTGTGACCGTACGGCCGCTGCGCACGCTCGCCGGGTCCACCGAGTTCGCCGAGGTGTTCCTCGACGAGGTCCGGGTCCCGGTCGCCAACCGGGTCGGCGAGGAGAACGACGGCTGGCGCGTGACCATGGTGACCCTGTCGTTCGAGCGCGGCACGGCCTTCGTGGGCGAAGTCGTCGCGTGCCGACGGGTGTTGGGGGAGGTCGCGAGAGAGGCGCGGGCGAACGGGCGGTGGGACGACCCCGCCGTCCGGCGGCGGCTGGGGCGGCTGAACGCGGAGTTCCGGACGCTGTGGCGGCTCACCCAGTGGAACGTCAGCGAGGCGGAGTCCTCCGGAGGGGTGCCGGGGGTGGGGGGTTCTGTCTTCAAGCTGAGATATTCGCGTGCGCGGCAGGAGCTGTACGACGCGGCGGTGGGGGTGCTGGGGCCGGAGGGGGTCGATCTCGGGCGGGCGTGGGTGCTCGATCGGCTCAGTTCGTTGTCGTACACGATCGCGGCGGGGACCTCGGAGATCCAGCGGAACATCGTGGGCGAACGGATTCTTGGCCTGCCGAAGGGGTGAGGGTCGGGCGGGGGCGCCTAGGGGATGGAGGTGTGCCGTGGGTTGGCGGGTGCGGGTGCGGGTGCGGGTGCGGGTGGGATGTGGCTGGTCGCGCAGTTCCCCGCGCCCCTGAAGGCGTGGGCGTGCTCGGCTTTGACTGGGGGTCCTCGGATGCGGTTTCGACTTGATGAGCAGCAGCTTGACTTGAAGCGTGCTGTGCGGAGGTTGCTTGATCGGCGGTTCGGGCGGGACGCCTTGCGGGAGGGCGTCGAGGCTCCTCGGGTCGATCGGGGGCTCTGGCGGGAACTGGGGGACGCCGGGTTCTTCTCGCTGCGGTTGCCGGAGGCCGAGGGTGGGGTCGGGCTGGGGTTGCCCGAGGCCGTGTTGGTGTTCGAGGAGGCGGGGCGCGCGCTGCTGCCCGGGCCGCTGGTGGCCACGCATCTCGCGGCGGGAGTGGTGCCGGGGGCCGCGACCGGGGAGACCGTCGTGACCACCGTCGGAGGCGGGGGCCTGGTCGAGTGGCTGGACGCGGCCGACGTGGTGACGGGGGACGCGACCGGCGCGGTCGCGGTGCGGTCCGTCGACCCGTTGACGCCGCTGCACCGGGTGCCGGGGCACGACCGTACGGCCGGGCCGGACGCCCTCCTGGTGCTGCTCACCGCCGCCGAACAACTCGGCACGGCGGTGCGGACGTGTGAGGCGGCCGTGCAACACGCCCGGACCCGCGAGCAGTTCGGGCGGCCGATCGGCGCGTTCCAGGCGGTCAAGCACCTCTGCGCCGACCTGCTGGTCCGGGTGGAGGTCGCCAGGGCGGCCGTCTACGCGGCGGCCGTCACCGCCGACCCCGTGGACATCGCGGCGGCCCGGCTGCTGGCCGACGAGGCGGCCGTGCGCGGCGCCCGCGACTGTCTCCAGGTCCACGGCGGTATGGGGTTCACCTGGGAGGCCGACGTCCACCTGTGTCTGAAGCGGGCGTGGGTCCGGGCAGAACGTGGCGGATTGGTGACGGACAGTGAGGAGGCGCTGGCGGGCGAACTGTTGGTCGAGTCCCGTTGACCGCGCTGACCAGGGCAGCCGTGAAGTCCGTGGCGGCGTGATGAGAAAATGTCGCGGAACGTGGCATACCGGAATTACCGAGCGTTGATACCGGGTTGTGTCCTAGGTGTGACTTGTCACGGCCTGGAGTCGGAGTCCGACTCCGGTACCTTCTGGGGGATGCGAGTGGTTCCGAGGCCCAGCAAGCCCGGTGTTGCCCCTGAGGCGGCCCCGGCTCCGGCGGTGCCCGCCGCTCGTGAAGTGGGCCGGAGGCGCGTCGCCCCGGTCTGTTCGACTCCCCGCGATGAGCGTCGCACAGTATGCCCCAGGCGTACTCCTTCGCGCTGGAATATGCCCGAAGCGCTTGTTGGGGTGACTGTACGTCAACCATGCTGTCTAGTAAGGGGATCACGTTCCGTGATTCCGGTGCCGACGGCAGTGGAGTCGGCCGAGCAGAAGATGACCACGATCGTGGCCCCGGAGGGGCGTGCGGCGATGTGTCCGCCGGTTCGGATGGTGTGAGCGGTGCAGGTGCTTCAAGTGCAGCTGGAGATCCGGCCCGACCCCGCAGAAGTGGGTCGCGCCCGGAGATGGGCCCGTTCACGGCTCGCCGGGTCCGGGATAGGGGACGACGAGCCGCTGGGGGAGACGCTGATCCTACTCGTCTCCGAGCTGGTCACCAACGCGGTCGTCCACACCGGGCGGCCGGCTGTGCTGCGTCTGCTGCTGTCCGGGCTCCGTGACGGCTCCGTCGGCACCGTCCGTCTGGAGGTCGCCGACACCAGCGCGTGCCCGCCGGCGCCGCGCTGCGCCGACGGCGACGAGACGGGCGGTCGCGGCCTCGCCCTCGTCGAGGGGCTCGCCGACCGCTGGGGCTGGAGCCACGAGGGCGTCGGCAAGCGCATCTGGTGCGAACTGGACCGCGCCGCCCCCGGCCCGCCCGCGACGGCCGGAGCGGGCGGCGTCGCGACCCCCACCGTGTACCCGTCGGGCCACGCCGTCACCGGCGTGGCGGCGGTGGCCCGCGGTGGATTGGCCTACGGGGCGGTCTGAGGGCCTGCGGTGGGCGCCCGGCGTGCGTCTCGGCGTCGCACGCGCCTGCGCGCCGAAGCACGGCGTCGGCCCCTGCCGCTCACGACGGCGCTCGTGTGCGCCGGTGGTGCTCCCGTACGCGGCGCCGGGACCCGGGCCGCGAGGGGCAAATCCCCCAACGGGTGTTGACGTTCCATGTCCGTTTGATCACGCTTGTGGTCATCGATTCGCCGCGAGGGGACGACGAGGGCTTCGGTGACGGGGGCCCTCGGCGAGTGTGGGTCGTGTTTCGGCGTCGGCTCCCGCCCGGGCCCGGGGAAGCGGGGCGGGTACGCCGAGGCCGGATGGCGGCGCGCGGTGCCGAGCTCGGGGCGGGCAGCGGCGCGCCGCCAGCCGACCCACGGCGGTGCCGGAGCACCGCGCCCGATCCGTGGGGGCCTCGGAGTGCCGTCGGCCGATCCGCGGGGGTCTCGGAGCGCCGCCGGCTGACCCGTGGGGGTCTCGGAGCGCCGCAGGCCAGTACGCGGGGGTCTCGGAGTATCGCCGGCTGACCCGTGGGGGTCTCGGAGCGCCGCCGGCTGACCCGTGGGGGTCTCGGAGCGCCGCAGGCCAGTACGCGGGGGTCTCGGAGTACCGCCGGCCGACCCGCGGGGGTCTCGGAGCACCGTCGGCCAATACGCGGAGGTCTCGGAGCGCTGCCCGCCGACCCGCTGAGGTCTCAGAGCACCGCCACCGGGGCCACCGGTGTTCCCGTGCCGCCGACGAACGGTTCCGGCATCGCCGACAGCAGGAAGTCGTATCGCCCGGTTTCTCCACAGGCTGTGGACAACTCCTCCAGGTTCCAGTTCTGGCCCTGCGGCATGCCCATCTCGACCAGATGCAGCGCGTGCACCGGGAGCCAGAGGTTCTCGATCTCCGGCGGGAAGATCTCGAAGGTCATCGTGTCGTTGGCGACGGCGGCGACATCACGCGCGTGGAACCACTCCGGGGTACGGACCGACAGCCCCGGCGACGGGAACGCGTACCCGTGCTTGTCGCCCGCGAGGTACGCCCGGACCTGCCCGGTGCGGACGAGGACGATGTCGCCGGCGCGGACCCGCACCCCCGTCAACTCCTCGGCCGCGTCCAGGTCTTCGGGCGTGACCGCGTGGTCGCCGGGGAGTCGGCCGGTGTCGAGGCCCAGGGCGCGCGGGATGTCGAGGAGCACACCGCGCGAGACGACGGGGAGGGCCTTGTCGATGCCGGCGAAGGTGGCCCCGGCGTGCGGGGTGACGGTGTCGGCCGGGCGGCCGTTGTAGACGCGGCCCGAGTGGGAGACATGGGTGAGGGCGTCCCAGTGGGTGCCTGCCTGGAGGCCCATCGTCACGGCGTCGTCGCTGCACGCGACCGTGCCCGGACCGAAGATCTCCTGGTTGATCTGCACCATGACGTGCAGCGGGTTGACCCGGCCCGGGATCATCCCCGTCTGCACGCCGTCCTGCTGGAGGGGCAGCGCGAGCGGCACACGGCGGCCGGAACGCACCGAGCCGACGGCCTCCCGCACCACCTCGTCGGTGATCAGGTTGAGCGTGCCGGCCTCGTCGCCCGCCCCCCAACGACCCCAGTTGTTCACGCGCTTGGCGATGTCATGGAACTCCGTGGGCAGTGACATCGGCCCTCCCCGGGGCTTGTGTGGGTGTATCTGACGGGTCGTAGAATCGGCGTGCGAGCAAATCTAACGGTCCGTCAGAAACCGCGATGAGGGGAAGGGGCCGGGGTGGGAAACTTCTTGGCAGGCAAGGTCGTCGCCGTCACGGGCGCGGGACGGGGGATCGGCCGAGCGGTCGCCCTCGCTGCGGCGGCGGAGGGCGCGCGGGTCGTCGTCAACGACTACGGCGTCTCCGTCGACGGCTCCGAACCGACCAGCTCCGTCGCCGACACCGTCGTCAAGGAGATCGAGGCGGCCGGGGGCGAGGCCGTCGCCGTCGCCGACGACATCTCGACCATGGCCGGCGGGCAGCGGGTGGTGGACGCGGCGGTCGCCGCGTACGGGCGGATCGACGGGGTCGTGTGTGTCGCCGGGATCCTGCGGGAGCGGATGCTGTTCAACATGTCCGAGGAGGAGTGGGACCCGGTGGTCGCCACGCATCTGAAGGGCACGTTCACGGTGTTCCGGGCGGCTTCGGCGGTGATGCGGAAGCAGCGGGCCGGGACGTTGATCGGGTTCACCAGTGGCAATCACCAGGGGTCCGTTTCACAGGCCAACTACAGCGCGGCGAAGGGCGGGATCATCTCGCTGGTGCGGAGCGCTGCGCTGGGGCTGCACCGGTACGGGGTGACCGCGAACGCGGTCGCGCCGGTGGCGCGGACGCGGATGTCCGCAGGGGTGCCGGTGGAGTTGACCGACATCGGCGAACCGGAGGACGTGGCGGCGTTCGTGGTGTACCTGCTGTCGGACAGGGCCCGGGAGGAGGGCATCACCGGGCAGGTGTACACGGTGGCGGGGCCGAGGATCGCGGTCTGGGCCCAGCCGAGGGAACTGCGCTCCGCCTGGGCGGAGGGGGGCGGCTGGACGCCGGAGAGGATCGCGGAGGTGCTGCCCGGAGCGGTGGGGGTTGATCCGATGCCGATGCTTGAGCGGGTGGAGGAGATGGCGCGGGCCGCTGCGGCAGGGGCGCGGCCGAACAAGGGCGCCTCATAGCTCGGGGCCGGGGGGTTGTCGGGCGGCTGCGGGTGGTGTGTGGCTTCTCGCGCAGTTCCCCGCGCCCCTGGGGGTGGGGGTTCGAGTTGCTTGGTTCGTGCGGGTGGTTCGTGGCTGGTCGCGCAGTTCCTCGCGCCCCTGAGCGGAGTGGGGGTGCGGCTTTGATGTCAGTTGTTCTGCCTGGGTGACAACGGTTCGTGCGGTCGACCGGAGGCGGTGTGGGGCGTGGACTTTGGGGTGGAGGACGGGGCGTTTCGGGGGGAGGTGCGGGCTTGGCTCGCGGAGCATGCCGGGGCCGCCGGGGACCGGCGGGCGTGGGAGCGGACGCTCGGGGCCGCGGGGTGGATCGGGCTGGGGTGGGCCGAGGGCGGGTACGGGAACCGGACGGCCACGCTCGTGCAGCAGGTCGTGTGGGCCGAGGAGTACGCCCGCGCCGGCGTGCCGCCCAGGTCGGGGCACATCGGGGAGAAGCTGCTCGCGCCCACCCTGATCGCCTTCGGGACGCGGGAGCAGAAGGAGCGGTTCCTGCCGCCGATCGCCCGCGGCGAGGAGTTGTGGTGCCAGGGCTACAGCGAACCCGGCGCCGGATCGGACCTCGCGGGCGTCCGCACCAGGGCCGAGCGCGGCACCGACGGGACGTACACCGTCACCGGGCAGAAGATCTGGACCTCGCTCGCCCACGAGGCCGACTGGTGCTTCGTACTGGCGCGCACCGAGCCGGGATCGCGGCGGCACCACGGGCTGTCGTTCCTGCTCGTCCCCATGGCCCAGCCGGGCCGCGTCGAGGTGAGGCCGATCCGGCAGATGACCGGCACGAGCGAGTTCAACGAGGTGTTCTTCGACGGGGCGCGCGCGGAGCACGTCGTCGGCGGGGAGGGCGACGGCTGGCGGGTCGCCATGGCCCTCCTCGGCTTCGAGCGCGGTGTGTCGACGCTCGCCCAGCAGATCGGGTTCGCGGAGGAGCTGCGGGACGTCGTACGGGCGGCCGTGGAGAGTGGCGCCGTGGACGACCCCGTCGTACGGGAACGGCTCGTGCGGCAGTGGGCCGAGCTGCGGGTGATGCGGTGGAACGCCCTGCGGACGCTGGGCGGTTCACCGGAGCCGGGCGCGCCGAGCGTGGCCAAGCTGCTGTGGGGGCGGTGGCACCGGCGGCTCGGGGAGCTGGCGATGGAGGTGCGGGGCGCGGGGGCGGCGGTGGGGCCCGCGCGGTGGTCGCCGGGGACGCCTTACGCACTCGATCCGTTCCAGCACCTGTTCCTGTTCAGCCGGGCCGACACCATCTACGGCGGTTCGGACGAAGTGCAGCGCACGATCATCGCCGAGCGGGTGCTCGGACTGCCGAGGGAGCCGAGGGGTTGAGGATCTTGACGATCTCGCGAGTGGCCGGCCTTCCGGCGGCGGGGCGGGGGGTGCCGGCGTGAGAGGCGTGGTGTTCGACGGGAAGCGGGTCGAGGTCGTCGACGATCTCGACGTCCGGGAGCCGGGGCCCGGCGAGGTGCGGGTGGCGGTCGCGGCGGCCGGGCTCTGCCACAGCGATCTGTCGGTGGTGGACGGGACGATCCCGTTCCCCGCGCCGGTGGTGCTCGGGCACGAGGGCGCGGGCGTCGTCGACGCGGTGGGCGCGGGCGTCACCCATGTCCGGCCCGGTGACCACGTGGCACTGTCCACCCTCGCCAACTGCGGGACCTGCGCGGACTGCGACCGGGGACGGCCCACCATGTGCCGTCGGGCGATCGGGCGCCCGGAGCGGCCGTTCACGCGCGGCGCGCAGCCGCTGTTCCAGTTCGCCGCCAACTCGGCCTTCGCGGAGCGGACGGTGGTCAAGGCCGTGCAGGCCGTGCGGATACCGGACGACATTCCGCTGCCGTCCGCCGCACTGATCGGGTGCGGCGTGCTGACCGGGGTCGGGGCGGTCCTCAACCGGGCGCGCGTCGACCGGGGTGAGAGCGTGCTCGTCATCGGGGCCGGGGGCATCGGGCTCAACGTCATCCAGGGGGCGCGGATCGCGGGCGCGGTACGGATCGTCGCCGTCGACGCCAACCCGGAGAAGGAGGCCGTGGCCCGGCGGTTCGGCGCCACGCACTTCCTCACCTCCGCGGACGGCGTACGGGAGGTCGTCCCGACGGGCGTGGACCACGCCTTCGAGTGCGTCGGCCGCGTCGAACTCATCCGCCAGGCGATCGATCTGCTGGACCGGAGGGGGCAGGCGGTGCTGCTGGGCGTGCCGGCGGCCACGGCCGAGGCGTCCTTCCGGGTCTCCTCCCTCTACCTGGACAAGGCGATCCTGGGCTGCCGCTACGGATCGTCGCGGCCCCAGCGGGACATCGCGCTCTACGCCGACCTGTACCGCGAAGGGCGGCTGCTGCTGGACGAGTTGGTCACCGCCACGTATCCGGTGGAGGACTTCGCGAAGGCGGCGCAGGACGCGGCGGAGGGGCGGGTGGCGCGGGCGGTGCTCACGTTCTGAGCGCCGGGGCGGAAGGGCGAGGGCGTCGGGGGCTCGCGGCAAGGTCCCGGTCGTACCGCGGAGGTACGGCCGTCGGCGCGGGCGCCGGAAGGCGGCGTTGTGGGCACGCTGCTCGTCCGTGCCGTCGCGACCTGACCGTACGACTGTTCCGGAGCCGGTGAGCTTCGGGACGGCGGCGGGGGAGGGCGAGGTGGGCGGTGCTGCCTCCCGAACCCCCCTCAGGGGGCGCCCGCGTGCCGCCGGGTGCCTTCCGCTGGATCGGCTCGTGGAGACGGGCGAGGGCCCAGGCGCGGGCCGCGGTCGTGCCGGCGGCCTGCGGCTCTGGCACCGGCCGCTGGATGTACTGCGCCTGACCGCCGTCCCGGTGCGGCGGCACCACCGTGCGGCGGGCCACGTCGTTGGCGACGGCGGTGCCGTGGTCGCGCCGGACGAGGTGCAGGCACAGGTCGATGCCGGCGGCCACGCCCGCCGAGGTGAGGATTGGCCTACCTTCGTACGTTGGGGGTGGGCCCCTCGTGCCGGAAAGGATCACCGCATGTCATTGGCTGAGTCCTGGGACAGGTACGCAGTCGGGAGCAAGCCACGCAGAACCGTGAACGCCAGAGGTGATGCGACCTGGCTGAACTGGACCCAGTACCCCGATCACGGGCCGGACGAGAGCGTTCTCGGTCCCCTGGCCGGACGCCGGGTGCTGGAACTCGGCTCGGGGAGCGGTAGTAACCTCGCGCACCTCGTGACGCTTGGCGCGACAGGCCAAGGGGTGGACATCGCCCCCGCCCGCGAGACGGTCGCGCGGGAGCGCTGGGGCCATCTGCCGGGCCTTGAGTTTCGTACGGCGGAGGCGACTGCGTTCCTGAACGAGACGGACGAGACATTCGATGTCGTGCTCTCGATCTTCGGTGCCGTGTGGTTCGTCGATCCGGACACCCTGCTCCCGCTGGTCCGCTCGCGCATGACGCCGGGCGGCATCCTGGCCTTCTCGCAGTTGCCTCCGGGCAGTCAGGGCCCAGGGCCCGCCGGAGCCGGGTCTCGGCACGACCGCACCCCGGACGAGTGGGGGCGCGTCCTGATGAGGCACGGGTTCTCCGACGTACGCCTATTCCTGATCGACCCGCCGGAAGGCGGCGGTGTGGGCACGCTGCTCGTCCGTGCCGTCGCGACCTGACCGTACGACTGTTCCGGAGCCGGTGAGCTTCGGGACGGCGGCGGGGGAGGGCGAGGTGGGCGGTGCTGCCTCCCGGACTCCCTCAGGGGGCGCCCGCGTGCCGCCGGGTGCCTTCCGCTCTGAACGTGCGGCGGTACGCCGTCGGGGTCACCCCCAGGGCGCCCTGGAGGTGCTGGCGCATGGACTGGGCCGTGCCGAAGCCCGCGTCGTGGGCGATCTGGTCGATGGAGAGGTCGGTGGACTCCAGGAGGTGGCGGGCCCGTTCGACGCGCTGCCGGGTGAGCCACTGGCCGGGGCTGACGCCGACCTCCTCGCGGAAGCGGCGCGTGAACGTACGGACCGACATGGACTCCTGCCGGGCCATGTCGCGCAGCTGGATCGGCTCGTGGAGACGGGCGAGGGCCCAGGCGCGGGCCGCGGTCGTGCCGGCGGCCTGCGGCTCCGGCACCGGCCGCTGGATGTACTGCGCCTGACCGCCGTCCCGGTGCGGCGGCACCACCGTGCGGCGGGCCACGTCGTTGGCGACGGCGGTGCCGTGGTCGCGCCGGACGAGGTGCAGGCACAGGTCGATGCCGGCGGCCACGCCCGCCGAGGTGAGGATGTCGCCGTCGTCGACGAACAGCACGTCGGCGTCCACCCTCACCTTGGGGAACAGCCGCTGGAAGTGCTCCGCGTGGTACCAGTGCGTGGTCGCCGGGCGGCCGTCGAGGAAGCCGGCGGCGGCCAGGATGTAGCCGCCGGTGCAGATGGAGACGAGCCGGGTGCCGGGGCGGATGTGGGCGAGGGCGGCGGCCAGTTCGGGGGTGAGGACGCCCTCCTCGTACACCGGGCCCAGCTCGTGCGAGGCGGGCACGACGACCGTGTCCGCGGTCGCCAGGGCCTCCGGGCCGTTCGGGATCAGGACGTCGAAGTCGGCGTCCGTCTCCACCGGGCCGGGCGGCCGGATCGAGCAGGTGACGATGTCGTACAGCCGGCGGCCGTCCGCGCCGCGGGCCTTGCCGAAGATGCGCTGCGGGATCCCCAGTTCGAACGGCAACAGCCCGTCGAGGGCGAGGACGACGACACGGTGCCGGGCGTCGCCCCCGACCGGCACAGCCTCTGCGGCCAGGGCGGCCTCTGCGGCCTCGGCGGGTGCAGCGGCCTCTGCGGCCTCGGCGGGTGCAGCGGCCTCTGCGGCCTCAGCGGGCTCCGGCGGTTCGGCGGGCTCGGGGCGTGGTTCGGGGGGCATGGCCCGATCCTAGCGAACACTGTCCTTCGGGCCACTCGTTCGGGAAGATCGCAGGTCCGAAGCTTGTCCGCATGACCCAGAGAGCCGACGACGCCACCGTGCTCAGCCCTGCCTCCACCGATCCGCAGCCGCACGAGCCCCGCCCGGCGAAGCCTTCCCGGGTGCACCGCGCCTGGTTCGTCGCCGCCGTCACCTTCGTGACGATCATCGGCGCGGCGGCCTTCCGTTCCCTGCCGGGTCTGCTGATCGACCCGCTGCACGACGAGTTCCATTGGTCGCGCGGCACGATCGCGTCGGCCGTGTCGCTCAACCTGGCGCTGTACGGGCTGACGGCGCCGTTCGCCGCCGCCCTGATGGACCGCTTCGGCATCCGCCGGGTGGTCGCGGTGGCCCTCACGGTGATCGCGGTCGGTGCCGGCTCCACGGTGTGGATGACCTCGGCCTGGCAGCTGATGCTCTGCTGGGGCCTGCTGGTGGGGCTCGGTTCGGGCTCGATGGCGCTGGCGTTCGCGGCCACGGTCACCAACCGCTGGTTCACCGAGCGGCGCGGCCTGGTCTCGGGCATCCTGACGGCCGCCTCCGCATCCGGGCAGCTGATCTTCCTGCCGCTGCTGTCCTGGATCGTCTCCGAGCACGACTGGCGGCCCGCCGCCGTCACCGTGGCCCTCGCCGCCCTGGCCGTCGTCCCCTTCGTCTGGCTGCTGCTGCGCGACCACCCGGCGGACGTGGGGCTGAAGCCGTACGGGGCGAAGGAGTTCGTGGCCAAGCCGGCACCCGTGCGGGGAGCGGCGAGCAGGGCGGTCAGGGTCCTCCTCTCGGCGGTCCGGACCGGACCGTTCTGGCTCCTCGCCGGCACCTTCGCGATCTGCGGCGCCTCCACCAACGGCCTCATCCAGACCCACTTCGTGCCCGCCGCGCACGACCACCGCATGCCCATCACCGCGGCGGCCTCCCTGCTCGCCGTCATCGGTGTCTTCGACGTCGTCGGCACGATCGCCTCGGGCTGGCTCACGGACCGCTACGAACCGCGGCGGCTGCTGGCCGTGTACTACGCGTTCCGCGGCATCTCGCTGGTCTTCCTGCCGTCTCTGCTGGCCCCGAGCGTGCACCTGCCGATGATCTTCTTCATCGTCTTCTACGGCCTCGACTGGGTCGCCACCGTTCCGCCCACGATGGCCCTGTGCCGCGAGCACTACGGCGACGACAGCGCCATCGTCTTCGGCTGGGTCCTCGCCTCCCACCAGGTCGGCGCCGCCCTCGTCGCCTTCCTCGGCGGTCTGGCCCGCGACACGTTCGGCGAGTACACCGTCGTCTGGTACGCCTCCGGGGCGCTGTGCGCGGTGGCGGCGCTGATGGCGCTAATGATCCGCCGCCGCCGGCCGACTTCGACGGCGACCACCGGCGGCGGGGGCGTGGCGGTGGCCGGGGCCTGATGCCGGGCCGGGGGACGGGGCCTGATGCCCGCCCGAGGTCGGGGCCGGGGCTTGACGCCGGGCCGGGGCCGGGGCCGTGGTGTTCACGGATGGGGCGGGCGCAACCGTTTCGGGGTGGGCACACTCCCTTCAGGCGGGGAGGGTGCAGGTGATGTCCATGGCGAAGCCGAAGGCGGAGGAGACGGGCGAGGGCGTGGCCCAGGGGAGTGCCGAGCCGTCGGCGGTCTCCATGGCCGTGCTCGGTGTCGAGGGCGCGCTGGTGTGCGCCGCGCTGTTCGTGGCGGCGCTCGCGGCCCGGTCGGGGCCGGGGGGCGGGGAGCCGTTCGCCGCCCTCGCGGTCGTTCCGCTGACGCTCGTGCTGATCCTGTTCGCCGGAGGCGTGCTGACCGCGGCGTACGTCGTCCCGGCCGTACGGCTCGCCCACTGGACGGCCCGTCAGCTGACCGGCCGCGCCGCCTGGTGGTGGATCCCGCCCGCCTGCACCCTGTGGGTGCTCCCGGCCCTGGCCGTCCCGGCCTGGCACCTCGCGGGCCTCGCGCTCTACGCCGTGGCCCTGCCCCCGGCCCTGGCGGTGCACTTCACCGTCGTACGCGCCCTCGCGGGACGGCCGGTACAGCCCTGCGCGGCGATCCTCTCGTGGGGAGCGCTGGCCGTGGGGTGCGTGGTGATCGGCGGTGGGGTGGCGGTCGTGGCGGTGGGGTGAGGGCCGGAGGGGGCCCAGGTGTCTCAGCTGCCTCAGCTGACCAAGCCGGTCGTGAAGCCGCCGAAGCGACCCCGGTGGAACAGCAGGGGCGCGCTCGCCGCGTCGTCCGCGCCGGGCGTGCCCAGCGCCTCCACCCGGCCCACCACGATCAGATGGTCTCCTCCGGGGTGCACGGCGTGGATCGTGCAGTCGATCCAGGCGGCGGTTCCGGCGAGGCGGGGCGAGCCGGTGACGGGGGCCGGGTCGTGGTCGACCCCGGCGAACTTGTCCGCGCCGCTCACCGCGAAGCGACGGCACAACTCGCCCTGGTCCGCGCCGAGCACGTTCACGCAGAAGACGCCCGCGCGGGCGATGCGGGGCCACGTCGTCGACGTACGGCCGACCATGAAGACGACAAGCGGCGGGTCGAGGGAGAGCGAGGAGAACGACTGACAGGCGAACCCGGCGGGGCGGTCGTCGACAGAGCGGCTGTCGCCGGCGGGGCGGCCTTCGGCGCGGCGGCTGCCGAGGGGGCTGTCGTCGGCGGGGCGACTGCCGAGAGGGCTGTCGTCGGCGGGGCGGCCCTCGGCGGGGTGGCCGTCGGCAGGGCCGTTGCCGGTGCGGTGGCCGTCGCCCCGGCCGACCTGGCCCGTGGCGGTGGGCGGTGGGGCGGTGATCACCGTCACGCCCGTCGCGAAGGTGCCCAGGACGCGGCGGAACTCCGCCTGGTCGACCGGCGCCCGCTCGCCCTCGCGGACGCAGCGCAGCTCGGGGCGGGGCAGTGCTTCGACCGGGCGCGCCGGCGCGGCCGTCCACGTCCGGTCGGACCGTAGGTACCGGACGGCGGCCTCCGCCATTCCCGCATGTCCCATCACACCGCCCATTGAACCTGACGCATCGTCAGATGTGAAGCGGTGGGGGCCGCTCAGCCGCTCCGGGTCGCCGACCGGTTCGACGCCCCGGCGTGCGCGGAGGTCGACGTGGCCTTCCCGCGTCTCCTCCTCCCGAACGGGTTGCGACGCCTCCCCCTGGCCGTCGAGCCACGCCCGGGACGCGACCCAGGCCGTCGCCCCCCGGGGACGCGACCCTGGCCGTCGCCCATCGGGGGGCGGGGCGCGCCGGCTGAAGTCAGCGGCCCTCGAAACGCGGTGTGCGGCGTTCGACGAAGCTCGCCACGCCCTCCTGGGCGTCGCGCGTCGTCATGTTGATCTCCTGGGCGGCGGCCTCGGCGGCGAAGGCGGTGGCGCGGTCGGTGTCGAGGGAGGCGTTGACCAGGTGCTTGGTCAGTGCCAGGGCGCGGGTCGGGCCGGCGGCGAGGCGTTCGGCCCACTCGCGGGCCGTCTTCTCCAGGTCGGCGGCGGGCACGACCCGGTTGACCAGTCCGAGGCGTTCCGCGTCGGCGGCGGACAGGGCGTCGCCGAAGAACATCAGCTCCTTCGCGCGCCGCGGACCGACCAGCCGGGGCAGGAGGTAGGCGCCGCCACCGTCGGGGACGAGACCGCGGCGGACGAACACCTCGATGAACCGGGCCTCTTCGGCAGCGAGGACCAGATCGCAGGCGAGGGCGAGGTGCGCGCCGATACCGGCGGCGGTGCCGTTCACCGCCGCGAGCACCGGCTTCTCGCAGTCGAGCACGGCCGCGACGAGACGCTGGGCGCCGTCGCGGATGGTGCGGGCCACGTCCCCGGCGGTCCGCTCGGCGGGGCGGGCCGCGCCGCCGGACCGCAGGTCGGCGCCCGCGCAGAAGCCGCGGCCCGTCGCGGTGATCACCACCGCCCGCACGGCGGGGTCGGCGGAGGCGTCCGAGAGCAGCCGGACGAGGCGGTCCCGCTGGTCGGGGGTGAGGGCGTTCATCGCCTCGGGGCGGTTGAGGGTGATCCACGAGACGGCGTTGTCAGTGGCGTGAAGTATCAATGAGTCACGGGATTTTTCGGGAGGATCGAGAGGGGAAGCGGACATGTGGATGCTCCTGCTGTTACGGGGCGTGACAGCCTGGGTCGGGGTGCGGTGGCGGTGTTCAGCGGCACACCGCCAGCGCGTCCAGGGCCACGGCGCCCTGTCCCCTGGGCAGCACCATCAGCGGGTTGATGTCCAGCTCGGCGATCTCGTCCCCGAGTTCCAGCGCCATCCGCTGCACCCGGAGCACGACCTCCACGAGCGCGTCGACATCGCACGGGGGCGCCCCGCGTACGCCGTCCAGCAGGGCCCTCCCGCGCAGTTCGGCCAGCATGGCGCGGGCCTGGTCCTCGCCGAAGGGCGGCACGCGTACGGCCGCGTCGCGGAGCACCTCGACGAGGACACCGCCGAGCCCGACCGTCACCGTCGGTCCGAAGAGGTCGTCGTGCGTCATGCCCACGACCATCTCCACCCCCCGCTCGACCATCTGGCAGACGAGCACCCCGTCGAGCGGCACGTCCTCGTAGCGGGCGATGTCGGTGAGTTCGCGATAGGCGTCGCGGATCTGGCTCGCGGAGGTCAGCCCGATCTTCACCAGGCCGAGTTCCGTCTTGTGGGCGATCCGCGCCCCGGACGCCTTCATCACCACCGGGTAGCCGACGAGGCTCGCCGCGCGCACGGCCGCCGCCGCGCTGGTCACCAACTGCTCGCGCGGTACGCGTATCCCGTAGGCGCGCAGCAGTTGCTTGGCCGCGTGCTCGCTCAGCTGCTGCCCCGGCCGCATCAGCGCCCGGGCCTTGCGGAAGGAGGGCGACGGGGAGCGCGGTGCCTCGTCGAAGGGGGAGCGGTAGGCGGTGGCGAAGCGGGCGTGGTCGAGGTGGGCGCGGACGGCCGTGATGCAGTTGGCGAAGGTACGGAAGGTCACCACCCTCGACGACCCGAGGAGCGTCTCGCGGTAGGCGTCCTCGGTGCCCACCGGCGACCCCCACACCACGCACACCAGCTTGTCGGTGCGTTCGGCGGCGTCCACCAGGTCCCGGGCGAGCTTGTCGCTCATCGGCGGGAAGGGGCCGGTGATGGGACAGATCAGCACTCCGACCGCCGGGTCGTCGAGGATCGCGTCGAGGATGCGGGGGCCACGCCAGTCGCCCACCGGGTGCCCGCCGTTGTCGACCGGGTTGGCCACGTTCAGATAGCCGGGGATCCACTGGCGCAGCTCGGCCTGCTTGGCCTCCGACAGCGTCGGCAGGCGCAGCCCGGCCTCCGTCGCCAGGTCGGCGAAGTGCGCGCCCGTGCCGCCCGAGATCGAATAGACCACGACACCGTCGGCCACCGGACGTGACGGGGCCTGTGCGCGCGGACGCCGGGCCCGCGCCAACAGGGTCGCCGTGTCCTGGAGTTCGTCGAGGCCGTCGACGCGGATCACGCCGTACTGCCGCATCGCCGCGTCGACCACCGCGTCCGCGCCGGTCAGCTTGCCGGTGTGGGTGGCGGCGGTGCGGGCGCCCGCCTCGGTGCGGCCGACCTTCACGGCCACGACGGGTACCCCGCGCCGGGCGGCCCGGTCGGCGGCGAGGAGGAAGGAGCGGCCGTCCTTGAGGCCCTCGATGTAGCAGGCGATGGCGCCGACCTCGGGGCGCTCGGCGAAGTAGGAGATGAAGTCGGCGGTCTCCAGGTCGGCCTCGTTGCCGGTGGGGGCCCAGTGGGAGAGGCGGATGCCGAGTTCCTGGAGGGAGAAGACCGGGCGGCCCTGGTGGCCGGACTGGGTGATCAGCGCGATGGCGGGTCCGTCCAGGTCGTCGCGGAAGCGCTCGAAGGCGTTGAGGTTGGTGTTCGGGCCGAGCAGCCGCAGGCCCCCGGCGCGGGCCACGGCGGCGGCGAGCCGCTGCTGCGCGACAGCGCCCTCCTCGCCGGTCTCCGCGAACCCGGAGGCGAAGGCGACCGCGAACTTCACCTTGGCCTGGGCGAGTTCGTCGATCAGGGGGAGGGGGTCGGAGACGAGCAGCACCGCGAGGTCGACCTGTTCGGGCAGGGCGGCGACGGAAGGGGAGCAGGGTTTGCCGAAGACGGACGGGCGGGTGGGGTGCACGGGATGCAGCCGGGCGCCGACCCGTTCGGCCCAGGCGAGCAGCTGCCGGGTGATCCCGGTGTTGGGCCGGCCCTCCGCGTCCGAGGCGCCCACCACGGCCACGGACTCGGGGTGGAAGAACCGGTCCAGGTCGGGGACGGCGGCGTACAGCGGGCGCCCGCTGACATCGAGGTCGCCGGCCTCGGCGGGCCTGCCGTGCACGATCTGCTGGGGGTGCTCGCCGCAGGCGATGGCCCGGGCCCGGCGGGAGTCGGTGGTGAGGGTGCCGTGGGTTGATCCAAGCATCGGTCCGCCCGCTCCTGTGTGACAGCCAATTCACTGATGTGACGCGGTCACGTGTCGCTCACCTAACTGACACAGCGTCAGATTTCAGACTACTGAACTGACGCAGTGTCAGGAATGGGTGTGCGCGCAAAGTTACGTGGCGGTACGGGGAGTTGTACCCGCCGGGGGCGGGCGTCAGACGTATACGGCCGGGCGAGCCGTGATCGCCGGCTCGCCCCGCCCCGCCGTGCCCCGTTCAGCGCGCGGCGCGTACCTGGACGGTGACCGCGTCGCGCGTGGCGACGCCGCCGGTGCGGGCGACGGCCTTGGCGATCTTCTCCGCGTCCAGGGCGAGTTCGCGGAACATGCCGCTGATGGGGTTGGTGAAGCCGGTGAAGTACAGGCCGGGCGCGTTCCGCGGGGAGCGCGCGCCGTGCACGACCGGCTTGCCGCGCCCGTCCAGGACGTCGAGATGGCCGACGAGGCCCTCCAGGGCCCGGCGGTAGCCGGTGGCGGCGATCACGGCCTCGGGTTCGGCGCGCGAGCCGTCGGCGAGGACGACCTTGCCGTCCTCGAACCTCTCGACCGCGGCGACGATCTCCACCTTCCCCTTGCGGACGGCGTCGATGATGCCGACGTCCTGGACGGGGATGGAGCCCTCGTTCACCCGGGAGTACAGGCCGGAGGTGGGGCGGGGCAGCCCGTGCGCGGACAGGTCAGGCACGCTGAGCCTGGCCATCGGCTTGGCGATCCGGTCCACCAGGGCGACCGGGAGGCGCCGGACCAGGACGGCGCTGTACTGGGCGGCCCAGCCGGCCGTGGAGCGGCGCACGATGTGCGGGGCCGTCCGCACCGCGAGCCGCACCCGCTTCGCCCCGCCCTCGACGAGGTCGACGGCGATCTCGGCGCCGGTGTTGCCGATGCCGACGACGAGGACGTCACGGCCGGCATAGGGCTCGGGGTTGCGGTACGCGGAGGCGTGGGACAGCTCGCCGGTGAAGGTGTCGCGGCCGGGCCAGTCCGGGATGTGCGGGGTGTGGTTGTAGCCGGTGGCGACGACGACCGCGCCGGCGGTGAGCTGACGCCCGCCGGTGGCGCGCAGCAGCCAGGTGCCGTCGGGGTTCCGCTCGACGCGGCTGACCTCGACGCCGGTCACGATCTCCAGCGCGTGGACCTCGGCGTACTTCTCCAGGTAGCGGACCACGTCGTCCCGCGCCACCCACCGGCCGAAGCGGCGCGGCATCGGCAGGCCGGGCAGTGCCGACAGCCGCCGGGTGGTGTGCAGGCGCAGCCGGTCGTAGTGCCGCCGCCAGGACGCGCCCACCGCGTCCGACTTCTCCAGTACGACGGCCCGTATCCCCCGGGCGCGCAGCGCGTGGGCGGCGGCCAGCCCGCCGGGACCGGCACCGATCACATAGACCGGGTGGTCGGAGACGGGGGTCGCGGATGCTCTGGAGTCGGCCATGTGCCCGAGCGTATTCACGTCCCTCATTGATGGGTCTCGGTCAAGACCGGAATTGGTTGCGGATTGATCACGGCTGAGGAGGTGTGCGTGAGGTCTGTGGCGTAGGTCTCCCGGAACGTGGCGGGCGCGTGGCGCGGATGGGGGTGGCGCGGAGCCCTGCGGTCGCCTCTCCATGTCTTGCGCTTCCCCCTTCCATCCGCTGAACTGACGTACCGTCAGAAACCCCGCGCGGACGCGAAGGGCGGCAGCGATGGACTCGGTCTGGCTCTCCGGTGGTGAATGGCTGGCTGTGCTGCGGATCGGGCTCGGGCTGTGGTGGCTGGAGAGCTGGCGGCACAAGGACAAGAAGACCTGGTTCCAGGGGGCCGGGATCGCCTGGGCGGCCGGGGTGGCGGGGAAGCACCGGTGGGAGGCGGTGCGCAGCGGCTTCGACGTGGTGGTGAAGCCCCGGCCGCGCACCATGGCGTACGTCGTCGCGTACGCCGAACTCGCCCTCGGGCTCGGTCTGGTCCTCGGGTTCCTCACTCCCGTGGCGCTCGTCGGGGGCCTGCTGCTCAACCTGCTCTACTTCGTGCTGATGATCCACGACTGGGCCGAGCAGGGACAGAACTCGATGATGGCGCTGATCTCGGTCGTGGCGCTCTTCGGGATGTCCTGGCAGAGCTGGTCGCTGGACAGCGCGCTGGGGCTCTTCTGATGGCCGCCGGCGGGGCGGGCGGCCGGTTCGATCTGCCGGAGGCCGACGCGTTCAGCCGTACGTACTGGGACGCGGCGGCCGAGGGGCGGCTGCTGGTACGGCGGTGCGGGGCGTGCGGGCGGGCCCACCACTACCCCCGGGAGTTCTGCCCCCACTGCTGGAGCGAGGACGTGCGCTGGGAGCGGGCGAGCGGGCGGGCCACGCTGTACACGTGGTCCGTCGTCCACCGCAACGACCTGCCGCCCTTCGGGGAGCGGACCCCGTACGTCGCCGCCGTCGTCGACCTCGTCGAGGGGCCGCGGCTGATGACCGAGGTCGTGGAGTGCGAGGCTGGGAGCCTTCGGGTGGGGATGGCGCTGGAGGTGGCGTTCCGGGAGGCGGGGGAGTTCCGGGTGCCGGTGTTCCGGGTGTGCGGGACCCCGTAGGGGCGCGGCTTGCGGGCCTGGGTTTCAATGGCGGGGTGAGTCGTACTCCTGAGCCGTGTGCCGATGAATCGCCCGCCGGGCACGCCGAGTTCGCCGAGCCCGCCGAGTTGGCTGCGCCTGCCGAGTTGGCTGCGCCTGCCGAGTTGGCTGCGCCTGCCGAGGTGCGCGGGCACGGGCTTGTGCTGTGTGCCTGGGACGCCGAGTCGGACGCCGATGTCGACGCCTGGTTCCGGGGGCGTTCCGACCCGGAGTTCCGGCGGTGGAACACGCCCCTGATGCTGGACGAGGGGCCCGAGGGGGCCCGTGAGTCGTTGCGGCAGCGCGCGGAGACGGACGCGGAGGGGCGGACCGCGACGTTCCGGGTCGTGGACGCGGAGAGCGGGGTCACGCTCGGGCATGTCGGGTTCAGCGGGGTCGACCGGCTCATGCGGCGCGCCATGGTCGGCTACTGGGTGCTGCCCGAGGCCCGCGGCCGGCGTGTCGCCCTCCGGTCGCTCGACCTCGCCACGCGCTGGGCCTTCGCCGAACTCGGCCTGCACCGCATCGAACTCGACCACGCCCTCGGCCACGACGCCTCCTGCCGGATCGCCGAGCGGTGCGGGTACCCGTCCGAGGGGACCCTGCGCGGGTCGATGTGGGAGGCGGGGCGGCACGACGCCTTCCGCGACTCCCACCTCCACGCCCGCCTGGCCACCGACCCGCAGCCGGACGCGAACCTCTACGACGGGCCATAGCCCGAGCGGGGCGCGAACGCCTCGCGCGGCATGATCGGGGCCGGAAATGCTCGTGCGGTGGCCGGCCCCCGCTCGGTACGGTCGTGAGAATGCGTGCAGAAGGACGTGACCACGGAAACGCACAGGCATCCGACTACGCCGACCGCGCCGACCGCGCCGACCGCGCCGACCGCGACGTGAAGACGCAGGCATCCGACGACGGGTACGCCGGTGTGGACGACCCGGACGGCTACTTCGGCGAAGCCATCGCCTCCCACTACGACGAGACATCCGCCGAGATGTTCGACCCGAAGAGGGTCGGACCCGCCGTGGAGCTGATCGCTGACCTCGCGGTGCGGCCCGGGCGCGCGGCCCGCGCACTGGAGTTCGGTGTCGGCACCGGCCGCATCGCCCTGCCCCTCGCCCGCAGGGGCGTCCCCGTGCACGGCATCGACATGTCGCGCGCCATGGTCGAGCGGATGCGGGCCAAGCCCGGCGGGGACGCGATCGGCGTGACCATCGGGGACTTCGCCACCGCCCGCGTGGACGGTGAGTTCACGGTCGCCTACCTCGTCTACAACACGATCAACAACCTGACCACGCAGGACGCCCAGGTGGACTGCTTCCGCAACGCCGCCGCGCACCTGGTGCCCGGCGGCTGCTTCGTGATCGAGGTCGGGGTCCCGGCACTGCGCAGGCTGCCCCCGGGGCAGGACGCGGTTCCGTTCCACGTGGGCCCGGACCGGCTGGGGTTCGACACCTACGACGTGGTCACGCAGGGCATGCGGTCGCACCATGTGCGGGTCGTCGACGGGCGGGCGACGCACTTCTCGATCCCGTTCCGGTACGTCTGGCCGGCCGAGCTGGACCTCATGGCCCGCCTCGCCGGGATGCGGCTGCGCGACCGCTGGGAGGACTGGGACGGCAGCCCGTTCACCAGCGAGAGCACCCGGCACGTGTCGGTGTGGGAGAAGGTCTGAACCGGTAGGGCCGGGGTGGGGCCGGGCGTCGGGGCCGGGTCCTCAGGGCCACAGGAGTTCCGTGGCCCAGCCCTCCTCCGTCCTGCGGTAGACGAGCCGTACGTGGCGTCGGCGGGCGTCGCCCTGGAAGAACTCCACCTCGTCCGGGTCGACCGCGTACGCCGTCCAGGACGGGACGGGTGCGTCCGGCTCCTCCTCGGCCCGTGCCCAGGCGTCCTCCGACGCCCGCTCCAGCTCCGCCAGGGAGGACAGGACCGCGCTCTGCCGGCCCACGAGGGCCGCGGCCAGCGCGCCCGTCGAGCGGGCGTGCAGATCGGCCTGGGCGAACGCGGCGGGCGCCACCGTGACCCGGCCGCGCACCCGCACCTGCCGTCCCCGCACGGGCCAGTAGAAGCCGAGGGCCGCGTACGGGCGGGCCGCGAGGTGCCGGCCCTTGCGGCTGCCGGCGTGCGTCGCGAAGTGCCAGCCGTGGTCGTCCACGTCGTGCAGCATCACGGTACGGACGTCCGGGAGCCCTTCGCCGTCCGCCGTGGCCAGTGACATCGTGTGCGGCTCCGGCTGCCCGGCCGCGACCGCGTCCGCGAACCAGGCGGTGAACAGGGGGACCGGTGCGGCGGGCGCCGTGGCCGGGTCGAAGCCGGGCAGCTCGGTGACCTCGGGGTCCCAGACCCGCAGGGTCCGCAGCAGCTGTACGAAGTCGGAGGGGGCGTCGGCGCCGGGAGTGCTCATGCGCCGATTCTGCCCGGGCCGCGGCGGGGCGGCCCACGAGGCCGGAAGGACCGTTGCCGGGGCCCTCACCCCCGCCCCAGCACCACCGTCCCCGACGAGCAGAACCAGCCCCCCGTGCCGGAGGCCACGGCGAGGCGCGGGAGGTCGCCGCCGGGGGAGCGCAGCTGCCGGTCGCCGGCCTCGCCGCGCAGCTGGCGGACGGCCTCGACGAGGAGGAAGAGGCCGCGCATCCCGGGGTGCTGGGCGGACAGACCGCCGCCGTCGGTGTTGACGGGCAGGTCCCCGGTGAGGGTCAGACGGTTCTTCTCCACGAAGGGGCCGCCCTCTCCCTTGGCGCAGAAACCCAGGTCCTCCAGCGTCACCAGCGTCATGTACGTGAAGGCGTCGTAGATCTCCGCGAAGTCGATCTCGGACGGGCGGACCCCGGCCCGTTCGAAGGCCAGGCGGCCGCTGACCGCCGCCGGGGACACGGTGAAGTCGGGCCACTCGGACATGGTGGTGTGGGAGACGTGCTCCCCGGTGCCGAGCACCCGGACGGGCGTCGCGGGCCGGCAGTCGCGTACGTACTCCTCGGCCGCCAGGACGACCGCCGCGCCGCCGTCGGAGCGGACGCAGCAGTGGAGCTTGGTGAACGGGTCCGCGATCGGCGCGGAGGACAGCACGTCGTCGACGGTGATCGGTGTGCGGAACATGGCCTCGGGGTTCGCCGCCGCGTTCGCCCGGGCCTGGACGGCCACCGAGGCGAGCTGCTCCAGGGTCGTCCCGTACTGGTGCATATGGCGGCGGGCGGCCATGGCGTACTTGGCGATCAGGGTGTGCCCGTAGGGGGCCTCGTACTGGAGGGGGCCGCGGGCGCCGAAGGAGAGGGTGCCGGTGCGGCGGCCCGCCCGGACGTCGGCGCGGGCCGTGGAGCCGTACACGAGCAGGACGACGTTCGCGTGCCCGGCGGCTATCGCGTCCGCCGCGTGCGCCGCCATGACCTCCCAGGTGGCGCCGCCGACCGAGGTGGAGTCCACCCAGGTCGGCCGCAGTCCCAGGTACTCGCCCACCTCCACCGGCGCCAGCGTCCCGAGGCCCGCCGACGCCAGCCCGTCCACGACGGTGTGCTCCAGACCCGCGTCCGCCAGGGCCCGGCGGGCGGCCTGCGCGTGCAGCGCGTACGGCGTCGTGTCGTCCACCCGCCCGCAGTCGGCGAGCGCGACCCCGACGACGGCCACCTCGCGGCGGCCGGTCCTTCCCCTGCGGATCCCCGGTACGGCGGCAGCGGTCATGAATCTGACGGTACATCAGATTGCCGGGACGGGGGACCTGTGCGTCGGCCGCCTCCCGCTCTAATATGACGCACCGTCAGGTGCAGCACAGGGGGGAAGCAGAGGGGGACCGCCCATGAACGCCCGCTTCACCGCCGAGCAGGACGAGATCCGCCGCACGGTACGGGAGTTGCTGCTCAAGCGCAGCGGCCCGGAGGACGTCCGGGCGGCCGTTCGGACCGGCGAGGGGTACGACACCGCGCTCTGGACGACGCTCGCCGAACAGCTCGGGCTGCCGGGGCTCGCGCTCCCCGAGGAGTACGGCGGGGTCGGCTGCTCGGTCACCGAACTCGCCCTGGCCTTCGAGGAACTGGGGCGCGCCCTCACCCCCTCGCCGCTGCCGGGCACCTCCCTCCTCGCCGCCCCCCTCGTCCTCGCCCTCGGCACCGACCGCCAGCGCGACCGGCTCCTCCCCCGCCTCGCCACCGGCCGGCTCACCGCGACGCTCGCCGTACCCGGCACCGCCCTCGCCACCGCGCTCGACCTGACCGGCGACAACCGCGGCGACTGGGCCGGCGGGGGCCGCGCCGGAGGAGTGCAGGCGCGGCGGGCCGGTGACGACTGGCGGCTGTACGGGGAGGCCGCCCAGGTGCTCGACGGGCACAGCGCGGGCCTGCTCCTCGTGGCCGCCCACACCGGCGGCTTCGCCCGGTCGCGCACGCTGCTGTTCCTCGTCCCGGCGGAGGCCGCGGGGCTCGTACGGGTACGGCAGACCGCCCTCGACGAGACCCGACCGGTGGGCCGGGTCCAACTTCGCGACGCACCAGCGGAGTTGCTCGGCGACGACGACGAGGCGGACGTGCCGGGCGCGCTCGCCGAGGTGGGCGACGCGGCCGCCGCCGTCCTCGCCGCCGAGGCGGTGGGAGCGGCCGACCGGGCACTGGAGCGGACCGTCGCCCACGTGGGGCAGCGGGAGCAGTTCGGGCGGCCGATCGGATCGTTCCAGGCGGTCAAGCACCGGCTGGCGGACGTGTACGTGGCGGTCCAGGCCGCCCGCTCGGCGGCGTACTACGCGGCGTGGAGCGCGGGCGTGCGCGGCGAGCGGGTCGGCGGGCAGGCCCTCGCCCAGGCCCTGGAGACGTTGTGGACCGCCGCGTCGGAGGGCGTCCAGTTCCACGGCGGCCTCGGTTTCACGTGGGAGCACGAGGCGCATCTGTACGTCAAGCGCGCGGCGGCGGACGAGCTCCTGCTCGGCCCCGTGCACCGGCTGCGGGGGCGGGCGGCGGAGCTGGCGGGCATTCTCGGGGGCGACGACGAGGAGGTGCGGGGCTGATGGCCTCGAAGAGCACGAGCGGTCTGAAGGACATGGGCGTGCGATGGGTGCAGAAGGTGTCGTCCGCTCCGGCGTTCGCGCGGGTGGCGCCGCATGTCATCCCGGCCCTGGACCGGGCCGTGCACCGGGCGACACGGGGCAGGGTGCTGCTCAGCGCGCAGCTGCTGCCGGGGATCGTCCTGACCGCGACCGGGGCGAAGAGCGGGGTGCCGCGCCGTACGCCGCTCGCCTGCATGCCCGAGGCGGGCGGCCGGAGTTGGCTGCTCGTGGGCTCCAACTTCGGGCGGACCGACCACCCCGCCTGGACGGCGAACCTCCTGGCCCACCCCGACGCCGTGATCAGCTGGAAGGGCGAGGACATCCCGGTCACCGCGCGGCTGCTGGAGGGCGAGGAGCGGGCGGCGGCGTGGCGGGAACTGCTGCGCTTCTGGCCGCCGTACGCGACGTACCAGGCGAGGGTGGAGCGGCAGATCCGGGTGTTCCGGATCGTCCGGCGGTGACGAGGACGCGGGGGCGGTGGCGAGGACGCGGCGGGCGGTGACGAGGACGCGCGGGCGGCGGTGAGGACGCGCGGGCGGCGGTGAGGACGCGGCGGGCGGCGTCCCTCGGGTGAGGGCGCCGTCCAGCGTGACAGGCTCTGCGTCCGGGGCCGCCCGGGGCGCTCACGCTGCCCGGGGTGCTCCTGGTTGCCCGGGGTGCCCCCGGTTACTTCGTGGGCTTCTTGCCGGTGATGCCCAGGTGGACCAACAGCGCCAGGTTCGGCTTCAGTTCGGCCTGCTTCACACCCCAGGACTGGAAGCCCTTCTGGTGCGAGGAGACCGAGGCGAGCATCGCGACCAGCGATCCTGCGAGGGCCCCGGGGTTCACGTCCTTGTCGACCCGGCCCTTGGCCTGGAGCTCCTTCACCGTCTCCGAGAGGGAGTTGGTGACCGAGTTCAGGATCTTCATGCGGATCTTGTAGAAGCGTTTGTCGCCCTCGGCGGCGCCCAGGTCCACGACCCGGAGGATCGCGTCGTTCTTCCGCCAGAACTCCAGGAAGCCGTCGACGAGTTCCTGCGCGGTCTGCCAGCCGGCCTTGCCGACCCACGAGCGCCCTTCGAGGAGGCTCGTCAACGTGGCGCCCTCGGCGGCCATTTGCTCGGCGATCTCCAGGACCGCGCCCTCGACGTCCGGGAAGTACTGGTAGAACGTCGCGGGCGAAGTGCCCGCCTTCCGGGCGACATCGATGACTTTGACGTCCCGGTAGGGGGAGGAGCTGAGCATCTCGCTGAGGCAGTCGAGCAGCTTCTGCCGGGTCGCCTGCCCACGCCGGCCGGCCACGCGGCCGTCGACGGTACGCACTTGTCCTGTCATGCCGTCAGCTTACCGAGGGGTGATGGGAGCGCGATTCGGCCGACTGCAAATGGGGCGCACGGGCTTCACCAAGGGGTTCGCGGGACGCGACGGGCAGAAGGGTGGCGGGTTTCTTTCGCTGCGGGGGAAGCGGGGCGGGCGGGGTTCGCCGCCCCGTCGGCCACCCGCACGTACCCGCTCACCGCGCGATTCGCGTGCGGCGCCGTTAGCTTGGCGCTATGTACCCCGAGGGCGTTCCGTGCTGGATCGATGTGCAGCTCCCCGATGTGGAAGCCGGGAAGCGTTTCTACGGCGAGCTCTTCGGGTGGACGTTCAAGGTGGCCCCCGGCGACGGGGCGCACGAGGTCTGGGCGTATCTCCCCGCCGCGACCGCAGCAACCGCCACACCGTCCGACGCCCCCTCGGGCCTTTCCTCGGACGGCCCCTCCGACTCCTCCTCGGACGGTCCCTCCGACTCTTCCCCGGGCGGCCTCTCGGACTCCTCCTCGGACGCTCCCTCCGGCGCCTCCTCGGGCTCCTCCCTCGCCCCCGTCGCCGCCCTCGTGCCCAAGCCGGACGGGCGGATGCCCACCGTGTGGACGCCGCACTTCGCCACGCCGGACGCGGTGGCGCTCACCGCGCGGATCAGGGCGGCCGGCGGACAGGTGATCACGCCGCCGACCCCTGTCGGGGAGCTGGGGATCGCCGCCCTCGCCACGGACCCCGAGGGGGCCGTGTTCGGGCTGTGGCAGGCGGGCACGCACCCGGGGTTCGGGCGGCGGCACGAGCCGGGGACCTTCGCCTGGGCGGAGTTGTACACCCGTGACACCAAGGCGGCCAACGCCTTCTACGCCCACCTCTTCCACGACGCGCTCTTCGGGCCCGACGCCGACCCCGACTTCGGGCGGGCCGCCGTCACCGAGGTGTTCCCCGCCGAGATGCCGCCGCACTTCCTCGTCCACTTCGGGACGGAGGACTGCGAGGCGGCGCTGGGCGCGGTCACCCGGCTCGGCGGGCGGGTCCAGGTGCCGCCGTTCGACACGTCGTACGGGAATGTGGCGGTCGTCACGGACAATCAAGGCGCGTCGTTCGCCCTGCTCCAGCGCGCGCCCGATGGCGGCCGACGGGAGGCGCGGCAGGGGGCCGGCCCGGAGGAGCAGCTCCCTGACGATCCGGGGTGGCAAGGGGGCGAAGAGCGCGAGGACGAAGGCTGAACGGCTCTTGCGCCAACGACGTACGGGAAGACGTTCCGCAGTGCCCCGGGGGCGGGTGAGGGGGTTGTGCGCCGGTGGTACGCCGCGTGCCGAGGTGGTCCATCATGCGGGCTCCCGCTTCCCACGGGCCGGACGGCATGGTTTTGTCCTGAGACACCCCGTTCCGCACCCGGGTTCGCAACCTGCCCCCGGTACAGGAAGAATCGGGGTGCGTGCCGCCATGGCGGTGCGGTGGTGAGACGCTGCACGGGGTCGCGCACACAACGTGGGTGACGCGGGCCGTACGGGGAGGTGGCAGGGCAAGTGGATCAGCTGACGCAGCACGATCCGCGGCGGATCGGGCCGTTCGAGGTGCTGGGACGGCTGGGTGCCGGCGGCATGGGGCTGGTCTATCTGGCGCGCTCGGCGTCGGGTCGGCGCGTGGCGATCAAGACCGTGCGGACGGAACTCGCGGAGGACCAGCTCTTCCGGGTGCGGTTCACGCGCGAGGTCGAGGCGGCCCGCGCGGTGTCCGGCTTCTACACGGCGGCCGTGGTCGACGCCGACCCGCGGGCCGCCGTGCCGTGGCTGGCGACCGCGTACGTCCCCGCGCCCTCGCTGGAAGAGATAGTGAACGACTGCGGGCCGCTGCCGGTCCAGGCCGTCCGCTGGCTCGCCGCGGGTGTCGCCGAGGCCCTCCAGTCGATTCACGGCGCCGGTCTGGTCCACCGCGACCTCAAGCCGTCGAACGTCCTCGTCGTCGAGGACGGGCCCCGCGTGATCGACTTCGGTATCGCCTCCGGCGTTTCGAACACGCGTTTGACGATGACGAACGTCGCCGTCGGTACGCCCGCGTACATGTCCCCCGAGCAGGCGAAGGACTCGCGCAGCGTCACCGGCGCCAGCGACGTCTTCTCGCTCGGGTCGATGCTGGTCTTCGCGGCCACCGGTCACGCGCCCTTCCACGGTGCCAACCCCGTCGAGACCGTCTTCATGCTGCTGCGCGAGGGGCCCGACCTGTCCGGGCTCCCGGACGACCTGCGGCCCCTGATCGAGTCCTGTATGCAGATGGACCCGACCGCCCGGCCCAACCCCGCCGACCTCCAGGCGCAGCTCGCCCCCCACCTCTTCGGCTCCGGGTCCGACGACAGCGGTACGGCGTCGGCGTGGCTGCCCGAGAAGGCCGTCGCCCTCATCGAGTCCCGCCGCGGCGGCCGCCCCTCCGCCAAGCCGGGCCAGACCTCCGGCGGCCGTAGCGGTGCCGGCGCCCGGCCCCCTGCCCCGGCCCCCGTGCCGCCCCCGCCCTCGTACGACCCGGCGCCTGTCTCCGTCGGCGCCCCTGACACCGGGCCGGTACGGCTCGCCGGCGGGCAGGTGCCCATCGGTCCCGGCCCTCGGGTCGCCGACGCCCGCGCGGCCGCCGTGAAGGCGCCCCCGCCCGAGGCGGGCCTCGCCGCGTCCTGGTCCCGCCCCCGCGCCGGGGTGAACGGCGCCGACCCGGCGCCCGCCGTGACCGCCCACCCCGCGCCCGAACCGGCCGCCTCCGGCTGGCGCCCATGGCGTTTCCGCATGTCGAACGACGTCTGGGGCACCCCGTCCGTCGCCGACGACCTCGTCTACGTCACCTCCTTCGAGGTGCACGCCCTGGACGTGGCCACCGGGCGGCGCCGCTTCAAGACCCGTGACGTCGCCTGGTCGATGGCGGTCGCGGACGGCCGTATCCACGCCTCCGACGGTCCCACGCTCTTCGCGCTCGACGCGCGGGAGGGCGCCGACCTGTGGCGGCTGTCCACCGACGCGTGGGTGTACTCGCTGAAGGCCGACCGGGGCACCGTCGTCACCGCCACCCGGGGCGGCGGCGTCCAGGGCTGGGAAGCCTCGAACGGGCACAAGCTCTGGGAGATCACCGGCACCCAGACCGACTTCGAGTCCCCCGAGGCCGGGCCGCTCGTCCACGACGGCACGGTGTACGTGTGGAAGGACGCCCGGCTGCGCGCCCTGGAGGCCCGTACGGGCGACGAGCGCTGGTCGTACCCCATCGGCGACGCGGCGTCCTGCGGCGGTGTCCCCGTCCGGCTGACCCCGGCGGCGGACGGCTATGTGTACGTCTCCGCCGGCAGCCGGGTCCTCGCCATCGACGTGGCGAGCGGTCACGTCCGCTGGCACTTCGAGGCGCCGGCGGTGTTCCTGTCCGCGCCGACGTTCGCGCCGGGCCCGGCGGTGACGGGCGGCGGCATCTACCTGGCCGACTACCTCGGCACGGTCTACGCCCTCGACGCGACCGACGGCCGCGACCGCTGGCGCATCGCGACGGAGTCCCGCTCCTCCCTGGAGCCGGTCCTGGTCGCCGCCGGGCACGTCCACGTCGGCAGCGGCAAGGGGCTCTACACCCTCGACGCGGTCACGGGCACGCCGAAGTGGCGCTTCCAGGCGGGCGGCGAGATCGTCGGCGCCCCGTCGGTGGCGGAGGGCCGTATCCACTTCGGCTCCACCGACCACCTCCTCTACACGCTGAAGGCGGACGACGGACGCCTGCGGTGGAAGCTCGCGACGGGCGGGGAGATCACCGGCTCCCCGGTCGTCAAGGACGGCGTGGTGTACGCGTGCAGCAAGGACCGCTGCGTGTACGCGCTGGACGCGGAGAAGGGAACGGGGACGGCCCGCACCAGCTGAGTGCGGGCCGGGTGCGGGTGCCTGGTGGCTCGGGGGTGCGGGTGGTCCGGCGGCTGCGGGTGGGGGCGCATCACTTCGCCGCGCCCCTGAGGAGCGTGGGCTGCGCCCCGTGCCTCCCGGTCCTCGTTTCAGCGCCGGGGACGCGCGGCTCTCACGGCCTCGCGGTGGCGGTCGCCCAGCAGGGCCGAGTGGTAGCAGTGGCGTGCCGGGACGCGGCAGCCGTCGTCGCAGACGAGGACGTGGTCCAGCCACGCGTGGAAGGTGGCCCTGACCGGGTCCGGCTCCCCGGGCGCCGCCGCCCCTCCCTCGCTCATGCCCATCTCGGCCGCTCCTCCCTCAAGTAGGCCGCGACGTACGGCCGTACGAGATCCCGCTCGGCGCACACCGACTCCTCGGCGCGCACATTCATGTGTGGACGCGCCGGCTCCCAGCACGGTTCGCGGGGGAGCGGCGGCAACCATCGGCCGTGTGCGGCGCGGTGCCGTGCCGAGCGTGCGGCCCAGCGGCGCCATCGGCCACGTTCGGGGCTGAGCGGCGGGACGGTTACTTGTCGCACCCGGACTCCCCCGGCAGGAGGAAGTAGGCCCACACGCACTTGGTGAACGGCCGCGCCTCGCACCCCCACCGCTCCGCGAGCGCGGCGACGAGCACGAGTCCGAGCCCGCCGTCGCCCTCCGGGCCGGGTTCCGTGCGCGGCGTCGGGAGCCGCCCGCGGTCCGGGTCCGCCACCTCGACGAGCAGGCCGCGGCCCCGGATCGAGAGGGTCACCTCGATCTCGGCGAGGGGCACCCGGCAGTGCCGTACGGCGTTGGCGACGAGTTCCGTGGCCACGGTGGCGATGTCGTCGGCGAGTTCACCACCGACCGCCCAGTCCTTGAGGATCCGCCGCACCTCGGCCCGAGCCTCGGGAACGTGCCGTCTGCGCTTGGGGATGCGGAAGGAGTCGCGGCGCGGGTGGGCGGGGCGTGGGGCGAGTGCGGGCATGGCGAGAAGACCCCCTGACGTGCAGTCAAGTAGCGCAGGGTGGTGGTGCGCTCACGCTGAGGCTAAAGGTGAGCGGTGCTGTTCGGCAACCCGATGAATGGCATACATGCTGAAGCTGCTGTTGCTGTGTGTTGGTGCCGCTCTAGAGTGGGGGTTTCTGGGACCTCGCCGGAGAGGGGAAGCAATGCCCGCAGGGGGACGGCCGACCGTGCGCAGTAGGCGACTTGGCGCCGCGCTGAAGAGGTACAGGCAGGCCGCCAAGCTCGACCAACCGCAGGCGGCGGACCTGCTCGGGGTGCACCAGACGCGAATCAGCCGCATTGAGAGCGGGCACGTGAACGCGCGCATCGTCGAGATCCGGGTGCTGCTGAGTGCGTACGGCGTGGACGACCCCGAAGTCCTCGCCAAGCTGGAGGACTTGGCGAAGCGGTCAAAGCATCGCGGCTGGTGGTTGGAGCATGCGGAGCACCTGCGGCCGAACTACCTGGACTACATCTCCCTGGAGGACGACGCGACGCACATCCGCGTCTGGGCGCAGGTGTTGGTGCCGGGCCTGCTCCAGACGCCCGCCTATGCGGAGTCTGTCATCACGGCCGGGCCGAACTACATCGCTCAAGATCTCGTGGCCCAACTGGTCAAGGTGCGTGAAGCGAGGCAGGCCAAAATCGACGAGGGCGGGGCGGCATACACGGCCATCCTCTGGGAGCCCGTGATCCTCCACCCACTGGTGGGCGTCGCCCATCACCGCCAGCAACTCGAACGAATCCTTGAGGTCGCGAAGAGGAAGAACGTGACCGTTCAGGTTCTTCCCGTGGGCGCGGGAACGGTCGCTGGTGAGATTCCCTCGTTCGCCTCCTTCAGTTTTGACGACGAACCAGTCGTGGAGGCCGTGACGTTGGACAATGTGCGGGGCACCTCGATCCTTGAGGCGTCCGAGGATCTCGCCGCTTACACCCTCGCCTTCGACCAACTACGATCGGCAGCGCTGGCCCCGGATGCGAGCGCGCAGCTCATTCGGCGCGCACTACAGAGACTCAAGGACGACGCATCGTGACCCCTGAACTCATAGGCTCCTTCGAAAAGTCGTCGTATTCCACGTCACAGGGCGAGTGTGTTGAAGTCGCCCTCCTCTCGACCGGCGGCCGTGCCCTCCGCGACAGCAAGAACCCCTGCGGACCTCTCCTCCACCTCGGCCCCGATGGCTGGCGCGCCTTCCTCGACGGGGCCAAGCGCGGTGTGTTCGGCTAGGGCCTGTCCGGCGGATCATTGCCAGCGCGGCAGGTGAGCCCGGGCAGTGATCCACCGGACGCGACCGGGAAGAGGGCGTCAGGCCATGGAGAACTGGGCGACGTACTCGTCGAAGGGCTCGATGCCGACTTCCGCACGGAGTTCGTCCATGCGCTCGGGCTCTTCACAGGGCCACGGAACCGGCGCCCCGTCTTTCACGCCGGCAATCTGAGTGCCGTAGACCTGCTTGCGGCCCTCATTGACCAGCGTGCGGTCGCGCAGAAAGGCCAGCTCGCGCGGGCTGGCCGAGCCTGCCGACACCGCCTGCTGCATCAACTGGAGGGCACGACGCTGAACGTCGAGCTGCCGGTCGGCGTGCTGAGCGATCAGCCATGCCGCGCGTGCGGCCTCCACACCGACCAGTTCCGCCGTCGGCCAGCCGTACTCGTCCATGATCTCGTTGAGCCGGTCACCGTGCCGGGCGGTCAACCGCCGCCAGGCCAGCTGCTCGGCGGGGTCGTCGCTGTTCGCGCGGACTGCCAACTGGTGATCGGCCGCAGCCATATCCGTGAGTTCCGCTGTCAGTGCGGCAACGTCGTGCGCCACTCTCAACTCCCAGGTCAGATCCGTGCTTTGTGTCCGCCCGCAAGCCTAGAGGTGCAAATCGGATGTAAAGATCATTCCGGAGAACGGTGACAGGCGCCTCGCCGCACCGGGATAATGGATCTACCCCCGGAGCCAGAGCCGGATCGCTGCGACGGTCACGGTGCCCTGGAAGACGTGGACACGCTTGTCGAACCTCGTGGCAACGGCCCGGAAGTTCTTGAGGGCGTTGATCGTGCGCTCGACTTCGTTTCTGCGCTTGTAGATCGTTTTGTCGAAGCCAGTGGGCCGTCCGCCCTTGCTGCCGCGGCGTTGGCGGTTGGCCCGCTGGTTCTTCGGCTCGGGGATGGTGTGCTTGATCTGCCGTCTGCGCAGGTATCGGCGGTTACGCCGTGGGGAATAGGCCTTGTCGTCCCGGCACCCGCGGTGGTTTCTTGCGTGCTCCGGCGGCGTGCTGGTGGGCCCGGCAGGTGGTGGAGTCCACGCTCACCATGGACCAGTCGACGCGGCCCTGGGCATCAGCGTCAGCCAGGACGGCCGCGTAGATCTTGTCCCACGTGCCGTCCGCCGACCAGCGTCTGTGCCTCTCGTACACGGTCTTCCACTTACCGAACCGCGCGGGCAGATCCCGCCACGGCACCCCAGTCCGGTTCCGGTGCAGGACCCCGTTGATGATCCTGCGGTGGCTCATCGATCAGTGGGAACACAGCCACGCGATAGAGGTCAGCGCCACCATCGACCAGGCCCAGATCCAGCGAGCGCGACGGATCCTCGGCCGACGGCTCGTCCGGGACGACCGTGAAGACACGGCCGCCACCGCCCGGTCCGCCGCCGGCCACAAGGTGACGATCCGCTTCCTTCGTCTGGAGGACGTGCGGGAACTGCTGCCGTTCGGGAGCGCCGTCACCGTGCACGGCCCCGCCGAAGCCAGGGCCCACCTCGGCGACCTCGCCACCAGTCTTGCCCACCACTATGCGCCGTCCCCGATGCCCTGACCCGCTCGGTGGCGGACACGGCCCCGTTGTCAGTGGCCAGGGGTACGGTGCGACGTGATGGGCCGGACGGAGATCGTGAGGGACTCGCGGCCATGGGGGGTGGGTCGCACAGGCCCCGGCAGCCGGCTCGGGACTGGAGGTATCTTGCCGTTCCCCCACCCCCCACCCCCGCCACCCATCCCCCGACTCCGTGCCCGACTACGCCTGTTCCTTGAACACCGCTTCCACGTTGTTGCCGTCCGGGTCGTCCACGAAAGCGCAGTACGCGCGGTACTCGGGCCAGAGCCGGGGCTTGTGCCGGGACGTGCCGCCGGCGGCCAGGGCCGCCTCGTAGAAGGCGTCCACCGCGGCCCGGTCGCGTGCGGTGAACGCGATGTGCGCGCCCCGGGTCACCGTCGCGTCGCCCGCCGCGTACAGGCCGAAGGAAGGAGTGTCCAGCTCCTCCTCCCAGAACTCCGCCCCGCCGTCAGCCGCTTCCCCGACCACACCGAGGGGCTTGAGCGCGGCGGTGTAGAAGCGGGTGCTCGCCTCCAGGTCCGAGGCGATGAAGGTGACGTGGTGGATGAAGGGCCATCGTTGTGTCATGGCCGCGCAGTCTACGAGGGCGGGCCTCCACTCGGAGACCTCGACAGGATTGCACTAACTGATAGTTAGTGCTTTCCTTTGGAGGGCATTCAAGCTTGAACTCTCAAGCTTCTTGGAGATCGGAGCATCGTGTCCCCCACCATGTCTGCCCGTCGGACCCTCGTCGCCGCGCTCGCGGCCGTCGCACTCGCCTCGCCCCTCGCCGCCGTGCCCGCCGTGGCGGCGGCTCCGCCGGCTTCCGTCCAGCACGCCGGTCACGGCGACGCCGCTCGCCTCGGCCATCAGAAGTCCGTCGCCGTCCGCGTCCTCAAGGGTGTGTTCGAGGAGGGCGACACGCAGGTCGTGGACCGTTACGTACGGCCCGACTACATCCAGCACAACCCCCTCGCCCCCGACGGCGCCGAGGCGCTGAAGAACCTCGGCACCGCCATCGCCCAGCAGTTCCCGGACGCCGAGTACGACGTCAAGCGGGTGACCTCCGAGGGCAGCATGGTGCTCGTGCACTCCAACGTCGTCCTGGTCCCCGGCACCCGCGGCACCGCCGTCTTCGACATCTTCCGCTTCCAGGGCGGGAGGATCGCCGAACACTGGGACGTCGGCCAGGAGGTCCCGGAGACGACGGCCAACGGCAACGACATGTTCTCCACGGAGAGTTGGCCGCGCACCGAGCGGCCGGGCCCCCGATGGCTCACCGCGTACAACAAGAAGCTGGTCGCCAGGGCCTTTGATCGCCTGCTGGTGGACAAGGACCTGTCCGCCATCGACAAGTACTGGGGTCCGGAGTACCACCAGCACAACCCGGACATCGCCGATGGTGTGGAGGGCGTGAAGGCGGGCCTGGGCGCGTACTTCAGGCAGTTCCCGCAGCTGAAAGTGGACCCGAAGCGGGTCATCGCCGAGGGTGACCTCGTGGCCGTCCACAGCCACTATGTGAACGTGCCGGGGGAGCGGGGTCAGGCGGTCATCGATCTCTTCAGGGTCCGCGGCGGCAAGATCGTCGAGCACTGGGACGTGATCCAGAACGTGCCGGAGACCTCGGCGAACGACAACACCATGTTCTGAGGAGCCATGTCACTTGGTGTGATCTCGCGGCAGTCAGGGGTGATGGCTGCTGCGCGCTTCCAGCGTTTGTGGTCGGCGAGGGCGTGTTCGACGGTGATGCGGTCGGATGACCGGCTGTCACGCCCCAACTCGTAAGCCCTCGGCCCGAGGAAGGCGACGAAACGCACCCCCATCGAAGAGACGGGGGTGCGTTCCTCGGCTTCAGCTACTTGAGTGGCGTACCACCGGATTTGCGATACGCGATCGTCTTGCGGATCAGGTTTCCGCCGTCGGACTCGGGCGTCGTCTGCTCCGTCCACCCGGCACCGAACAGGAGGCCGGCGATGTGGGCGTTCGCCACCTGGTCCATGTGGGCGAAGAGCCAGTCCACCTTGTCGTCCTTGAAGTGGCCGGGCGTGTTGTTCTGCGCCATGTTGCCCACGGGGATCTGCCACAGGACCACCGGCTTGCCCACGGACTCGGCCATCGTCTTCCAGAACTTCAGCGAGGCGGCGGCCTTCTTGTCGGTCCAGAACGTGTCACGGCTGCCGTGGGCCGGCTGCGCGTACCAGCCCGCGTCGCGGTCCGACACGTCGGTGACCAGGAAGTCGGCGTTCTTCGCCCCGAGGTCCGCGTAGTCCTTGACGCACTTCTGGACGTCGGTCTCCCAGTCGAAGCAGGAAAGGTGCAGCCCCACGGCGGCGTTCGGCGCGTACTTGTGCGCCATGTGAATCAGGCACTGGGCGAGTCCGGCGGCGCTGTTCTCCTGCGATCCGCAGTCCGTCGGGTTGGCGCGCGAGACCTGCGAGGGAACCTGGTGCAGATTGCCGAGCGACCGGGCGAAGCCCCAGAAGTCGGGCTCCAGGTCGATCATGTCGTGGGACTTGCCGATCTTCTGGAGGAAGAACCGGTAGTCGTTCAGGTACATGGTGAGCAGGTCACGCCTGTTGATGACCTTGACCTCGCCCGGGCCGTCACCCTCGCCTGCCATGTCCCCGAGGTCGCGCAACGAGTACCAGGTCCACAGGTACTTCTGCGGTCGCGACTTGCCCTCGTAGGTCGCCTTGGCCGCCACGCTGTCCTGCCAGGTCACCTGGTTTCCGGGCGCCGTGCTGGTGCCGCCCCAGCAGCCCCACCAGGCCGACCACTCCTCCTTGCAGCGCGATGCCGTATAGGCGGCCGACGAGGGCGCGGGCCGGCTGTGTATGTAGGCGTAGCGCACGTCGAACGGCGCGGCGTTCGCCGAGGCGTCAGTCATCGAACCGCCGATGAACACCTTGTCGCTGCCCATGAAACGTGTCGTCGAGCTGCCGTTGGCGGGGGGTGGGGACGTCGGCGACGACGGGTGGGTACCGCTGGGGGCCGGGCTCGCCGGAGCGCTGCCGCCGGGCGTGGGCGTGCTGCCGGAGTTCCCCGGGTTCCCGGTGCCGCCGGCGACGTTACCGGCCGCGACGAGCTTCCACTGCTGGTTGGCGCGGCCCCGGTCGCGCTTCTGGACGATGTCGCCCCCGTTGGCCTTGGTGGCGTTCTCGACACCCACGACCATGCCGCTGAAGCGATTGACCAGACGCACGTGGCCGTCCGACGACTTGGCCAGTTTGAACTGCTGGTTGGTGCTGTTCAGGTCCTTCCACTGCACGATGGCGGAGCCGGCGGCCTTCGACCAGCCGAAGTCGTCCAGCACCTTGCCGGAGTTGCGGTTCTGCAGCCGGTAGTACCCGTCCCCCGATTCGATGAACCGCCACTGCTGGTTGGCCCCACCTTTACGGCTCCACTGCTCCAGCTTCGCGCCGTCCTTCGTGGCCACGGCGCGGTTGTCCAGCGCCTTGCCGCTGTTGCGGTTGACCAGGACGTACCACTTCTTCAGATTCAGGGTTTCCTGCTCCGCCGAAGCCTGGTTGACCACGACAGCCGAGCCGGCCACGACCACCGTGGCGAGACCCGCCCAGAGACCCCGACGCGCGAGCAACCGACGGCCACGATGCCTCGGGCGATCACCGCGCGCGCCGCCGTCGGCACGACGGCCGCCGACGCGGGACGCCACGGGTGACGTGGGTGGGCCTGGGACATGTCTGTGCTCTCGTTCCTGGGACATGCCTGTGCTCTCGCTTTCAGCCGTTGCATCTGACCGGACCGCTTGGCCGGACAACGCTGAGTGGTCCGAGAGCCCGAAAAGGTTGCCGCGAAGATCCCCCTCACCGCCGGCGACCTGAAATGGCGTCCAAGGGGCGCCGCCCTGGGCGTTCGCTCCCCGCCCTGTCGAAGTGCGTGTGCGGGCGGCTCGTCGGCCCTCGTCTACGATCGGGCCCACTGGGCCGACATCGAGCCCGGCGGTCGGCGCAACGCGTCGCCGCCCCCGTCCCCGGAGGGCAACCGCTTGCCCCGAAAGCCGTGGGCCAATCGCTGCTATCGTGGCGTGCACCTGCCAGCAATGTGCTGGCGTTTCGCCATTTGGGCGCTCATTTCGCAACGTTTCAACGGGGGTTGAACACGTGAAGTCCCGTCACATCCGTGCCGTCGCCGTCTTCGGTATCGCCGTCATCGCCCTCACCGGAGCCCGCGGCTCCGGCGGCGGAGGCTGCTCGGGCGGCTCGTCCTCGTCCAGCTCGTCCAGCTCCAGCGGCGGCTCCAGCACCTCCGGCGGCTCCGACAGCGGTTCCTCGTCCACCTCGGGCGGCAGCACCACCCTGGGGACGGGCGGCTCGTCGAGCTCCAAGCGCGGCGCCGCGAGGGACCTGAAGATCGAGACCTGCACCTACGACAACGGTCTCGTCTCCCGCGTCCGCGCCACCAACAGCAGCTCCAGCGCCACGTACTCCTACACGTTCGACCTGGAGTTCACGGACGCGAGCGGCAGTGTCCTGCACACCGCCGAGGACAACCTCATCCCCTCGGTGCCGCCGGGCGAGTCCGCCACCATCGACGTGAAGGCGCCCGCCGGCGCGGTCGAGGACGGCGGCGCGAGCGGCGGCAGCTGCAAGCTGACCGACCTGGAGCGCTCCTCCTTCTGAGCCCTCCTTCTGGGCCGCCCCGCCCGGGGCTCACCGCACCCGGAACCCGCCCGGTCGGCGTCCGGCGAACAGCTCGGACTGCCGGTCGGCGGGCAGGTTGCCCAGCGAGATCAGGTGCGGCGCGTACGCGAGGGCGTGCGTCCGCGCCGCCTCCCGGGCCGCCCAGCAGGCCCGTACCGTGCCCTGTACGGCCTCCGTCGGGTACCCGGCGACGACCTCCGCGCACCGCACGGCCGCCGCCACCGCCTGCCCCGGTTCCGTCACCTCCGACACCAGCCCCACCTCGTACGCCCGGCGGGCCGACATCCGCTCGGCGGTGCCCATCAGCGCCATGCGGGCCGCCTCCCCGAACGGCATCCGCTGGGCCATGAGGATCGACTCGAAGGCGCTGACCATGCCGTACGCGGTGTGCGGATCGAAGAAGGTGGCCGTCGAGCCCGCGATCACGAACTCCGCCTCGCCCAGCAGATAGAACGCGCCCCCGCAGGCCATGCCGTCGACGGCCGCGATCACCGGCTTCCAGAAGTCGTTCGCCTTCGGGCCGACCGACAGCAGCGGATCGTCGATCGCGTAGGGGGAGCTCGGCTGCGGCACCTCGGCCGCCGTGTCGCGGTCGAGGCCCGTGCAGAAGGCCCGCCCGCCCGCTCCGGTGACGACGACCGCCCGCACGGTGTCGTCGAACCGCAACTCCCGCCAGCGCATGCTCAGTTGCTCCGCCATGTCCGTGTCGATCGCGTTGAGCCTCTCCGGGCGGTCCAGGGTCAGCAGCGCGACGCCCGTGTCCTTGTCGGTGGTCAGGCGCACGGTCACGGCCGCTCCAGAACCCACTGGGGCAGGCCCTCCGGGGTGAATACGGCCTGCACGCGCGCCCCGATGCGGATGCGGTCGGCGGGCACGGAGTCCAGGCGGGCCCCCGGCTCGCTGACCAGGTTGCCGACGAGCCGGATGCGCGGGGCGTCGGCCAGCTCGACGAGGATCACGTTGTAGGGGGCCTGCTCGGCGTAGTCGGGGAGCAGCGGCGGGTGCGGGAACACGTACGACCAGATGCGGCCCCGGCCGCTCACGGGCCGCCACTCGACGGTGAAGGACCGGCAGTGCGGGCAGCAGGGCCGGGGCGGGAAGCGCGGCTCGCCGCAGTCGGCGCAGGACTGGACCCGCAGCTCGCCGCGGGCGGCGTACTCCCAGAACGGGGCGCCGTCGACGTCCACGACCGGTGTCAGCATGCCTTCGTCTCCCTCGCTCGTCCTGCGTCCTTGTCGACTGGCTCAGTTGCGCAGCAGCAGGGCCGAGGTCGGTACGCCCTCGCCCGCCGTCACCAGGCAGGTCGCCGCGCCGGGCACCTGGGCGGTACTCGTGCCGCGCAACTGCCGTACGCCCTCGGTGATCAGGTTGAACCCGTGCACATACGCCTCGCTGAGGCCGCCCCCGGAGGTGTTGAGGGGGAGCCGGCCGCCGATCTCCAGGGCGCCGCCCTCGGTGAAGGCGCCGCCCTCGCCGCGGGCGCAGAAGCCGTAGCCCTCCAGGGAGAGGGGGATGAGGGCGGTGAACGCGTCGTAGATCTGGGCCACGTCGATGTCGTCCGGGGTGAGGTCCGCGTGCTTCCACAGATGCCGGGCGGCGGTCCAGGCGGGGCCGGTCAGCGGGTCGTCGTTCCAGTAGTTGACCATGCCGTGGTGCTGGGCGGGCAGGCCCTGGGCGGCGGAGTGGACGTAGACGGGGGTCCGGCGGCAGTCGCGGGCGCGCTCGGCGGAGACGAGGACGCACGCCAGCGCGCCGTCGGTCTCCAGGCAGTTGTCGAAGAGGCACAGGGGCTCGCTGATCCACCGGGAGGTCATGTACATCTCGCGGGTCAGCGGACGGTCGTACATGATCGCGGCCGGGTTCTGGTTGGCCCGGTTGCGGCAGGCCAGGGCGACGTTGAAGAGGTGGTCGCGGGTGGTGCCGTACTCGTGCATGTGGCGGCGGGCCAGCATGGCTATCTCGTCGGCGGGCCGCAGCAGCCCGAAGGGTCTCGTCCACTGGGCGGGGGTGGGCAGTTGGACCGTGGTGTTCTTCCACGGGCGGGGGCCCGAGCCGCGTTTGCGGGACCGCCAGGCGACGCCGACCGTGGCCTGACCGGTGGCGATCGCGGCAGCCAGGTGCGCGACCGTGGCGCACGAACCGCCGCCGCCGTAACCGACCTTGCTGAAGAAGGTGAGGTCACCGAGGCCGAGGGCCTTGGCCACCTCGACCTCGTCCGTCTCCTCCATCGTGTACGAGGCGAGCGCGTCGACCTCGTCCGGCGCGATCCCGGCGTCGTCCAGCGCCGCGAGGATCGCCCGGCACGCCAACGCCCGTTCGGTCTCCGGGAGGTGTTTGGCGAAGGGGGTCTGGCCGATGCCGACGATCGCTGTCGCGTCCTTGAGCACGGCCATGGGAGCCATGGGGCACACCTCCGCACCGGGGCGTCGCTCGCTGCTGACAGTCCGTCAGCGTACAGCTAATCTGACGGTCAGTCAGCTACAGGGATTTCGGGTACGGAGGCGGGCTGTGCGCGGTGACTCGGAAGGACGCGGCGACGCGGAGGCACGCGGTGACCTGGAGTGGGGGACCATCCCGGGACTGGTCCGCGCCGCCGCCGAGCGGTACGGCGGGACCGAGGCGGTCGTCGAGGGGCGGACACGGGTGTCGTACGCCGAACTCGGCGCCCGCGTCGAACGGGCGGCGGCCGCGTGCGTCGCCGCCGGGGTGCGACCCGGCGACCGGGTGGGCATCTGGGCGCCCAACTCCCTGGACTGGATCACCGCCGCGCTCGGCGCCGTCTGCGCCGGGGCGGTGCTCGTCCCGCTGAACACCCGGTTCAAGGGCACCGAGACCGCGGACGTCCTGGCCCGCAGCCGGGCGAAACTCCTCTTCGTCACCGGCACGTTCCTCGGCACCTCCTACGTGGCGTCGCTGCGGCGGGCGGCCGGGCAGGGGGTGCTGCGGCGGGCGGCGGGTCCGTCGGTGGTGGGCGGCGGACCGCTGCCCGGCCTCCCGCACCTGGAACAGGTCGTCGTCCTCGCCGACGACGCGCCCACCGACTTCCGTACCTGGAAGGACTTCCTCGCCGGCGGCGACGGCATCCCGGCCGCGACGGTACGGGCGCGGGCGGCGGCACTGGACGGCGACGCACCGTCCGACATCATCTTCACCTCCGGCACGACCGGCCGCCCCAAGGGCGCCGTCATCACCCACGCGCAGACCCTGCGCGCCTACGAGGTGTGGTGCCGGCTCGCCGGGCTCCGCCGGGGCGACCGCTATCTGATCGTCAACCCCTTCTTCCACACCTTCGGCTACAAGGCCGGTGTGATCGCCTGCCTCATGCGGGGCGCGACGATGATCCCGCAGCCCGTGTTCAACGTGCGGACGGCCATGGCCAACGTGGCCGCCGAACGCGTCTCCGTCCTCCCCGGCCCGCCGACCCTGCACCAGTCGCTCCTGGACCACCCCGACCGCGACGACTACGACCTCTCCGCCCTCCGCCTCGTCGTCACCGGCGCGGCGGTGGTGCCGCTGCGGCTCGTCGAACGGCTGCGCACGGAACTGCGCGTCGACACCGTCCTCACCGCGTACGGGCTGTCGGAGGCGAGCGGGATCGTCACCATGTGCCGGCGCGGCGACGAGCCCTCGGTGATCGCCTCGACCTCCGGACGGGCGGTCCCCGGCACCGAGGTCAGGGTCGTGGACCCCTCGGGCGCCCCGCTGCCGCCCGGCTCCCCCGGGGAGGTCCTGGTCCGCGGCTTCAACGTCATGCGCGGCTACTTCGAGGACCCCGGCGAGACCGCCCGCGCCGTCACGGACGACGGCTGGCTGCACACGGGCGACGTCGGCGTGCTGGACGAGGCGGGCAACCTCCGCATCACCGACCGGATCAAGGACATGTTCATCGTGGGCGGCTTCAACGCCTACCCCGCCGAGATAGAGCAGCTTCTCGGCCTCCACCCGGACGTCGCCGACGTCGCCGTCATCGGCGTCCCCGACGCCCGCCTCGGGGAGGTCGGCAAGGCGTTCGTCGTCCGCAGGCCGGGCGCTCTGCTGACGGCGGACGACCTGATCGCCTGGTCACGCCGTGAGATGGCCAACTACAAGGTGCCGAGGACGGTCGAGTTCGTCGGCGCCCTGCCGCGGAACGCGAGCGGCAAGGTGGTGAAGGGCGAACTCCGGGCCCGGTGCCGGGCGATCTGATCCGCCCCGGCCCCCGGCGGGCAGCGGCCCCCGACCGCCGCCCGCCCCCCCGATGTCCGCCCCGCACACGACTCGGCCGCGGTGGCTCCCCCTCCGCGCCACCGCGGCCGATCCCCGTCGGGATGGAAGTCCTCCGTGGTCCTACTTGTCGCCGCCGAGGTTGAGCGCCGGCGGGGCAGGGGTGTGCTGGTCGAGCGTGGTGATCTCCGGGTCGGCCGGCGGGGCAGGGGTGTGCTGGTCGAGCTTCCTGGGCTCCGGATCGATGCTCGGCGGGGCCGGGGTGTGCTGGTCCAGCGTGACGATCTCCGGGTCCTGCTTCTTCTCTTCGCTCATAGCTCGAACTCCCCACAAGTGAACACTGCATTCGGGAGGAACGCCCGTTCGGCGGCTCCCCCGACAGGCGTCGCCGAACGAGCGTTCCAGGCGGCCTCAGGGTAGCCGTGAGGCCGGAGAGACCCGTCTGCCCCCCGACACGACGGATCGACTGCTTTCACAGTGGCAGGGCGCCATAAACGTTCGATGAACGACCCCGGAGGACCGGACCCCGTCATGCCGCCGCCAGCGGGCGCAGCAGGTCGCGCACCTCGGCGGCCTCCGGGGAGCGCGAGTCCTCGTAGAGGGTGAGGGCATCGGACCAGCAGGCGCGGGCGCGGTCCGTCTGGCCGAGGGCCAGGAGGGCCTTGCCGAGCAGGGTGAGGGCGTTGGCCCGCATCCAGTCGCCGCCGATGCAGCCGGTGGCCAGGGCCTGTTCGGCGCGCTGGGCCGCCTGCGCGGGGCGGTGGGCGGCGAGGTCGACCTGGGCGATGCGGAAGTGGGTCGTGCCCTCCCAGAGACGCTGACGGCTCTCGGTGAAGAGCTGGAGGGCCGCGTCGAGCTGCTCCAGGGCCTCGGGGAGGCGGCCCGCCTGGGTGAGTACCGTGCCCGAGGCGTAGCGGGCGTTCGCGAGGCGTACGGAGAGGCCCAGCTCGTCGTAGATCTCCACGCCCCGCTGGGCGAGTTCGACGGCCTGGGCGGTGCGGCCCATCGAGGCGAGGGAACGGGACAGGTTGCAGACGGCGCTGGCCTCGCCGGGCTTGTTGCCGTCGGCCTGGAACGCCTCGATGGCTCTGAGCAGGAACGCCTCGGCGTCCGGGAAGCGGGCGGTGCAGTTGGCGATGATGCCCAGCTGGTTGGGGGCGGTGCCGCTCGTCCAGGGGTCGTCGGCGGTTTCGTTGACGCGGTCGGCGCGCCGGGCCTCACGTTCCGCCTCGTCGAACCGGCCCGCCTGGCTGAGGACCTGGGCCAGGGTGATGCGGGCCCTGGTCTCGGCGCGCGCGTCGCCGAGCCGGGCGGCGGCGTCGCGGGCGGCGAGTGCCGTCAGCTCGTAGCGGCGGGAACCGGCCCCGGACTCGGCCAGGTCGATGGTGGCCAGCAGCAGGTCGACGGCGCGGCGGAGGGTGGCCGGGCCGAGGGACTGCTGGACGCAGGCGAGGAGGGGTTCCGCCTCCGCGTGCAGCCAGTCCAGCGCGTCCGAGGCGGAGGCGAACTCCCGCCCCTGGTAACGGCTCTTCTCCAGGTGGGCGACCGTGCGGTCCCCCGGCCGCTCGATGGCGTACACCCGTGCCGCCGTCGCCAGGTAGAAGTCCAGCAGGCGCGACATGGCCGCCTCCCGCTCGCCCGGCGACTGCTCGTCCCGTTCGGCGCACGCACGCGCGTAGAGCCGGACCAGGTCGTGGAAGCGGTAGCGGCCGGGCGCCGCGGACTCCAGGAGGGAGGTGTCGACGAGGATCTCCAGCAGGTCCTCGGTGTCCTCCGGGGGGAGGTCCAGTACGGCGGCCGCGGCGGCGAGCGAGATGTCCGGGCCGTCGGCCAGGCCCAGCAGACGGAAGGCGCGGGCCTGGGCCGGCTCCAGCTGGCCGTAGCCCAGTTCGAAGGTGGCCTTCACAGCCAGGTCGCCGGCCTGGAGCTCGTCCAGCCGCCGCCGTTCGTCGGCGAGCTTGGCCGCGAGCACCGACACCGTCCAGGTCCTGCGCGCGGCGAGGCGGGACGCGGCGATACGGATGGCGAGCGGCAGGAAGCCGCAGGCGGCCACGACGTCGAGGGCTGCCTCCCGCTCGGCGGCGACCCGTTCCTCGCCGACGATCCGGGTGAACAGCTGGAGCGCCTCGTCGGGGGACATGACGTCGAGGTCGACGAGGTGCGCCCCGGCCAGGTCGACCATGCGGACCCGGGCGGTGACGAGGGCCGCACAGCCCGCCGTGCCGGGCAGCAGGGGCCGGACCTGGGCGGCGTCGCGAGCGTTGTCGAGGAGGACCAGGACCCGGCGGCCGTCCAGTACGGACCGGTAGAGCGCGGCCCGCTCCTGAAGCGAGTCGGGGATCGCCGAGTCGGCGGTGCCGAGGGCCCGCAGGAACGAGCCGAGCACGGTCTCCGGGTCGGCGGGCCGGGCACCGGCGCCCTGGAGGTCGACGTAGAGCTGCCCGTCGGGAAAGGCCGGCCGGGCCTGGTGGGCCACGTGCACGGCGAGGGTCGTCTTGCCGACGCCGCCGATGCCCGCGAGCGCGGAGACGGCCATGACCTGGCCCTCGGAGGCGGACGCGGCCGACAGCACCTCGCTCAGCTCGGAGACGAAGGCGGACCGGCCCGTGAAGTCGGGCACGGTGGCGGGGAGCTGTGCGGGGCGCACGGCGCTCGCCGCGGGCTCGGCGGCGAGCGGGGCGGAGGGCTCGGCGAGCGTCGGGTCGGCCCGCAGGATGCGCTGCTGGAGTTCGCGCAGGCCGGGTCGCGGGTCCACGCCGAGTTCGTCGGCGAGCAGGCGGCGGGTGTCGGCGTAGACGGCGAGGGCCTCCGCCTGCCGGCCGCTGCGGTAAAGGGCGAGCATGAGCAGTTCGCGCAGCCGCTCCCGCAGCGGGTGCGCGGCGGTCAGGGCGGTCAGCTCGGACACGGCCTCGGCGTGGCAGCCCTGCTCCAGGTCCATGTCGAGCCGGGACTCCACCAGTTGGAGCCGCCATTCGTCGAGGCGGGCCCGCTGGGTCTCGGCGTACGGCCCGGGGACGCTCGCCAGGACCTCGCCGTCCCACAGGCCGAGCGCCTTGTTCAGCAGTGTGCGGGCCTGGTACAGGTCCCCGGAGCTCTTGGCCTTCTCGGCGTCCGCGGCGAGGTCCTGGGCGACGGTGAGGTCGAGCGCGCCGCCCGACAGGGAGCGGATCGCGTAGCCGCCGGACTCGCTCACCAGCACGTCCGGGGAGAGGGCCTTGCGCAGCCGGGAGGCGTAGGTGCGGACGGCGGCCAGCGCCTGGGAGGGCGGGTCGTCGCCCCAGAGCGCGTCGATCAGTTCGCTCGCGGTGGCGGTACGGCCCTCGCGCAGCAACAGCGCGGCCAGCAGGGCTCGTTGCTGCGGCGAGCCGGTGGCGAGGGGCTCGCTGCCGCGCCAGGCGCGCACGGGTCCGAGCACGCTGAACCGGAGCCCCGTGGCGGTCCCGGCCTCCGGCTCCGGGGCCGCGTGGCCGTCGGGTACCGGGGCCGTGCGGGCGGCCGGGGCCCGGGTCGTATGGCCGTCCGGATCCGGATCCGCGGGTCCGGGCGCCGGCACCGGAATCCCCCCTTCCACGGAACTCCGCTGCTCCGGCACCCGCGTCTCACCAGCCTCCGGCACTCGCGACTCACCGCCCATCGACGCCCCCCAAGGCCACCTGATATCGAGGCCAGTTTGCCTTGTTCATGGCAGATACGTCAGCCGTGCGAGACCCCGATCACAGGGAGCCGGGCGGGATGTCACCAGGTCCACACAACCTCTCCTCGACTCTCCGGGCGCGGGGCAATGACCGACACGGGAGCTGACGATCCGTCAGATCGGCGCTACCGTGGCGCACATGGAGACCATGGAGAGCGAGACGGTATTCCCGAAGATCATCTCCGTCGACGACCACACGGTGGAGCCCCCCAACGTCTGGCAGGACCGGCTCCCGGAGAAGTACCGGGACACAGGCCCCCGCATCGTGCGCGCGCCGCTGAAGGAGATGACCTTCCTCGGCGGCCGCTTCCGGCCCGTCATGGGCGCCCCCGGCGACGACGGCCCCATCGGCGACTGGTGGGTGTACGAGGACCTGCACCGCCCCCTGACCCGCCTCGACACCGCCGTCGGCTACTCCAGGGACGAGATCAAGCTGGAGATCATCACGTACGAGCAGATGCGCCCCGGCTCGTACGACGTGGAGCAGCGCCTCGCCGACATGGACGTCAACCACGTCCAGTCCGCCGTCTGCTTCCCGACCTTCCCGCGCTTCTGCGGCCAGACCTTCACCGAGGCCGCGGACCATGAGCTGGGTCTGCTGGGGGTGCGGGCGTACAACGACTGGATGGTGGAGGAGTGGTGCGGGCCGAAGGCGCGGGGCCGGCTCATCCCGCTCACCCTCATCCCCCTGTGGGACGCCGAACTCGCCGCCGCCGAGGTCCGCCGCAACGCCGCGCGCGGGGTGCGGGCCGTCGCGTTCTCCGAGATACCGCCGTATCTGGGTCTGCCCTCCATCCACACCGACGACTGGGACCCCTTCCTCGCCGCCTGCGACGAGACGGGCACGGTCATCGCGATGCACATCGGCTCCAGCAGCCGGATGCCGTCCACGTCCGCCGACGCGCCGCCCGCCGTCGGCTCCACGATCACCTTCGCCAACTGCTGCTTCTCGATGGTCGACTGGCTGATGAGCGGCAAGTTCGAGCGGTTCCCGAACCTCAAGGTCATGTACGCCGAGGGACAGATCGGGTGGATCCCGTACATCCTGGAGCGGGCGGACGTGGTGTGGGAGGAGAACCGCGGCTGGGGCGGCGTCGCGGACAAGGTCCACCGGCCGCCGTCCGAGCTGTTCGCCGAGCATGTCTTCGGCTGCTTCTTCGACGACGCGTTCGGGCTGCGCAACCTCGACGCCATCGGGGTGGGCAACGTCCTGTACGAGACGGACTACCCGCACTCCGACTCCACCTGGCCCAAGTCGCGGGAGGTCGGCGAGTCCCAGATGGGGCACCTCGCCCCCGACGTCGTCGACCGGATCGTCCGCCGGAACGCGATCGACCTGCTGGGACTGACGGAGGACGGCCTGTGGCCGGGTCCGGGGAGCACGGTGTGAACGGGACCGGAGTCACGGCGTGAAGGGGACCGGGCGGCACGGGGTGCACGAGGTGAACGGGACCGGCGCCTCCCTCCGCTACGGGATGCAGCTGCCCGTCCAGTCGCAGAGCACCCTCTACGCCGAGCCCTGGGAGGCGGACGCCGGACCGGAGGACCTGGCGGAGATCGCGCGGGCCGCCGACCGGGCGGGGTTCGCGTACGTGGCGGTCTGCGACCACGTGGCCGTCCCGCGCCGCCTGGCGCCCGCGATGAGCACGGTCTGGTACGACCCGGTCGCCACGCTCGGCTTCCTCGCCGGGGTCACCGAACGGGTCCGCCTCCTCAGTCATGTCGCCGTCGTCGGCCTGCGCCACCCGCTCGTCACGGCCAAGCAGTACGCCACCCTCGACCACCTCTCCGGGGGCCGGCTGGTCCTCGGGGTGGGCGCGGGGCACGTACGGGAGGAGTTCGAGGCACTGGGGGTCGACTTCGAGCGGCGGGGTGCCGTCCTGGACGAGTGCGTCGACGCGCTGCGGGCCTCGCTGGGCCCGGACGAGTTCCCCTCCCACCACGGCGAGCTGTACGACTTCGAGGACCTGGGCCAGCGGCCCCGCCCGGCGCAGCCACGGGTGCCGCTGTGGGTCGGCGGCTCCTCCCCGGCGGCCGTCCGCCGGGCCGCCGTCCGTGGCGACGGCTGGCTGCCGCAGGGCGACCCGCGCGACCGGCTGCCGGAACAGATCGCCCGGCTGCGGCGACTGCGGCAGGAGGCGGGGGCGACGGGGCCCTTCACGGTCGGCGCGATCACCGAGCCGCTGTACGTGGGGGAGCCGACGTGGGACGTCGGCCGCCGTACGCTCAGCGGCTCACCGGAGGCACTCGCGGAGTCGCTCCGGGCCTACGCGGCGATGGGGGTGGACCAGGTGCAGGTGCGGTTCCGCAGCCGCGGGCGCGCCGAACTCATCGACCAGATGGGCGAGTTCGGGCAGCGAGTGGCTCCGCTGCTGTGACCGGCCGTGCGGGAGCAACCTGTCTGACAGCCAGACAATCTCTTATTGAAACTTCGAACAACTACCGCCCGAGCCGCGTATGTACGTACGTCATGGCTTCGGCGGAAGGACACGCGAAGTGCGATCCCCCCGGCACGTCCTCACTTCCCGGCACCCCGGCACCACCGTTTCCGCAGCCCAGTCGCGTGGGCTGACCGTCGCGCTCGCCTGCGCCGAGGGCGACTGGCCCCACGCCGACTGGCCCGAGCCCGACGATCCGTACGTCACGCGCGCGGTGCCCGTGGACCCGCCCTACCGTGGCCTGCGCGCGTCCGGCGCGGACGCCGTGGTCCTGCGCTGCGCCGACCCGTCCGGCTCCTTGGCCGAACTGCTGAACGCGATGGGGGCCATGAACGCGCCGGTGATCGTGGTGACGCCCCGCAGGGACACCGACACGGTGGTCGAGGTGTTCCGGGGCGGGGCCGGCTATCTGGTCGAGGGCGACTACTGCGCCTGCATGCTCTCCTCGGCCGTCATGGCCGCGACCGTCGGGCACACGTATCTCTCGCCCGTCGCCTGCGCCGCCCTCCGCGACGCGGCCCAGCGGATGCCGGACGGCGGGGAGGCGGTGGAGCGGCTGCGGTCGCTGCTCTCGCCCCGGGAGCGGCAGATCATGGAGCTCCTCTCCACCGGTCTCGGCGCCCAGGAGATCGGGCTGCGGCTGCGGCTGAGCGAGAAGACCGTCCGCAACAACCTCAGCAACATCTACGCCAAGCTCGATGTCCGGGGCGGCACGGAGGCGGTCCTCCGCTGGCTGGGCGCGACCCCCACGGTCCGCGTGTGAACACACCCCTTCGCAGATGAGAACGAGCCTCCGCTTGTTCGCGGAGGCTCGCCCGGATCCAAGCCGACCGGTGGCCGAATGGCACACCGGTCGGCTTTCCCGCCATTTTCTTTTCTCACCCTCTATTGCACGGAGACATCCGAGAGCGATACCTCGACATCGGTCACGTTGTTGCCGCCCTGGCCGAATCCGGGTTCGGCTCGGGCACTGTTCTCGCTGTTGATGACGCCGTTGGCCTGAGGCGATCCGCACTTCACATTGCGCAGCCACAGCCGGCCGTCCGGGGTGCCGCTCTTCAGCAATTGCGGGTAGAAGACGTGCACGGTGGCCGCGCCCTCGCTGGGGGAGAAGAAGACCTTCTGGCCGTCCTGCTCCTCCTTGTACGTGGCCTTCAGGAACCCGCTCACGTCGGTGCGCTTGTGGGACCACATGAAGAAGGCGATGTGGTCCGGCTGCACCGTGTCGCTCCGGGTGAAGGAGAACGAGGACGTGGTGTCGTCGCGCTTGATGTTGATCTCCTGCGACACGAACTTCACGCCGATCTCGAAGAACGAGTTCCCGAGCTTCGTGCTCCCGTCGACGCTGAAGCCGTCCTCGAGCTGGATGACGCGGGTCACGGAGGCCGTTCCGCTGAAGGACTTGGTCGCCGCTGTGGTGCTTCCGCAGTTGTCGCTCACGCTGGTGACCCGCTCGTTGGGGCCGAGGCTGTCCCGCTTGACCTGGACATCGACGAACTCGCAGTTCTCCAGTTTGTCCGAGTCCGTACGACAGTCCGTGGCCACCTCGTCGGGGGTGGCCGCGCCCGCGCTGTACATCAGCGGGACGGCCAGGCCGAGGGCGGCGATCGGGGCCAGCGCGAGGGTGATGCGCTTCTTCTTGCCGCGGTGGCTGCCGCGGCGCCCGGTGTTCGTCATGGGTGTCTCCTGCACGGGTGATCGAGCGGAAAATGCTGGTGGGGAGGTGTTCCCGGGGAGGGGGGAGCACCGTCGGGAGGGGGGAGGCGGTGAGGGATCCCGTGGGGTGTCATCGGGTGCGGGGGACCGGCCGGTGCCGGTCAGCAGTCCTCCAGTACGACCTTGGAGGTGCCGTCCGCGAGTCCGGGCGTGCCCGCGGCGCTCGCCAGGATCACCGGGCCCTCGACGACCTCCTCGGCGACGAGGTTCTGCTCGGGCGTGGGGTTGGTGGCGAAGCCGCCGGGCCTGGCGTCGATGTGCACGCGCCATTCGCCGGTCATGCGCTGGATCTTCGGCGTGAACGTCACGTGCATGACCTTGCCGACGGGCACTTCCCGCTGCTCGGACTCGCTGGCCGTGGCCGTCCTGACGGTCATGTCCAGGGTGCCCTTGTGCTTGACCCAGGAGCCGCTGAGAGCGCCGAAGAGGCCGCCGAGCGCGCCCTGCTGGGTCACGGTGTACTTGCCCTGACCCTGGCCGATCGCCTTCGAGAACTCGGTCGTCACCTTCGCCGGCGCGGTGGCGTTCGGCTCGCAGTTCGGGAAGTCGACGGTCACCTTCTCGGTGGGGCCGTCGAATGTCTCGAATTTGGTCTCGACGAAATCACAGGTGTCGGACTCGAAGCCGTCCCCGAGACCGCCGCGGAAATCGGCGGTGGTCTGCTTCTTCCCGTTCAGTACCGCCGTCCTCTCGCACTTTCTCATGATCTGGTCGGCTGTCAGTTCCTCGGCGGCGTTGGCCGAAGGAAGGAGTACGGTGGCCACGGCCGCGCCCGTGACGAGTGAGGCCCCGATCGCGACGTACCGGACCTTCTTGTTCTTGAGCCGCCTCTTCGCCATCTCGCGTTCACTCCTTGGGGGTGGCTTTACCTTCCGATGGAGGATTATTGGGGTCTGCAAAGACCCTCGACAGAGTCAAATATCCCTACTCGTTGGTCACTTGGGTCGCATATGCAAGCGGTCTGTGCGGACCTGACGGTTCGTCAGTTCAGCGGTACGCTGACCTCGGCCAATGCCGCGCGAAGGGAGTCCACATGGGCAAGCTCGACGGACGTGTCGTCCTCGTCACAGGCGCCGCACGGGGTCAGGGGGAGCAGGAGGCCCGGCTGTTCCGGGAGGAAGGCGCCCGGGTCGTCGTCGCCGACGTCCTCGACGACCAGGGCGAGGCCCTCGCCAAGGAGATCGGCGCCCTCTACGTCCACCTGGATGTGGGCCGCGAGGAGGACTGGACGGCCGCCGCGGCCGCCGCCAAGGAGGCGTACGGCCGGGTCGACGGGCTCGTCAACAACGCCGGAGTCCTGCGCTTCAACGCCCTCGTCGACACCTCCCTCGACGAGTTCATGCGGGTCGTGCAGGTCAACCAGGTCGGCGTCTTCCTCGGGATCAGGACCCTGGCCCCCGAGATCGAGGCGGCCGGCGGCGGCACCATCGTCAACACCGCGTCCTACACGGGCCTGACCGGCATGGCGTACGTGGGCGCCTATGCCGCCACCAAGCACGCCATCGTCGGCCTGACCCGGGTCGCCGCGCTGGAGCTGGCCCGCAAGGGCATCCGGGTCAACGCCGTCTGTCCCGGCGCCGTCGACACCGCGATGACCGATCCGGGGGAGGGGGTGTCCGCCGAGGCCGTCGACAAGCTCTACCGCAAGCGCATCCCGCTCGGGCGGATCGGCAGGCCCGAGGAGGTGGCCCGCCTGGCGCTGTTCCTGTCCTGCGAGGACTCGTCGTACATCACCGGCCAGCCCTTCGTGGTCGACGGCGGATGGCTGGCCGGGGTCAGCCTCCTCTGAACCCCGGCCGGCGGCACAGCTGACGGCCCATCAGCTATTGACGCTCCACGGGGCCGGTGGAACAGTCGGCCGTACCAGAATCTGACGCACTGTCAGGAACGGCTGTGCCGCCGGCGCGGCCACGGGCTGTGGGGACGGTGAACCTCCTTGGAATTCGGGCTCTTTGTACAGGGATACGTGGGAAAGCGGGCCGAGACCGACCCCCTCGCGGAGCACAAGGCGCTGATGGAGGAGACCGAGTACGTCATCCAGGCGGACAGGTCCGGCTTCAAGTACGCCTGGGCCTCCGAGCACCACTTCCTGGAGGAGTACTCGCACCTGTCCGCCAACGACGTCTTCCTCGGCTACCTCGCGCACGCCACCGAGCGGATCCACCTCGGCTCCGGCATCTTCAACCCGCTGGCCCAGGTCAACCACCCGGTGAAGGTCGCCGAGAAGGTCGCCATGCTCGACCACCTCTCCGAGGGGCGCTTCGAGTTCGGCAGCGGCCGCGGCGCCGGCTCCCACGAGATCCTCGGGTTCATCCCCGGCGTGACCGACATGAACTTCACCAAGGAGATCTGGGAGGAGACCATCGCCGAGTTCCCCAAGATGTGGCTCCAGGACGAGTACGCGGGCTTCCAGGGCAAGCACTGGTCGCTGCCGCCGCGCAAGGTCCTGCCCAAGCCGTACGGGAAGTCCCACCCCGCGATGTGGTACGCCGCCGGGTCGCCGCCGTCGTACGCCATGGCGGCGCGCAAGGGGCTCGGGGTGCTCGGTTTCAGCGTGCAGAAGGTCTCCGACATGGAGTGGGTGCTGGAGCAGTACAAGACCGCGGTCGTCGACGCCGAACCCGTCGGCGACTTCGTCAACGACAACGTCATGGTGACCACCACGGCGATCTGCGCGCCGACGCACGAGGAGGCCGTACGGATCGCCGTGGACGGCGGCCTGCATTACCTGCCGTCGCTGGTGTTCCGCTACCACGACACCTTCCCCCGCCCCGAGGGGTTCCCGGTGTGGCCCGAGACGCTGCCGCCGTACGACGAGGAGTTCATCGAGCTGCTCATCGCCGAGGAACTGCTGATCTGCGGGGACCCGGACGAGGTGCTCACCCAGTGCAAGCGGTGGGAGCAGGCCGGCGCGGACCAGCTGAGCTTCGGACTGCCGGTGGGGGTGCCCAAGGAGGAGACCCTCCAGACCATCCGGCTCGTCGGTGAGCACGTCATCCCGAAGATCGACACCGACCCCGTGCACCGGACGTCACGGTTCCGGGCGGCCGGGTGAGGCTGCCCCCGACGGCACGGGCGGCACCCACCCCTCACCAGGCACCCGGAAGGAGCGAGGCATGCTCGACCATGTCATCAAAGGCGTGACCGTCGTCGACGGGACCGGCGCCCCCGCCCACACCGCCGACGTCGGCCTGCGCGACGGCCGTATCGCCGTCATCGGCACCGTCACCGAACAGGCCCGTACCTCCGAGGACGCGGCGGGGCTCGTCCTCGCCCCCGGCTTCGTCGACCCGCACACCCACTACGACGCACAGCTGTTCTGGGACCCGTACGCCACCCCCTCCCTCAACCACGGGGTGACCACGGTCGCCGGCGGGAACTGCGGGTTCACGCTGGCACCGCTCCACCCCGACCGGCCCGAGGACGCCGACTACACGCGGCGGATGATGTCCAAGGTCGAGGGGATGTCGCTGGTCGCGCTGGAGGAGGGCGCGCCCTGGAGCTGGCACGGCTTCGGCGAGTACCTGGACGCCCTCGACGGGCGGATCGCCGTGAACGCCGGGTTCATGGTGGGGCACTGCGCGCTGCGCAGGTACGTGATGGGGCCCGACGCGATCGGCGGGCAGCCGACCGAGGCGCAACTCGCCGACATGGTCCGGCTGCTGCACGAGGCGATGGAGGCGGGCGCCTGGGGGCTGTCGACCACCCAGTCGTCCTCGCACAGCGACGGCGACGGCAAGCCCGTGGCGTCCCGGCACGCCCGGCCGGCCGAGCTGATCGCGCTGTCGCGGGCCGTGGGCGAGCACGAGGGCACCCAGATCGAGGCGATCGTCGCGGGCTGCCTCAACCAGTTCAGCGACGACGAGATCGACCTCTTCGTGGAGATGAGCGCGGTCGCGGGACGCCCCCTGAACTGGAACGTCCTCACGATCGACGCGGCCGTCCCCGAGCGGGTGCCGAGGCAGCTGGAGGCCAGCGAGCGGGCCCGCAAGGCCGGCGGCAGGGTGGTCGCCCTGACCATGCCGATCCTCACCCCCATGAACATGTCGCTCGGCACCTTCTGCGCGCTCAACCTGATCCCCGGGTGGGGCCCGGTCCTCGGTCTGCCCGTGCCCGAGCGGATCGAGCGGCTGCGCGACCCGGAGGTCCGCGCCGAACTGCTGCGGCGCGCCCGCAGCAAGGAGGCGGGCGTCTTCCGGCGGCTCGCCGACTTCGGCCGGTACGTCATCGGGGACACCTACAGCGCCGCCAACGAAGGCCTCACGGGGCGGGTCGTCAAGGACATCGCCGCCGAACGCGGCCAGGACCCCTTCCACTGCCTGGTGGAGATCTGCGCCGCCGACGACCTGCGCACGGTGCTGTGGCCCATGCCCACCGACAACGACCCCGCGTCCTGGGCGCTGCGCGCCGAGACCTGGCGGCACGAGGACGTCCTCCTCGGCGGCTCCGACGCCGGCGCCCACCTGGACCGCATGTGCGGCGCCCCGTACACCACCCGGTTCCTCGGGGACTGTCTGCGCGGCCGGCGGCTCGTCGGCCTCGAACAGGCGGTCAAGATGCTGACCGACGACCCCGCGCGGCTCTTCGGGCTCCGTGAACGCGGCCGGATCGCGGAGGGCTGGCATGCCGACCTCGTCCTCTTCGACCCGGAGCGGGTCGACGCCGGCAAGGCCACCCTGGTGCACGACCTGCCGGGTGACAGCCCGCGCCTGGACTCCAAGGCCATCGGCGTACGGGCGGTCTGGGTCAACGGCGTCGAGACGATCCGCGACGACGAGGTGACCGGCGCCGTGCCCGGCAAGGTCCTGCGGTCGGGCCGCGACACCCGCACGGTGAGCACGAGGTGAACGCCGGGGCGGGCTCCCCGGAGCGGCAGCGGCTGTTCATCGGCGGCTCCTGGGTGGAGCCCGACGACGGGCACTACGAGGTGATCGACCCGGCGACCGAGACGGTCGTCGGGCTGGCGCCGGAAGCCTCGCGGGACCAGGTGCACGCGGCCGCCGCAGCGGCCCGCGAGGCGTTCGGGGCGTGGTCGCGGACCTCCCCCGACGAGCGGGCCGCCGTCCTGGCCCGCACGGCGGAGCTGATCCGCGCCCGGCTCGTCCCGTACGCCGACCTCGCCGGAGCCGAGTCCGGCGCGACGACCGGCACCGCGCGGGGCATGCAGGTCGGGGTGGCCGCCGCCCGCTTCCAGCGCTACGCCAGGCCCGAACCGGTGGAGGAGCCCATCGCCCCCCAGGTCAACGAGGCGGGCCCCTTCGGCCGGGCGGCGGTGATGGGCGCTCTCGCCGTACGGCAGCCGGTGGGCGTCGTCACCTGCGTCACCTCGTACAACAACCCCTGGGCCAACCCGGCGGGCAAGATCGCGCCCGCCCTGGCCATGGGCAACACGGTCGTGGTGAAACCCGCCCCCCAGGACCCGCTGTCCGTGTACCGCATGGCGGAGGCCCTGGAGGAGGCCGGTGCCCCGCCGGGCGTCGTGAACGTGGTGAGCGGCGCCGGCCCGGGTGTCGGCGAGGCGGCCGTGGACTCGCCCGAGGTCGACATGGTCAGCTTCACCGGCTCCACGGCGGTCGGCCGGCGGATCGCGGAGGTCTGCGGGCGCGACATGAAACGCCAGCTGATGGAGCTGGGCGGCAAGGGCGCGGCGATCGTCTTCGACGACGCGGACGTGCCGTCGGCCGTGGCCGGGATCGGCACGACCTTCTCCTTCTACAGCGGCCAGATCTGCACGGCGCCGACGAGGGTCCTCGCCCAGCGGGGCGTCTACGACCAGGTGGTGACGCGGCTCGCCGCGTACGCGGACCGACTGCCGGTCGGCGACCCCCGCGCCCGGGGCACGGTCGTCGGCCCCGTGATCTCGGCGGCCCACCGCGACCGCGTCGAGGCGTACGTCGAACTGGGCCGCAAGGAGGGAGCCCGCGTGGTCACCGGCGGCGAACGCCCGCCGCTCGACCGGGGCTTCTACGTCGCCCCCACGCTCCTCGCCGACTGCACCCCCGACATGCGGGTCGTCCGCGAGGAGATCTTCGGCCCGGTCGTGGTCGTCCTGCCCTTCGACGACGAGGAGGACGCCGTGAGGCTCGCCGACGCCACCGACTACGGCCTCATCGACTACGTCTGGTCCGGCGACGTGGCCCGCGCCTTCCGCGTGGCCCGGCGCCTGCGCGCGGGCGGCGTCGGCGTGAACACGGTCGGCCGCAACATGGAGGCGCCGTTCGGCGGCTTCAAGAAGAGCGGAGTGGGACGCGACGTGGGGTCGTACGCCCTGCACGCGTACAGCGAGTTGCAGGCGATCGTCTGGGCGGGGTGAGGGAGCGGACGGGACGGCGGCCACCGGTTGTCAACTGCGGTCTCTCCCGCCGGACTTGCCGCGCCGCAATGATGTTCGAACGCAGTCACTGTCGACGTCATGGCGTTGGCCGGTGGGCGGGCTCGTGGTGGCCGGTGCGGGTGCCCTGTTCGTGCCGATCGGCGGACTGATCCGGGCCCATCTGCTCATCCCGACGGCCGCCTCCACCCGGCGGCTCCTCACCCGGTGGCGGAAATCGCGGGCGGGCAGCGACGCGTGACACGTAGCATCCGGCAGCATCCGGCACGGACCACGGAAGGGGGCGAGGGCATGGCGACGACCCGGCCGCTTCTCTACCTCGACGTGGACGGGCCGCTGAACCCGTACGCGGCGAAGCCGGAGCGACGGCCCGCCGGGTACACCACCCACCGGATGAAGCCGGACGGCTGGATCGCCCGGCATCCGGGACAGTCCCCGGCGGAGGTGAAGCCGCTGCGGGTCTGGCTCAACGAGGCCCACGGCCCCGAACTCCGCGCGCTGGCCGCACGGTTCGACCTGACCTGGGCGACGACCTGGGGCGGCGAGGCCAACACGTTCATCGCTCCCGTCCTCGGCCTGCCGGAGCTGCCGGTGGTGGAGTGGCCGGCCGGTACGCCGCCGACCACGACCGACCGCTCGGGCCTCTTCTGGAAGACCCGTCACCTCGTCGCCCACGCCGCAGGCCGCCCCTTCGCCTGGGTCGACGACGAACTCGGCACCCGGGACCGCGCGCACGTGACCGTCCACCACAAGGCCCCCGCGCTGCTGCTGCACATCGACCCCCGGCTCGGTCTGCGCACCCCCGACTTCACCGCGCTCGCGGACTTCGCCGACGGGGTGTGAGGAGGCGGGGCGCGCGGGCCGGGTGCTGTGCGCGGGCCTTGTGGCCGGGCTGGGTCAGGGCGTGCGGTCGGCGGCCGGGGGAGCGTCCCGGCCGACCGTCAGGGACCAGTGGACGGAGCCGGAGGAGGCAGGGGTGGCGGTGACCGCGACGGTGCCCGCGTCCCGTGCGTGGGAGACGGCGAACTCGTGCTGGACGGTGCTGGTGTCACCGGCCCGGCACTCCACGGGGAAGTCGGCCGCGACGGGCCGCAGCCGGACGGTGAGCCGTCCCTCGCCGTGACACCGCACGGCGACGACCAGGGCGTCACCGTCGCCCTTCCCCGCCTTCGGGAACTCCAGGGCCCGGCTGTCCCGGGTCCCGTCCTGGCGGACGATGACCTTGCCGCCGGCCAGCTCAGGCGCCGTGAGGTCCGCCGGCTGCGTCACCTTCGCCTGGCGCTGCCCGGACGACCGTACGGGCGGCTGGGAGGCCGTGGCTTCGGACGTGGTGGTGACGGCGGACGAGCAGGCGGTGACGGTGGCGGCGAGCAGGACGGCGGTCGCCGGCAGGGTGAGGGCGGAGCGGGTGCGGTACGACATGGAGAACCCCCCGTGAGTCAGGTCGGTCCGCGGACGGCGCAGGGCGCGGTGCGTGGTGAGTGGTGCGCAGCGCCTGGCGTGTCCGGCGGACGAGATGGCGATCGTGACACCGGGGGACGGCGGGGGGCCAGGCCGGGGCGGGGGTTCAGAGCTTGATCTGAGGTTGGCGGGTCGGCGGCGAGCCGGGCGTCGAGGCGGCGCGGCTCACCGGAGGGTGAGGCGGGCGATCTTCCCCGTCTCCAGGGCGGTCCACAGCGCGCCGTCCGGGCCGGCGGTGATGCCGTGCGGTTCGGAGGACGGGGTGGGGAGGTCGTACTCCTCGATGTGGCCGTCGGGGGTGATCCGGCCGACGCGGTTGGCGCCCCACTCGGTGAACCAGCAGGCGGGGTCGGGCGTACCGGCGGTGGTGATGGCGTGGGGGCGGGCCGTGCGGTCCGGGAGCGGGAACTCGTCGACCTTCCCGTCGGGCGTGATCCGTCCGATCTGCCCCGCCCCGATCTCCACGAACCACAGGGCCCCGTCCCCACCGGCGGTGATCCCGACCGGCGCGGCGCCCGGCGTGGGCAGCGGATGGACGGTGACATCGCCGGCCGGGGAGATCGCGCCGATCGCGTTCGCCTGGTTCATCGTGAACCACAGCCGGTCGTCACCGTCCGGCCCGGCGGTGACGGCCGACGCGAAGGCTCCGGTCAGCGGCAGCGGGAACTCGGTCACCTCGCCGTCCGGTGTGATCCGCCCGATGCGGTCGGCGCCCGTCTCGGTGAACCAGAGCGCGCCGTCCCGGCCGGCCGCGATCCCGAACGGGCCCGCCTCCGGGGTCGGCAGCGCGAACGAGTCGACGACACCGGCCGTGGTGATCCGCCCGATCCGGTGCCCCCGGAACTCCGTGAACCACAGCGTGTCGCCCTCCGGGCCCGGAGTGATCAGTGAGGGGCCGCCCGAGGCGGGATCGAGGGGGTACGAGGTGCTCTCCCCGTCGGCCGTCAGCCGCCCGATCCGCCCCGCGTGGACCAAGGTGAACCACAGTGCGCCGTCCGGCCCGGTGGTGATCCCGTAGGGCCCCGCTTCGGGCTCGGAGACGACGAACTCCGTGACGGAGGCGGACGTGACGTGCTCAGACATGACGGGCCCTTCCCGGGTCGGTGATCCACACGCGCGATCGACGTGCCAGCGTGTCAGAGCGGTGCCGCCGTGTCGCGTGAATTCCGCGCCCGGGACGGGCAGTTGTCAGCGCATGCCGGACGAGATCTACAACGACCGCCGCCTGGCCGGGATCTACGACCCCCTCGACCCCGACCGCGGCGACCTGGACGCCTATCTGCGGCTCGCGGAGGAACTGGGCGCGCGGCGGGTGCTGGACATCGGCTGCGGGACGGGCGTGTTCCGGGAGGACGCAGACCCCGGCGCCCCCTCGGCCACCTGGGACGCCGCCAACCCGTACGTCGCCCCGACTTTCGGCCCCGGCGTCCGCGTCGACTACATCCACGTCGGCCCACCGGGACGCGGTGGCCTCGGCCACGTCCGCGCCGTCCGCCGGGCGGGCGACGCCCCGGTCGACGGCGTCTGGCCCTCCGACCACGCCGCCGTGGTGGCCGACCTGGGAGCGGAGCCGGCCACCACCTGAGGGGACGCGGGGCGGGCGCGCGGCCCCGCCCTACGGCTTGCGGCCCAGCCCCCCGTGCTGGCCGATCGGCTTCGGGTCGTCCGACTGCTCGTCCGGGTGCCACAGCGGCACCGAGACGATGCCCGGCTCGATCAGGTCCAGGCCCTCGAAGTAGCCGGTGATCTGCTCGACCGGGCGCAGGAAGTACGGGACGGCGCCCGTCTCGTTGTAGGCGTCCTGGGCCCGCTCGTAGTCCGGGTCGGTGCCGCGCGAGCCGTCGTTGATGTTGAGGAAGCTGCCGGAGGGCAGCCCGGCGAGGAGGCGGCGGACGATGTCGCGGGCCTCCTCGTAGTCGCCGACGTGACCCAGGATGCCGCTGAGGATCAGGGCCGTGGGCTTCGACAGGTCCAGCGTCCGCGCCGCCGCCTCCAGGATCCTCTCCGGCTCGTACAGGCTGGCGTCGACGTACGCCGTGGCCCCCTCCGGGGAGGAGTACAGCAGCGCGCGGGCGTGGGCGAGGACCATCGGGTCATTGTCGACGTAGACGATCCGCGCCTCCGGGGCGCTGCGCTGGGCGACCTGGTGGGTGTTGTCGGCGGTCGGCAGCCCCGTGCCGACGTCCAGGAACTGCCGGACGCCCTCCACCTCCACCAGGTACCGGATGCTGCGCCGCAGATACGCCCGGCTGCTGCGGGCGATCGTCACGATCCCGGGGAACGCCCCCGCGTAGGCGTCGCCCGCCGCCTCGTCCACCGGGTAGTTGTCCTTGCCGCCCAGCCAGTAGTTCCAGATGCGGGCGGAGGCGGGCACCGAAGTGTCGACCTTCTCCTTCGCCGCGGGTTCGGGCGTGGTCGCGTGATCGGTCATGGGCGCCGTTCTCCTCCACCGAACAGGTGCGTCACACCTGCGGACGCACGGGTTGTGTCGAGCCAAACCTAAGGCCCGGCACGGTCGTTGCGTACGGGGGTTCCCCTACGATCCGACCGGCGTCACCGCCGCCCCAGGAAGATCGGGTTCGTGAACGCCGCCATCGGGCCAGGGAAGCCGGGGACCACCGGGGGATGACGGACCTCCGCGCGGACGTACGCCGCGTACGAGGCGGTCGTCCGCCACTCGGCCGAACCGGTGCCGGAGTCCGGCAGCGCGGGGGAGGTGAACAGGACGCCCTGGTCGGTGACGAAGCGGATGAGGCAGCCGGGGGCGCCCGTCGCCTCCAGTCGGACGGTGACCGGTGTGTCGCGATCCACCTTCAGCCGCTCGCCGATCCCGGCGTGCTCGCCGCGCGCGCCCGACGCCGTGAACGACACCGACACGTCCTTCGACTCCGCGACGTACGACCGACCGGCCCGCAGCCCCTCCTGGATGGCGTCCCTGGTCAGCTCGTCGGCGAGGACGACCGTCTGGGGGCGGCCCACCGGGTCGGGGTCGCGGTGGGCGTCGCTGTTGCCCATCGCCGGGATCCAGCCACGGCCCTCCCGCACGGACGCCACGAGCATGCCGTCCCAGTCGGCCAGGGCGACCTCGTCCTCGGGCGAGTAGCCGCCGTTCCACACCTCCACGACGTCCGCCTCGCCGAAGCCGAACTTCCAGTTGCAGCCGACGCAGGTGGCGTGCGGATGGGCCGGGACGACCAGGCCCCCGGCGCGGCGGATCTGCCGGGCGAACGCGCCGAAGCGGTTGTCGCGGGCCCGGTAGCGCCAGTCGACGAACGTGCCGGGGTCCATGCCGAGCGCGACCACGTGCCCGTTGCGCGTGGTGACCTCCTCGCCCAGCAGGATCAGCAGGTCGTCACCCGCGTGCTCGGCCCAATGCGCGTGCCCGGAGTGCGTGTTGTGCTCGGAGCTGTTGATGAAGTCGAGCCCGGCGGCCCGCGCCAGCGCCGCGATCTCGGCGGGCGTACGGCGTCCGTCGGAGTACCAGGAGTGCAGATGGCAGTCGCCCCGGTACCAGGCCCGCCCCCGGCCCCCGGCCCGCTCCGGCGGGTACACCGGCCGCACCCGCTCGCCGGGCGGCCCGTACGTCAGGGTGATGGTGATCTCGTACGGCAGTCCCTGCGGCGCCACCGTGTACGGGCCCAGCGCGATGTGCCAGGTGCCGGGGCGGACCGGGCCCGGAATGTAGCCGGGGGTCGCCTCGTCCGCGCGGACGAAGAACTCGGTGCGGGCACCGCCCGACCAGCCGCGGAAGCCCTTGCCGCCGAGGTCGGTGCCGCGTTCGTCGAAGACGCCGATGTCGAGCGCGTTGCCCGCCGTGCCCGCCGGTACGGACGGTCTGTCATAGGTGTACGAGACCCGCAACTCCCGTACTCCCGCCGGGACTTCGACCGGCAGGTACACGAAGTCGGGGGAGCCGGTGGGGAGGGTGCCCCGGATCGTCCGGGTCTCCTGGTCGCCGTCCGCGGCCGCGCCGCTGCTGCCGAAGGTCACGCTTCCCAACGTAAGCGCGGCCGCCGCCGACGTCACGAACAGCGCGCGCCTTCCCAGCCCCCTCCCTTCGGGTCCGTCGCTCCCTTCGCCCCCTCGGCCCCCGTCGCCGCGGGTGTCGCCCTGGTGGTCGTCGCACATCTGCTGCTCCCCGGGTAGTCGTGTGTGACCTGGCGCGGATGGTGCGGTGGTGGTGCGGGACACCTTCGTATGCGGTGGTGAACTGCGGGGCAAGGCAAGGGGATCGGCGGCTTTCGAGTTGGCCGAGTCACCATGGTCGCGACGGCCGGGCGGCGGGGCGGCCGGGCGGCCGGGCGGCGGGGGCGGCCGAGGGCGGGTGGTTTGTTCCGACCGGTCGGTATGGACAAGCGGGGCGCGCACGGGTAGAGATGACCCATGCGCATCGCCGTGACGATCTTCCTCACCGACGAGACGATCACTCCGACCAGGCTCGCGGTCGAGCTGGAGCAACGCGGTTTCGCGGGGCTCTACCTCCCCGAGCACACCCACATCCCCGTCGAGCGGACCACGCCGTACCCGGCGGGCGGTGAGCTGCCGCGCGAGTACGGCCGCACGCTGGACCCGTTCGTCGCGCTCGGCCAGGCCGCCGCCGTCACCGAGCGGCTGGGGCTGGGCACCGGCATCACGCTCGTCGCCCAGCACGACCCGATCGACCTCGCGAAGCAGATCGCGACCGTCGACCACCTCTCCGGCGGCCGCCTCACCCTCGGGCTCGGCTACGGCTGGAACGTGGAGGAGGCCGCCGACCACGGTGTCGAGTGGCGTACCCGGCGGGACCTCGTACGGGACCGCATGGCCCTCATGCGGGCGCTGTGGGCGGAGGAGCCGACGGCGTACACGGGGGAGTTCGGGAGCGTACGGGCGAGCCACGCCTACCCGAAGCCGGTCCAGAAGCCGCGGGGGCCGGTGGTGGGGCCGCGCACGCTCATCGGCGGGGCGGCCGGGCCCAAGCTGTTCGCGCACATCTGCGAGTACGCCGACGGGTGGCTGCCGATCGGCGGGCGGGGGCTGGGCGAGGCCCTGCCGGCCCTGCGGGGGGCGTGGGCCGACGCGGGGAGGGACCCGGCGGCGCTTCAGGTCGTCCCGTACGCGGTGCAGCCGAGCGCGGGGAAGCTCGCGTACTACGCGGAGCTGGGGATCGAGGAGGCGGTGGTGCAGCTGCCTCCGGCGGGGGAGGGGGAGGTGCTGGCGTTGCTGGACCAGTACGCGGAGTTCGTGGGGTAGGCGGGTTCGTCTGCCGGGTGCGGCGGGCCGGCGGCTGCGCGTCCGTCGTGGTGGTTCGCGCAGTTCCCCGCGCCGCTGAGAAGCGGCCGGGGCTGCGCCCCGTGCTTCTCGGCAGCGCGGGAGAACCGCGCGATCAGTCCACGTTCAGGGTCACTTCCCCGCCGGTTCCACCCGGACCGTGACCGTCGAGCCGTCCTTGGCCTCCTTGACGATCCGGATCTGCGTGTTGGTGTCGGTGATCCTGACGCCGCCCGTGGGGTTCTTCTCGTCGTAGTAGGTGTGCCTGCGGTCGTTGAAGACCGACACGCCCTTCTTCGACGTGACCCTCAGCGTGACCTTCTTGCCCCGGTGCAGCGTGAAGGCGTCCGTGCGGCCCAGCGTGAACGTCGAGTCGTGCGTCTGGTGGTCGTTCCCGGCCGGCTTGCCGTCGGACCACTTCAGGGCCTTCGGGTGCGCGTCGACCGGCAGCAGCCGCCCGACACCGGGGTGCCTGCTGGTGTTGTTGTCCTGCTGCGAGGTGTCCCACTTCCAGATGAGCAGACCGTTCTGGTACGGGTAGCGCTCCACCCAGCCGTCGCGTACGGAGTTGATCGCGAGCTTGAGGGCCTTGTCGTACGAGACGTACTGGCGGTTCTCGGCGATGTAGTACTGCTCGTTCTCGGTGGTGTAGGAGCCGCCGAAGCGGGAGAAACCGGCCGCCGTCCAGGCGGGGTCCGCGGTCTCGGCGTTGTCCGAGAAGAGGGGCGAGCCGTCGGCCGTGACGGTGATCCGGTCGGCCACGAAACCCTTCTGGGCCACGAACTGGTCGGTCTGGTAGCGGAAACGCAGCTCGATCTTCCGGCCCGCGTAGGCGTCCAGGGAGTACGACAGCTTCCTGAAGCCGTCCGTGGTGCCGTCCAGGGCCGGCTTGCCACCGCTGTCACGGCTGATCGGCGCGCCGTCGGCGGTGCCGTCGAGGGCGGTCCAGGTGGCGCCGCCGTCCGTCGAGACCTCGGTGTAGAGGTAGTCGAAGTCCTTCTCGATGTCCCACCAGCCGTCGAGCGTCAGCGCCGCCGAGGCCCTGCCGGTGAGGTCCACGGAACGGGTCAGCGTGTTGGACAGGTTGTCGGCGCTGCCGCTCCACCACTGCCGTGTGCCCTCGACGGGCTTGACGACCTCGACCTCCACCCGCTTCTTGGGCAGCTCGACCACGAGGGCCTGCTTGTCCCGGGTGTTGTACTCGGCGACGCCCAGCGTGTGCGTGGACTTCGTCCCGGCCTTGGCCCTGTCGTAGTTCAGCCAGCCGAGCTGGAGCTTGTCCCAGGCGGTCATGTCGCCGGGCAGGTCGCCTATCTCGGTCCTGCTCTGCCCCAGCCAGGAGCCGCCCGACATCAGGGTCCAGGCGCCGGTGGAGTTGTCGCCCTCGCCCGTGGTGTCGTAGTGGTCCGGAAGGCCGAGGTCATGGCCGTACTCGTGGGCGAAGACACCGAGGCCGCCGTTCTCCGGCATGATCGTGTAGTCGCCGACCCAGATGCCGGTGTCGCCGATCGGGGCGCCGCCGCGCTTGTTGCCCTCGGGGCCGGTCTTGTCCCAGTCGTCGCCGAACGCGTACCAGCGGTGTGACCAGATGGCGTCCTCGCCCTGCGGTCCGCCGCCGGCCTCCTCGCCCTCACCGGCGTGCACGAGCTGGAAGTGGTCGATGTAGCCGTCGGGCTCGTCGAAGTCGCCGTCGCCGTCGAAGTCGCCGCGGTCCCAGGTGTCGAAGCGCGCCAGCTCCGCCTTGATCTCGGCGTCCGTGCGTCCGGCCGCCTTCCGCTGCTCGGCCCAGGCCGTGACGCCGTCCGCGACGACCTGCCAGGAGCAGGTGTCGGGCTTGCACTTGTTGGAGCCGTAGCGGGCCTCGTTGTAGGGAACCCTGACCCAGTCCGAGACCTCGCCCTCGACCGAGTAGCGGCCCGAGGACTGCTTCTCGTAGTACTTCTTCATCGACTCGGTCTTCTTGCCCGTGCCGAAGAGCAGCTTCTCGTAGTGCTCGCGGTTGTAGTCGGCCCGCCAGGCCGTCGTGTTGTTCTTCTTGCGGTCCGGCTCGGCGATGCGGTTGTGCAGGGGTCCGGGCGTGCCGCCGTAGCTGCTGTCGACCTGGTCGCCGAACTCGACGAGGATCGTGAAGATCCTGTCGGTCTTCTCCCGTCCCAGCTCGACGTACTTGGGGTCGCCCTTACCGCTCTTCAGCCGCACGACCTTGGAGCCGTCACGGTTCCTGACCGTGGCGTCGCCGGATATGAGCTGCTTGAGGGCCTCCTCGCGCTGGGCGGCCAGCGTCCTGCTCGACGGGCTCTCGAAGTCGTGCTCGTGCCCGTGCGTGCTGTGCCCGGCGTGCGCGTCGGCCGGGTGGCCGTGATCCGTGGCCGTGGGGGGCGTGTGGGCTTCGGCGGTCCGAGAGGTGGCGACGGCGAACGTCGCCGCGGCGGTCGCGAGGGCCACGCCCGTCGCCGCCGCCCTGAACGCCCAGGGTGTGCTGCTCACTTGTGGGGGGTTCCTTCCTGAACTCAAGTGAGCTGATTCGACAACGAGTTGAGGGAAAATGAAAGTTCAAGATCGCCTGTTGCACGAGTAACTGCGGCTCGGGGAAGCGGCCACGGAAATTCCGCACGGCGCGTTCACCAATCCCTCGGGGAAGACGCACGAAAGGGGTCATAGGTTACCGAGTGGTAACCGACGGCAGGGGCACACGGGCGCACCCCTCGGTCGTTTTCCGGGGCGAGACCCGCCGCACCTGCCCGTGGAGATTCGAGCCGATCCCGTCGCTCGTATGCTCGACGAATGACGACTTCCGCCAGCCAGGGAACCGGCCCCACCGAGAACTCCATGCGTCGCGCCCTGAAACGCGCCCGGGACGGCGTGGCGCTGGACGTGGCCGAGGCGGCGGTGCTGCTCCAGGCCCGCGGCGCGGACCTGGACGACCTCGCCGCGTCGGCGGCCCGCGTGCGGGACGCGGGGCTCGCGGAGGCCGGGCGGCCCGGCGTCATCACGTACTCCAAGAGCGTGTTCATCCCGCTCACCCGGCTCTGCCGGGACACATGCCACTACTGCACCTTCGTCACCGTGCCCGGCAAGCTGCGCCGGGCCGGCCACGGGATGTTCATGTCGCCCGACGAGGTCCTCGACGTGGCCCGCAAGGGCGCCGCCCTCGGCTGCAAGGAAGCCCTGATCACCCTCGGCGACAAGCCGGAGGACCGCTGGCCCGAGGCGCGCGAGTGGCTCGACGCGCACGGCTACGACGACACCATCGCCTACGTCCGCGCGATCTCCATCCGCATCCTGGAGGAGACCGGACTGCTGCCCCACCTCAACCCCGGCGTGCTGAGCTGGACCGACTTCCAGCGGCTCAAGCCGGTCGCCCCCTCGATGGGCATGATGCTGGAGACCACCGCCACCCGTCTGTGGTCCGAGCCGGGCGGCCCCCACCACCGCTCCCCCGACAAGGAGCCCGCCGTACGGCTGCGGGTGCTGGAGGACGCCGGTCGGTCCTCCGTCCCGTTCACCTCCGGCATCCTCCTCGGCATCGGCGAGACGTACGAGGAGCGGGCCGAGTCCCTCTTCGCGCTGCGCAAGGTCGCCCGCGCCTACCACGGCATCCAGGAACTGATCATCCAGAACTTCCGCGCCAAGCCCGACACCGCGATGCGCGGCATGCCGGACGCGGAGCTCGACGAGCTGGTGGCCGCCGTCGCCGTGGCCCGGCTCGTCATGGGCCCCTCGGGCTGCATCCAGGCCCCGCCGAACCTCGTCGACAGCGAGTACGAGCGCCTCATCGCCGCCGGGATCGACGACTGGGGCGGGGTGTCGCCCCTCACCATCGACCATGTGAACCCCGAGCGCCCCTGGCCGCTGATCGAGGAGCTCACCGAACGGTCCCGCGCCGCCGGGTTCGAGCTGCGGGAGCGGCTCTGCGTGTACCCGGAGTTCGTCACCCGCGGCGAGCCCTGGCTGGACCCCCGGCTCCTCCCGCACGTCCGCGCGCTCGCCGACCCGGCCACCGGCCTGGCCCTGCCCGACGCCGTCGTCGAGGGGCACCCGTGGCAGGAGCCCGAGGAGGTCTTCGTCGCCGCCGGGCGCACCGATCTGCACACCGCCGTCGACACCGAGGGCCGCACCGGCGACCGCCGCGACGACTTCGACTCCGTCTACGGCGACTGGGGCGCCCTGCGCGAGGCGGCGGCGCCCGGCATGGCACCCGAGCGCATCGACACCGACGTACGGGACGCGCTGCGCACGGCCGCCGACGACCCGACCCGGCTCAGCGACGACGAGGCCCTGGCCCTGCTGCACGCGGACGGCCCCGCGCTCGACGCGCTGTGCCGCGTCGCGGACGACGTCCGCAGGTCGGCCGTCGGCGACGACGTCACGTACATCGTCACGCGGAACATCAACTTCACCAACGTCTGCTACACCGGCTGCCGTTTCTGCGCCTTCGCGCAGCGCCGCACGGACGCCGACGCGTACACCCTGTCGCTGGAGCAGGTCGCCGACCGGGCGGCGCAGGCGTGGGACGTGGGCGCCGTCGAGGTCTGCATGCAGGGCGGCATCCACCCCGACCTGCCCGGCACGGCGTACTTCGACATCGCGCGGGCCGTGAAGGAGCGGGTGCCGGGGATGCACGTCCACGCGTTCTCGCCCATGGAGGTCGTCAACGGCGCCACCCGCACCGGGATGTCGATCCGGGAGTGGCTGACGGCCGCGAAGGAGGCCGGGCTCGACTCCATCCCCGGCACGGCCGCCGAGATCCTCGACGACGAGGTCCGCTGGGTCCTCACCAAGGGCAAGCTGCCCACGGCCACCTGGATCGAGGTGGTGACCACCGCCCACGAGCTGGGCATCCGCTCCACCTCGACGATGATGTACGGCCACGTCGACCAGCCCCGGCACTGGCTCGGCCATCTGCGGACCCTCGCCGGCATCCAGCAACGCACCGGCGGCTTCACGGAGTTCGTGACGCTGCCCTTCATCCACACCAACGCGCCGGTCTACCTGGCCGGCATCGCCCGGCCCGGCCCGACGATGCGCGACAACCGCGCGGTCACCGCCATGGCCCGCCTCCTCCTCCACCCGTGGATCCCCAACATCCAGACCAGCTGGGTGAAGCTCGGCACCGAGGGCGCCGCCGAGATGCTCCGCTCCGGCGCCAACGACCTCGGCGGCACACTGATGGAGGAGACGATCTCCCGCATGGCCGGCTCCTCCTACGGCTCGTACAAGTCGGTCAAGGACCTGATCGCCGTGGCGGAGGCCGCCGGCCGCCCCGCCCGCCCGCGCACGACCCTGTACGACCCGGTCCCGGAGGAGCGTCGGCGCGCGGCCACCGCCTCCGACGGCCACCTGCCGGAGCTGCTGCCGATCCTGGACCGACGGCCCTGACGAGCCCCACGGAGCCGACCCCGGTCACCCGCGCGATCGACCCCGCCGGTCCGTACGGTCCGTACGACGGCGGGGGTCGATCGCGCCGGGGCCCGGGCGGGTCCTGGGGCAGGCGCTAGCCCTTCGCCGGTTCGTCCTGCGGCAAGCAGGTGACCAGGAGCACCACACCGCTGAGCAGGAACACGCGCAGCGCCGCGTCGAGGCCGTTCCAGCTCTTGGACTGCCACATCACGAACCACTCGCCGCCGATGGCCATGAAGCCGGCGCCGAAGAGGAGCAGGACCATGAGCAGACCGAGGGTGCTGTAGCGGCGGGCGGTGTGGAAGGCGCGTGAGCGCAGGGCGGTGGCCCAGAAGTACGTGGCGGCTATGAGGATCAGCGCGGAGACCGTCTCCCAGACGATGATGGCGACGTACGCCGTGTCCTGGAGGCCCTTCGACGTGATCGCCCGCCACATGAGGTCCTCGTCCTTGAACGTGGTGTCCATGGCGAGAACGTGCCGTACGAACTGCTGGTTGGTGCCGAAGTCGGTGATGTTGCTGAAGGCGACGAGCGCCATGTAGAGGGCGACGGTGCCGACGAGAAGCGTCGAGGCGAGGGGGAGGACGGACGAACGGGGTCTCAGATCTGCGGACATGGATCAACTATGTCCCGCATGATCTGTGCAACCCCAGGTGATTTTCGGCGCGTTGGGCCAGAATCAGTGGCTGCCGACTGGCGGGAACAGCACGGGTGGCGACCGCCGCGACCGGCGGACGAGCGGAGGATGACGCATGGCACGGGAGCGGCCGGTTCCGACGATGCAGGAGCTGATCCGGCGGCGCACCCGGCAGGGCTTCGTCGGCCGTGCCGCGGAACGGGCCGCGTTCCGCGCCGCCTTCGACCTGCCGATCGAGGACGAGCGCCGGCGGTTCCTGTTCCACGTCCACGGCGACGCGGGCATCGGGAAGACCTTCCTCGTCCGGGAGTTGGAGCAGATCGCCCGGGAGCACGGCGCCCTGACCGCCTATGTCGACGACGGGGCCGGCAGCGTCCCCGAGGCCATGGCGGTGATCGCGGACCGGCTCGCCCGTGAGGGGCGGCGGTGCAAGGAGCTGGAGCGGCTGCTGACGGCCCACCGCGAGCGGCGGTACGAGGCCGAACTGGCCGCCTTGGCCGTGGCGGAACCCGAGGAGGAGCCCGGCGCCGGACCCGCGGTGCCCTCCGCCGCGAGCACGGCCGCCGCCCGGGCGGCCCTCGTGGCGCTCGGCCTGCTGCCCGTCGTCGGGCCCTTCGCCGGCGCCGTCGACCCCGACGGACTCGCCCGCGGCGCCGACCGGCTGTGGGCGGGCATGGGCTCCCGGCTGCGCGGCCAGGAGGACGCCCGGCTCCTCCTCGCCCCCGAACGCGTCCTGACCCCCGTCCTGCTGGACGAACTCACCGAGGCCGCCGCCCACGTGCCCTGGCTGGTCCTGCTCTTCGACACCTACGAGCGGACCGGCCCCTTCCTCGACCCGTGGCTGCACGACCTGGTCACCGGTGACCGCCACGGCCCCCTCCCCGGCAACGTCGTCCTCGTCACCGCCGGTCGGCGGCCCGTCGACACCGCCCGCTGGGGAGGGCTCGCCGACTTCGTCGCGGACATCCCGCTGCGGCCCTTCACGGAGACCGAGACCCGGGGGCTCCTCGCCGCCAAGGGCGTCCTCGCGGAACCCGTCGTCGACGAGGTGCTGCGCCTCACCGGCGGCCTCCCCGTCCTCGTCTCCACGCTCGCCGAGGCCCGCCCCCGCGACCTCGACGACCTGGCCGACGCCGGCGACCCCAGCGCCACCGCCGTGGAACGCTTCCTGAAGTGGGAGCCCGACCCGGTGCACCGGGCGGCGGCACTGGCCTGCGCCCTGCCCCGGTGGCTGGACGCGGACGTCTTCCGTGCGGCCGTCGCGGACCTCCACCCCGACGGCACCGACGGCCCCCACGGCCGCGACGGCACCGGGGGCGACGGCGACGGCGGCTCCGAGGCGCTGCTCGCCTGGCTGCGGGCGCTGCCCTTCGTCACCGACCGCGGGGACCGGATCGTCTACCACGACGTCGTACGGGCGCCCATGGTCCGGCTGCAACGCCTGCGGTCGCCCCGCGCGTGGACCGAGCGGCACCGGCGCCTCGCTGCCGCCTTCGCCGAGTGGCGGGCCGAGGCCGGAGCGGGCGTCGCGGACGACCGGCTCTGGGGCACGGAACGGTGGCGGGAAGCGCGCCTGGCCGAGACCTACCACCTGCTGTGCGCGGACGGGCGGGGCGCGCTGCCGCGGGCGTTGCGCGACGCCGTGCGCGCGTGCGGCGAGGGCGAGCCGGTGGCCCGGCGCTGGGCCGAGACGCTGGCCCAGGCGGGCCGGGACGCGGACGCCGCGGAGCCCGCCCGCTGGGGCGAGGACCTGCTGGCGGCGCTGGGGCGGGGCGGGGCGCACGACGCGCTGGGCGCCCTGCTCCTGCGGGCCGGCCTCGACACCCGGCACCAGGCCCTCGCCCATGCCCTGCGGGGACGCGCCCTGCACCGCGACGGGGCCGACGAGCGGGCGGTCACCGAGTTCGACCGGGCGCTCGCCCTCGACCCGGAGCTGGTCACGGCGTACACGGGGCGGGCCGTCGCCCACGCCCACACCGGGGACCACGCCGCCGCCGTGGCCGACCTCGACCGGGCCGACGCCCTCGCCCCCGACGACGCCACCACCCTCACCCTGCGCGGCGACTACCAGCGCCTCCTGGGGAACCCGTCCGCCGCGGTCGCCGACCTGGACCGGGCGGTCACGCTCGCCCCGGACCGCCGCGCCGCCTGGGCCTCCCGGGGCGCGGCCCGGCACGCGCAGGGCCGCCTCGACGAGGCCCTCGCGGATCTGGACCGGGCCCTCGAACTGGACGGCACGTATGTGTGGGCCCTGGTGCGCCGCGCCCGGGTGCGCCGCACGCGGGGCGAGCACGAGCGCCAACTGGCCGATCTGCACCACGCGGTGGCCCTGGAGCCCGACTCGGCGTGGGTGCGCTGCGAACGCGGCGACGCCCTGCGGGTCGCCGGCCGTGACGAGGAGGCCCTCGCCGACTACGACCGGGCGATCGCCCAGGACGGGCTGTACGCGTCGGCGTACGCCAGCCGGGGTGTCTCCCTCATGAAGCTGGGCCGCCGCGAGGAGGCCCTGACCGACCTCGACCGGGCGGTGGCCCTGGCCCCCGAGTACACCTGGGCGCTCCGCCACCGGGTGGCGCTCCACCTCGAACTCGGCGACCCCGCGAGGGCGCTGGCCGACGCGGAGCGGGCCCTCGAACTGAGCCCCGGCGACTCGTGGACGGAGGAACTGCACGGCCGGGCCACCGAGGCGGCGGCCCGGCCGGGCGGGGCGGGGTAGGGCCTACCTGGCGTGGGCTACTTGGCGAACCCGGCGCCGAAGAGCGCGCCCTTCTCCGGCGCCTTCAGGACGGATGGCCCGAACGAGGTGATGTTGTTCGTGGTCAGGCCCGCCTTCGAGCCCCGGAACAGCCACACCGCGCCCGAGTTCTTGTACGTGCCGTCCTCCGTGGGCGCGGCGACGGCGAGGTCGGCGCGGTCGTTGGCGTTGACGTCGAGCAGGGCGACGGCCTCGCCGAACCGGTCACCGGCCTCGGAGACACCGGGCACCCCGGAGACGGACTGGTCGAATGCCTGGGCGCCGGTGCCGGTGAGCCCGGAGGGGCCGCCCTTCAGCAGGACGACGGAACCGGCGTCGCGGACGGAGCCGATGTCCTCGCCGGGCACACCGACCGCGATGTCCGGGTAGCCGTCGCCCGTGACGTCACCGGCGGCCAGCGAGGCGCCGAACTGGTCGCCGTAGTCGCTGTGGTCGCCGCCCCGGAATCCGGCCTCGGAGACGCCGGGCACGCCCGCCGTGTTCTGCGTGATCTTCGTGACCCGGGTGCTCGGTCCGTCCGGGCCGCCGTAGACGACCCGGACGTTGCCCGCGTCGTACATCTCCATCTCGGAGATGGCGTCGACCTGCCGTCCGACGTAGTCGCCGTAGCCGTCCGCGTTCACGTCCGCGACGACGCCGCCGAGGGTGGGGGCGCCGGTCGACCTGGCGTGCTCGGTGTCGACGCCGGTCGCGGTGCCCGGCCACCAGAGGGTCGGGTACGAGCGCTCGTCGAAGCCGTGGGTGGTGACGAGGTCGTCCTTGCCGTCGCCGTTCATGTCGCCGGCGATGACGTCCCAGGTCGGCCGCCTCTCGTTCTCCGGGAAGACGTTGGTGCCCGCGGGCGCGCCGTCCCGGGTGAACGGACCCAGGCGGACCTGGAGGACGCCGTCGTTGCCGAGGGCGATGTCGTCCTGACCGTCGCCGTTGAAGTCGCCGCCGGCCAGTTTGATGACGGTGCCGCTGAGCGCGGTGGCGGATGTCAGACCGCTCGCGGAACCCCACACGATGGCGGCGGCGCCCGCGTTGGCGCCGACGACGAGGTCGGTGTAACCGTCCCCGTCGAGGTCGCGGGCGGCCGTGGACCTGCCGAAGTGGTGCGGCGAGGGCTCGCCGGGCACCCACGGCAGGGCCTGCGACACGATCAGCGGGTGCGCGGTGTCGGCGCCCGCCGGGGAGCCGTAGACGACGGCGACGTAGCCCGCGGACTGGACGCCGGAGACGGTGGCCTCGGGCGCGGCGGTCGCGAGGTCGGCGAAACCGTCGCCGTTGAAGTCGGTGATCGGCGCCTTCGGGGCCGCGGCGGCCGGAACGGTGGCGACGAGGGGAGCGGCCAGCAGCGCGACGGCGACGGCGGCGCGTCCCGCGACCGCGCGGTTGCTCGTGCGGCGGGCGGCGCCGGTGCCCGTACGACGGCTGGTGCGAAGAGGCACGGATTCTCCAGGAGTTGGGTCAGGGGATGCCGGTGGTTCACATCTGATCGTTTGACCATCGGGGGTGCAAAAGGGTTGCTCTCCACGTGCTGGAACCCGCTCGTCGAGACCCCTGAACCGACCATTCCCGTTCGATTACAGTGCTGGACTGTCGAGCCGTACGGGCGTACGGATGTACTTACGTACTGACGTACGGGTAAGGCCGTGAGGAGGCCGGGGTGGGTGCGACAGCCGGGGCCGTCTGGGGGCGTGCCGAACAGCAGGACTTCCGCAGCCGGGTGCGCGGAACACTGCTGGGCGCGGCCGTAGGCGACGCGCTGGGAGCGCCCGTCGGACCGCTGCCCCTGCCCCGCATCCGCGAGACGTACGGCCCCGAGGGCCTGCCCGACCTGGCGCCCGCCTACGGAAGACGCGGCGCGATCACCGACCTCACCCAGCTGACCCTCTTCACCGTCGACGGTCTGATCCGCGCCCAGGTCCGCCGCGACACCGGCGCCTGGCACCCGCCGACCGATCTGCACCGGGCCTACCTCCGCTGGGCGGCGACCCAGCGGGACTGGGGCCCCGACGAGCGCCGCAAGGACGACGGCTGGCTCGCCCGCGAGGAGTGGCTGTACGCCCGGCGCGACCCGTCCCGGGTGTGCCTGCTCGGCTTCGCCGACGACACCATGGGGACGCTCGACGCCCCCAAGAACCCCGGCGAGGCCGGCGCCGAGGCCGCCGCCCGCTCGGCCCCCTTCGGCCTCCTCGTCGGCTGGGAGCCCCAGCTCGTCTTCCAGCTCGCCGTCGAGTGCGCGGCCCAGACCCACGGCCACCCCACCGCGTACCTCGCGGCCGGCTCGTACGCCGTCGTCGTGCACGCCCTGGCCCGGGGCGAGAGCATGGACGCCGCCGTGCAGAAGGCCCTGGTGCTGCTCGCCGCCCGCCCCGGCCACCAGCCCGTCACCGAAGCCCTCCACGAAGCCCTCGCCGCCGTCCGCACCGGCCCGCCCTCACCGGCGCTCGTGGAGGAGCTGGCCGACCCCGGCACGGCAGACCGGCTGCTCGCGGTGGCGATCTACTGCGCGCTCGTGGGCGAGGACGTACGCCAGGGCCTGTGCCTCTCGGTCAACCACAGCGGCCCGTCGAAGGCGGCGGGCGCCCTGACCGGCGGCCTCCTCGGCGCCCTGCACGGCGAGACGGCGCTCCCCCCTGCCTGGCTCGCGGAACTCGAGGGCCGCCCCACCCTGCTGGTCCTGGCCGACGACTTCGCCCTGGAGATGACCCAGGGCCCCGCCCTGCACAGCCCCAACGGCGCGGTGCCGGGATGGCTGGCACGCTATCCCCGGGCCTGAGAGCGAGAGAAAGCCGGTGAGAGAGGAAGCCATGGCGGACTGGACCCTGCGCGGGGCCTCGGCGGCGGACGTGGAACCGCTGGCGGAGCTGCGGGCCGTGGTGATGCGCCCGGACCTGGAGCGCCTCGGCCGCTACGACGAGGACCGCGTCCGCCGGCGCTTGCGCGAGGGCTTCGACGCGGCCCACACCTGGATCATCGAGGTGGGCGGTGAACCCGCCGGCTGTGTGGCGCTCCGCCCCGCCGCCGACGCCCACTGGCTGGAGCACTTCTACCTGGCCCCGCGCCTGCACGGCTCCGGCACCGGCACGGCCGTGCTGCGCGAACTGCTCGACCGCTGCGACCGGGACGGCACGGTGGTCCGCCTCAACGTCCTGCGGGGCAGCGCGGCACGCCGCCTCTACGAACGGCACGGCTTCACCCCGGAGTCCGAGGACCCGGTGGACGTCTTCATGGTGCGCCACCCGGCGGCCACCGGCCCGCGCGGGGCCGCGGTGACGCGATGAACACCCGCATGATCATCCTCAACGGCGGTTCCAGCTCGGGGAAGTCCGCGATCGCACGGAGCCTGCAGTCCGTACTGCCGGACCCCTGGCTGGCGTTCAGCGTGGACACGCTCGTGGACGCGATGCCGGAGCGGATGCGGTCCTCGGACCAGGGCATCGACTTCGCGGCGGACGGCGCGGTGAGCACGGGCGCCGACTTCCAGGTGCTGGACGCGGCCTGGGCGGCGGGCCTGGCGGCGATGGCCCGCGCGGGCGCCCGCGTCGTCGTCGACGACGTCTTCCTGGGCGGCGCCGCCTCCCAACGGCGCTGGCGCGACGCCCTCGGCGACCTCCCGGTCCTGTGGGTCGGCGTCCACTGCGCCGCCACGGTGGCCACGGCCCGGGAGGCCGCCCGGGGCGACCGCCCCCACGGCATGGCCGCCCTCCAGGCCACCCTGGTCCACCAGGACGTCACCTACGACCTCGAGATCGACACCACCCACACCGCCCCCCTGACCTGCGCCCACACCATCGCGGCCCACCTGCACTGAGAACCCGGCCCCCTGACGGCCGACGGGACGGTGACGTGCAAAACGGTGGTCCGCGCGGCGACCGGGCCCTAGTGTCCTCGCTTGTGACTGGACTCCCCTCGCATCTCCGTACGACAGCGGCCGCGTACGACGACATCGCCGTCCTCTACGCCCAACTGGTCAAAGACGAGTTCGACTCCCTCCCGCTGGAACGCGCGATGCTCGCCGCGTTCGCCGACTCCGTGCGGGCCGTCGACGGTGGGCCCGTCGCCGAGCTGGGCTGCGGCCCCGGCCGGGTGACGGCGTACCTGCGGGACCTCGGCCTCGACGTCCTCGGGATCGACCTGTCGCCGGTGATGATCCGGCTGGCCCGGGAGTCCTACCCCGACCTGCGGTTCGAGGTCGGCTCCATGCACGCGCTCGACCTGGCCGACGACGAGCTGGACGGCCTCGTCTCCTGGTACTCGGTCATCCACGCCCCGCCGCGCGAGGTGTGCTCGTACGTCGCGGAGTTCCGCCGTGTCCTCGCGCCCGGCGGCCACCTCGTGCTCGGCTTCTTCGAGTCGGAGGGCGGACCCGTCACCGAGTTCGACCACAAGGTGACCACGGCCTTCCGCTGGCCCATCGACGAACTCGCCGCCCTCACCAGCGAGTTCGGCTTCATCGAAGTGGGCCGCATGCTGCGCGAGCCCCGCGAGGGCGAGCGGTTCAGGCGCGGGCACCTGCTGATGCGGCTGGAGAAGTGACCGCCGGTCCCCGACGCCGACGCCGGCGTCGGGTGAACCCGTCCGGCTAGGCCGACAGGCCTAGACCCCCGTCGGACTGGCCGCGTCCTTGCCCGAGCCCGGTGCCGGGACCGCCGCCGCGGCTCCCGTGCCGCCGCGGCCGTCGCCGTCCCCGTCCGTGTTGATCTTCTCGATGATCGCGAGCCGCTCCGGTGTGTCCTCCGGCTTGATGAACCCGATGGCGATGTACAGCACCAGCGACACGGACAGCGGGATGGACACCTGGTACTGGAGCGGGACGCCGCCCTCGACGTTCCAGTGGATCGGGTAGTTCACCAGCCAGAAGGCGAACAGCCCGCACGCCCAGCTGGTGAGCGCGGCCGTCGGCCCGGAGCGCCGGAACGGCCGCAGCAGACCCAGCATCATCGGGATGGCCATCGGACCCATCAGCCCGGCGACCCACTTGATGACGACCGTGATGATGTCCTTGAACGCGGGGGAGTTGACCTGTGTGGCCGCCGCCATGGACAGCCCCAGGAACACGACGGTCGTGATCCGGGCGACCCGCAGCCCCTGGCCCTCGCTCCAGGCCCGCGCCCGGCGCCACACCACCGGCGCGCAGTCCCGGGTGAAGACGGCCGCGATGGCGTTCGCGTCGGAGGAGCACATCGCCATGGTGTGGGAGAAGAAGCCGACGATGACGAGTCCCAGCAGCCCGTGCGGCAGCAACTGCTCGGTCATCAGGGCGTAGGTGTCGGAGCCGTCGCCCTTCTCCGAGGTGACCAGCAGCGGCGACATCCACATGGGGAAGAACAGCACCAGCGGCCAGACCAGCCACAGGACCGCCGACAGCCGGGCGGAGCGCTCGGCCTCGTAGGGGGTGGCCGTGGCCATGTAGCGCTGGGCCTGGTTGAGCATGCCGCCGTTGTACTCGAACAGCTTGATGAAGAGGAACGCCAGGAGGAAGACGGTGCCGTACGGGCCGACGAGGGGCTCGCCGTGGCCCTCCAGCTCGGGGCGGTCCCAGACGCCGAAGAAGCCGCCGTAGTCGTCCAGTTTCACGAACACGGCCACGAACATCGCGATGCCGGCGAGGAGCTGGATGACGAACTGCCCCAGCTCGGTCAGGGCGTCCGCCCACAGACCGCCGATGGTGCAGTAGACGGCGGTGATACCGCCGGTGATGAGGATGCCCTGGTTCAGGGAGACGCCGGTGAAGACGGACAGCAGGGTCGCGATCGCGGCCCACTTCGCCCCGACGTCCACGATCTTCAGCAACATGCCGGACCACGCCAACGCCTGCTGGGTCGGCAGGTTGTAACGGTTCTTCAGATACTCCAGGGGGGACGCCACATGCAGCCGCGACCGGAGCCGGTTGATGCGCGGCGCGAACAGCTTGGAGCCGATGGCGATACCGAGGGCGATGGGGAAGGACCACGTCACGAACGACGTCACGCCCCACGTGTACGCGATGCCGGCGTACCCGGTGAACATCACCGCGCTGTAGCCCGACATGTGGTGCGAGATGCCGGACAGCCACCACGGCATCCTGCCGCCGGCGGTGAAGAAGTCGCTGACGTTGTCCACTCGCTTGTGCGACCAGACGCCGATCGCGACCATCACACCGAAGTAGCCGATGAGCACGGCCCAGTCGAGACTGTTCATGGGCCCCCTTCCAGGGTCCGCCGCCAGGGTCAGCCATGTGAACGGTCAGGCATGTGAACTCTGTGAACTCTGGGTTCGGTGGCATGCTCACGGCAAGGAAGGGGTAGGTCAAGAGGCGGTAAAAAAGTTCTGCGCGATGACCCTGGTTCATGTACATGAAAGATTGAGTGGCGTCGGGTGGCTAAAAACGATCACCCCCGCGGCCCCGCAGCCCGCGCCCCCGCAGTCCTCATCACCGCGGACCGGCTCAGCGCATCAACTCCCCGGCGTTCACCAGCAACGACTGGCCGGTGATCGCCCGAGCCCGGTCGGAGGCCAGGAAAACCACGGCGTCCGCGACATCCCCGTCCGTGGCCAGCTCGGGCAGCGCCATGCGCTCGGTGAGCCGCGCCAGCACCTCCGCCTCCGGCACCCCCTCGCCGTGCGCCGTGAACCGGACGTACGCCTCCACCGGCGGCCCCCACATCCACCCCGGCAGCACCGTGTTGACCCGTATCCGATGGGGCCCCAACTCCCGGGCCAGCGAGTACATCGCGCTCGTCAGCGCCCCCTTCGACGCCGCGTACGCGGCCTGCCGCACCTGCGAGGGCGCGGCGACCGCCGACTGCGTCCCGATGATGACCACGGACCCGCCGCCCGCCTCCTTCAGGGCGGGCAGGCAGGCCCGGGTCATCCGCAGGGTGCCCAGCAGGTTCACGTCGAGGACCGCCTGCCAGGTGGCGAAGTCGGCGTCCTCCAGCCCTCCGAAGCAGCTGTCCCAGGCGGCCACGTGCACCACCGCGTCCACGCCCCCGAACCGCTCCCGCGCCAGCGCCGCGAGCGCGTCGCACTGCCCCTCGTCGGTGATGTTCGTCGCCCGGTACGCCGTGTGCGCGCCGTCCGGGTCCACCTCCGCCGCGGCCTTGGCGAGGCTGGCCTCCGTACGCGCCCCCAATACGGCGTTCCCGCCGTCCCGCACGACCGCGGCGGCCACCCGCCGGCCGAGTCCCGCTCCGACGCCCGACACGACGACGGTCTTGCCGCTCAGCAGGGGCAGGGGCAGGGGCAGGGGCATCGCTACCTCCAGGGTCTGGCGCTCTATCTGACGGGACGTCAGAGTATGGGCGACCGGTGGAGGAAGGAAGGGAAGCATCCATGTCGGACGACACCCGCAGCGCCGCCTATGCCGAGCTGGCCGCCGTCGGCCCGTACGGCGTCCGTCCCGGCCACGCCCTGATCACGATGGTCGAGCCGCATCCGGGCCACGAGTACGCGTACAACCGCTGGTACGAGGACGACCACTACTACGCGGGGGCGATGGCGATGCCCTGGATGTTCGCGGGCCGCCGCTGGGTCGCGACCCGCGATCTGCAACTGCTGCGGACCCCGGAGAAGTCGGCGATCGCCCAGCCGGTCACCGCCGGCTGCTACCTCTCCACGTACTGGATCACCGACGGCCGCTACGACGACCACATGCGCTGGACGGTCGCCATCAACAAGCGGCTCAACCGCGACGCGCGGGTCTACCAGGACCGGACGCACGTCTTCACCGCCTTCCAGGACCACGAGGCGACCGTCTACCGGGACGGCGCCGCCGGTCCGCGCGACATCCACGCCCTCGACCACCCGTACGCGGGCCTCGTACTGGAGGTGGTCGACGCCGAGGGGCCGGAGCGGCGGGCGGAGCTCCTGGAGTGGCTGCGGGCCCGGCGGCTGCCGAAGCGGCTCGCCGGGTCCCCGGCCGCCCTGGTCACGGTCTTCCGGCCGACGCCGCTGCCGCTGGACCGCATGTCCTACGTCAAGCAGGTCGAGGGCGTCGACACCCGCCTCACCCTCCTGTGGTTCCTGGAGGCCGACCCACGCGACTGCTGGGAGGCGCACTTCGCGGGCGCGCGGGAGGAACTGGAGGGTTCGGGACTGGGGAGGCTGGAGCTGCTGGCGCCGTTCATCCCGACGGTCCCGGGGACGGACCGGTACGTGGACCGGCTCAGGTAGCGGGCGGGCAAGGCCGAGCCCCCTCGGCCAGGACGGCGGGCCGGTCGAGAGGGCTCTGTCAGTTGGTGTGTGTGAAGTTGTGTTCCTGGTGGGGGTGAACCATGGTCACGCGAGGTCGAAGGCTCCGCGGTTGACCCCGGTGACGAACGCGTTCCACGAGTCGGCGGGGAACGCCAGGGTCGGACCGTCGGAAACCTTGGAGTCACGCACGGAGAGTGCCGCGACGACGGGGGACTTGACCTCGACGCACGCGCCGTTGCCCGTGGAGTACGAGGACTTGACCCACGTGTCCGTGGCGCCTTGCTGAATTGCCATTTCTGCTCCGCTAGCCGGTTGGTCGTTGAGTTGCTGTCGCCGAACCGCGGGACCACGTCCGTTCCCGGACCCCACAGTTCGGTTTCCGCCAAGGTCGTTGATTTCCTTGACGTGATCGACGCTACTCGCCAACATCGCCTGACGAAGCGACTATTCACTCGGGCGAGTGACATATTCCCCTTGGGTCTTCCCCGTGGAGATGCCAGGGTGTATCTTCCGTCCCTTTCTCTCCCGTGGGCGCCTGATCAGCGTGGAGCGGGGACTACAACCCGGCATAGCCCTTCGCGATCTCGGCGATGAACTGGCGGGATTGATCCACATTCAGGGCCTGCGCCCTCAAGTGCTCGTACATCACGCTGTACTTCTGGACGTCGGCGGGCTTCTCCAGATACAGATCGCTCGTGACACCCTCGATATAGACGACGCTGGAATCCGAGGCGTCCGGGAACTCCAGGATCGCGTACTGACCGTTGAGACCCGGGTGCGCCCCCATGTCGAAGGGGATCACCTGCACGGTGACATGGGGGAGTTGGGACTGCTCGACCAGGTGCTCCAGCTGCTCGCGCATGAGGGAGCGGTTGCCGACCACCCGGCGCAGCGCGGCCTCGTCGAGGACGGTCCACAGCCGCAGGGGGCTCTCCGGCGCGGAGATACGTTCCTGTCGCCTCATCCGTACCTGGACCCGCTTGTCGATGTCGCCGGGCGTCGTCTCGGGCAGTGCGCCCGCGATGAGGGCCTCGGCGTACGGGCGGGTCTGGAGCAGTCCGGGGACGACCTGCGGGTCGTACACGCGCAGGCTGGCCGCGTCGGTCTCCAGGCCGATGTAGACGCTGTACGGGACGTCGCCGAACGCGTGCCACCAGCCCTGCTGGCGCGAGTCCTTGGCCATCTGCATCAGGGAGTCGACGACCCGCTGGTCCTCGACCTCGTAGACCCCGCAGAGGTCGCGGACGTCGCGCTGGCTGATGCTGCGGCGGCCGTTCTCCAGCCGGCTGATCTTCGACTGCGAGACCAGCAGCCGCTCGGCCACTTCCTCGGCGGTCATGCCCTTGAGCTCACGGAGCCGGCGCAGCTCCTGGCCCAACCGGCGTCGCCTGACGGTGGGATTGACATTGGACGCCACGGGACGTGCACCTCCGGCTGCGGGCCTCTACTTTGCGTATCTGCTGCTGAGCAGATTGCCACCAAGGTGCCGAGTAGCGCTGGAAAACAGCGGATATGCGCTGGACACACGCCGTTCGCGCCGTAGTTTTTCCGCTGTGCGGGGTTCTCCGCCGAATGTACGGCCAGCACCGGAACATGCGGCCGCGCGGGGCGGCGAGGCCGTCTCGTACGGACGGTCCGGCCGGTCGACGGATCGACCTTCCGAGCGTGTCCGTACGGCCTCGCCCGCCCCGCGCGGTCCAGCGGCTCCCGAACCGGGTCCCTGGGTCCCCGTGTGACGGTTCGGCGCGGTGCTGACGGTGCTGACGGTGCGAGTGGTGGTGCGAGTGGTGGTGCGAGTGGTGCGCAAGAGGTGAAGCGGTCGGTGCGGCCGTGCGTGGTCGTGCGGTCCCGCGCGGAACGGGCCGGGCGGTGTCGGGGCCCGCGGCTCTGGGCCCGGGGTCCCACCCGGTGTGGCGCGCCGGTGCGTTGTACGACCGGCGGCGGTGTTTCGGTACGGCTGTGTTTCAGCGCTTCGTTGCTTCGTTACCGCGGTGCTTCGGTGCTTCTGTGCGCGTTGGTGGGTCGGCGCGCGGGTGGGTCAGTGCGCCACGACGCGTGCCATGGAGCCACGGCGCGGCTGCATCGGAACGCCACGGGCGGGTTCCGGTGCGGGTGGCCTGGCGCCGGGTGCGGCCTGACGGCCGGCCGGTGCCGGGCTGCGGCGGGGCTGTGCGGCCACGCCGTTCTGCACGTCCATGACGGCGTGGGCCACCAGACCGCCCATGGGGTCGTGCCGGATGAGGTCCCTGAGCCGGGAGCGGGACGAGCGTCCTTCGTTCCCCGGGTACAGGTGCTTGCCGAGGCCCACGGCGTGGGCCAGTGCGGCGAGCGCGGCCGTCCGCGGGTCCGGCGGTACGCCGGTGCGGATCGCGGAATCCAGCCGGGCCCTGATCTCCCGGCTGATGGCCGTGTCCGTCGCCTGGTAGCGCGTCGTCGGCAGCACCCCGCACATCTGGCCCGCGACGGCGTGCACCATGCCGCAGCGCTCCAGGTGTGACAGGTAGGTCTGGCGCAGCCCCAGCCGGGGCCCGCCGATCCAGTGCACCGCACGGACCGGAGCGCCGCGCCTTCGCAGCAACTCCAACGCGCAGTCCAGTGTTGGATCTCCAGTCGGCCGTGGGGACACCACGGCGATACGATCCCCGTCTGGGGCTATCCGCCCGGCCAGCGCCAGCTCTACTAGCTGTGCTCCGGCCAGACCAAGGTCGAGCGACTGCGGCTGTGCGGTGGTACCCGTGGCCGGGTCCAACGCCAGCAGCAGAAGCTCCTCCGGAATTGTTCTGCGGCTCCTGCCCATCCATGCCTCCCCGCGTGGATGAATGACAGGGTGACCCCTCTCACATTGGTCTGTCGAGGGTGCGTGACCGGAATGTAGTGGAACCGATAGGTATGTCGTTCTCGTCTACCGCAGGGGTTAAGCCCGCACACAGGACACTGGTACATGGTTCGGACAGCGGCGCGGCGCGGTGGTGCGTGTGATGGCTAGTGTCCGGGCGGCGGGTTTCACAGATCGGTAGGGCGCGTGTCCCGAGGGCGGGCGGCGCGCGGGAGGAGGCATCGGTGGCGGGCACGTCCCCCGACAGGTCGGAGCGGTACGAGTCGTCGACGGCGTCGGCGTCGGGGAGCGAGCCGCCGATCCCGGAGAACCCGGGCTCCGGCTCCTCCACACCCTCCCAGGACCCACGCCTCTCCCTCACCCGGCAGACCCCGCCGGCCCCCGCCCCGAAGCCGGACCAGGCGACAGCGGTCTTCTCCCGCCGTGCCCTGCGAGAGACGGCACAGGACGCGAAGAGGGAAGCCGCCGGGGAGGCGGAGGGGGCCGAGAGGGCCGGGGAGCCCGTGGAGGCCGGGTCCGGCACGGCGAAGGCCGGCTCGGGGAACGCCGACACGGCGGAGGCCGGCTCGGCCGCCGGGGGCGCGGGGTCGCGGAGCGCGTCAGGGACCCGGACGGCCGCCGACGGGGCGTCCGGTGGCGCGGGTTCGGACGACGCTGACTCGGACGGCGCCGGGTCGACCGGTGCCGGCTCGGACGGCGCCGCGCCGGGTTCCGCCGGCTCGCGGACGCAGGGGCCGGGCGACGACGAGCGGACCGAGGCGGACGCCGCCGACGATGACGGGGAAGCCGAGGCGGACGCGAAGCCGGAAGCCGGGGCCAGGGCGGACGCGAAGCCGGACGACGCGGCCGGGGCCGAGCCGGACGACGTGGCTGGGGCCGAGGCAGGCGTGAAGCCGGGCGACGCAGTCGTGGCCGGGGCCGGCGAGGAGTCGGCGGGCGGGGACCAGGCCGGGGCCGGTGACGTCGACCGGCGTTCGTCGGGTGCCGCCGCGCCGACCCGTGCCGCGCGGCTGCCCGGAGCCAGGGAGTCGGAGGAGACGAGCGGCGAGGCCGACGCGGCGGAAGCCGAGCGAGGCTCTGCGGATCGGCAGGAGACAGCCCCCGAGGCCGCCGACGCCGAGGCTGACCTGAACTCACCGCGCGACGCCGACGACGCCGCCGCAGAGCCCAAGGCCGCCGACGACGCCGCCGCAGAGCCCAAGGCCGCCGACGACGCCGCCGCAGAGCCCAAGGCCGCCGACGACGCTGTCGTGGGGTCCAAGGCCGCCGACTCCGAGGCTCCGCACGACCGCGTGCCCGAGACCGGAGACGTGGACGCGGGCGACGGCGGTGCCCGGACCGGCGACGAGGACTCCGCCGACGACGGGCGGACGGACTCCCGCACCACCACGCTCAGGACCGACTCACACACCACCATGCTCAGGATCGGCTCCGGCACCACGCCGTCCGACGCCGACGCCGACGCCGCCGCGTCCGGCACCCGCGGCTCCGGCAGTCCGGCGGCCGAGGACGCGTCCGGCACCCGAGGCTCGAAGGACGCGTCCGGCACCCCCGCGACCGACGGCACCCCCGCGACCGACGGCACCCCCGCGACCGACGGCGCCTCCGGCACCCCGGCGTCCGGCGACGACTCGGCGGCACCGGCGCCCAAGGGCGGTTCCGGGGTCCTGTTCGCCAAGACCCGCTCCCGTGCCGGGGACTCGGGCGGCCACGACGGGGCCTCGGCCGCCGACGACGCGGAGGACCCGCAGGGGTCGTCCGACGGAGACGGCGAAGGCCGCGCGGGCGCCGAGGCTCGGGGCGACGGCGCAGACGGGGCGGAGCGGCCCGTGGACCAGGCCACCGCCATCTTCCGCGCACCCCGGCCCCCGGCCGTGGACCAGCCCACCACCATGCTCAAGCTGGGTGCGACACCCGCCAAGGACCCCGGCGGCGACGCCACCGACGACACCACCGACGAGGACACCGACGACGCCCCCGAGGACGCCAAGGGCGCCCCCGTGCAGGACGGTGCCCCCAGCGAGCGGACCAGTAAGTTCGTCGCGCTCAAGCCGCTGGACGACACCGCCCCGCCCAAGCCGGCGCAGCCCTCCGCCCCGCCCGCCGAGGCCACCCGGACGATTCCTCAGGTGGGCCCGGAGCGGACGACGCAGCAGCCGCTGCCGCCGAAGCCCCCGCTGGACCTGCTGGCGGAGCTGACGAACACGCCGCCGCCCCCGCAGACCCCCCTCAGGACGGCCGTCCGCCGGGTCAAGATCTGGACCCCGCTGGTCATCCTGCTGGTGATCGTCTTTGCGGTCGTACAGACCTTCCGCCCCCTCCCCACCCCGACGCTGGCACTGACCGCGAAGGAGTCGTACGCCTTCGAGGGCGGCAAGGTCTCCCTGCCGTGGCCCGAGCAGGGCCAGGGCTGGATGGACGTCAACGGCATCGGCACCATGGACAGCTTCGGCGAGCAGAAGCCCGTCGCCATCGGCTCCGTCGCCAAGGCGATGACCGCGTACGTCATCCTCAAGGAACACCCGATGAAGCCGGGCGGGAAGGGCGCGACGATCCCGGTCGACGCGAAGGCGGAGACCGAGGGCGGCTACGACAAGGACGGCGAGTCCACGCTCAACACCGTCAAGGAGGGCGACAAGCTCTCCCAGTACGACGCCATCGCGGCCATCATGATTCCGTCCGCGAACAACATCGCCCGGCTGCTCGCCCGCTGGGACAGCAACGGCTCCGAGGCGGAGTTCGTCAAGAAGATGAACGCCGCCGCCAAGGACCTCGGGATGAAGAACACCACGTACACCGACCCGTCCGGGCTGAAGGAGACGACCGTCTCCACCGCCGAGGACCAGGTCAAGCTCGGCAACGAGCTGGTGAAGATGAAGGCCCTCACCGACATCACCAAGCTGCCGTTCTGGCACGACCCGTCGGGCCAGCGCTGGGACAACTACAACCGCCTCGTCCCCTACAACAACGCCATCGGCATCAAGACCGGCTCCACCTCGGCCGCCGGCGGCAACCTGCTCTTCGCCGCCACGAAGGACATCGGCGGTGAGACGGCGATCGTCGTCGGCGCGATCCTCGGCCAGCACACCCCGCCGATCATCGACACGGTCAACGCGGTCAGCAAGACGGCCATGCTCGCGGCCCAGGACGCCCTGACCTCCGACACGATCCTGAAGAAGGGCGACGTCGTCGGCTACGTCGACGACCGGCTCGGCGGCCGGACCCCGGTCGTGGTCACGAAGAACGTCTCGGCGGTCGGCTGGGCGGGCAAGACCGTCAAGCTGCGGCTGGACGCCGCCGAGAGCCTCCCGCACACGGCGAAGGCCGGCACCGAGGTCGGCTCGCTGACCATCGGCGACGGCACCGGCGACGGCGTCGAGGTCCCGGTGGCCCTCCAGAAGGACCTCACGGAACCCGGCTTCGTCCCCAAGCTCACCCGCGTGAGCTGACCCGCTCGAGTCGACACGCGTGAGTCGTCACGCGTGAGTCGACACGCGTGAGTCGAAACGTGTGAGTCGATCCGCCTGCCCCGACCGGCAGCCGGTCACCGAAGCGCCCCTTCCGCCCACGGCCGGAAGGGGCGCTCACGTTCGCCGCGGCCCGCACGCGGCCCGCACGCGGCCCGCAAGCGACCCGCGCCGCGACCGCCGCGCCGCTACTGCCCCCCGTCCCCCTGCTCCGCCTTCTCGTCCGCTTCCTTCTTCTCGCACTCCAGGGCCGTGGTCCGGGACGGGCCGCCGTACTGGGAGCTGATGCGTACGTCGCCCGGCTCGTCGACCGTGAGGCGGGTGAACTCGGTGAGGTCGCCGTCGGATCCGCGGTCGGCGGTGAGGCAGCCGTTGTCCGCCCAGAGCCAGGGGGAGTAGGCGATGCGGACGGTGACCGCGCCGGCCCGCGGCATGTGGACGACGAGGTTGGCCCCGTCGGCGCTGACGACGGTGGCCGGCCGGTCGACCAGCGGCGTCGCGTTCCTCACCCGGTAGATCTTCCAGTTCGCGTCCTCCCAGACGCGCTCCAGATAGTCGGGCTCGCTGGTCACCAGGGCGTGTTCCAGCTCGGCGGGCCCGTCCGGCTCGCCGTTGACGAGGACGACGAAACCGACCGCCCACTGCGACAGCCACGCCTTGTACGCCTCGGGGGTGAACGCGCCCTCGGGCACCTCCGTGCCGCCGTGGCCCTCGTAGAAGAGGCGGCCCCGCTCCACGTCGGCCTGCCGGTTCCAGCCGCGCGCCATGTTGATGTACGGGGCGAGGATCGCGGCCTCGCGGTGGTCGCGGGCCGGGACCACCTCGACGCGGGTCTTCCACGCGCCGAGCCGCTTCAGCTCGTTCACCACGCCGTCGGTCTTGACGGCCCACTCGGGCACCTTGGTGTTGGTGACGATGTCGGCGGTCGTCTTGCCCGTCAGCCACGTCAAGGACAGGACGAGGGCCACCACCCCGGTCACCAGCCGCCGCCGGGGCGTGAACCAGGACAGCGGCAGCCGGGCGCCGTCCTCGCGGGCCTCGCCGCGGTACAGGGCGATGGCGAGGGCCGTCGCCGGGCCCGCCAGCTCCAGGAGCCGTTCGACGTTCGTACCGATGGGGGTGGGGATCAGATAGCAGAGGACCACGCCGAGGGCGTAGACCGCGGAGCCGAGCCGGAGCACCCGCCAGGCGCTCGGCGCGGTCACCACGACCACCGCGCAGATCACCACCGGAGGCCATATCCGGCTGAACGCCATGGGCTGCTCGCCCTCGAAGGGGAACAGCAGCGTGGTCACGGCGACGACTGTCACAGGCGGCACGATCAGCGCCGCCGCCCGGCCCCACTCGCGGCACAGCAGATACGCGGCGCCGACCACGAGGAGGAAGAGCCCGGAGACGGGGCTCCCCATCGTGGACAGCGTCGCGCACACCGCCGCGACCGCCAGCCGCCGCCCGCCGCGCCCGCCCACCACCGCCAGCAGCGCCCCCATCGCGAAGGCCGTGCCCAGCATGAACGTGGAGCGGCCCGACACGACCTGGCACCACAGCGAGAAGGTCGCCGCGAGGGCGACCGGGATCGGCGCCCGCACACCCGTCCGGGCGACGACCCCGCCGACGAGCCAGGAGGCCGTGAGCCCCGACGCCAGCGTCACGGGAACCACCCCGCAGGCCGCCATCAGATACGGCGAGAGGACGCTGTAGTTCGCCGCGTGCAGCCCTCCGTACCAGAACAGGTTGACCGCGGAGTCCGGGTACATCTTGGCGAACTCCGCCCACGCCACCTGGGCCGCCAGATCACCGCCGCCGGTCGCGAAGACCGCCCACCACACGAAGTACAGCGGCAGGGCGCACAGAGCGGCCGTCAGGGGCACTCGGTGGCGTTCCCGCCACGGCTCACGCGTCGGCGACGGTTTGTCGGCGCGCGAGACCGGACGTCGTGGGGTCAGTTCGGCAAAGGCCACTGCGGCTCGTCCGTTCCGTTCGACTCGTGCGGGCGGGTGTTCGTCATGTGTTGGGGTAGACGCTAACCATCCGCTGACAGTTGGCCGACAGGACCTGTTCCCTCCGGTGCGGCCGTAGGGAAAACCCCCACAGCCGTACCGGTACTACATGGGTCAGGATGCGACCGGGAACGCCACGTCGCACACCGGGTCCTCCGGCCCCGCCGCGTCCCAGTCCGCGAAGTACACCTCACGGCAGGGGCCGGCGACCTCCAGGCCGCGCGCGGCGATCCAGCGCTCGACCGCCTCGAAGGCCGCCGCGATCTGCGGGTGGGCCACCTGGGCCTTGGTGATCCGGGTGTACACGAGGCGTCGGGCCGGCTCCTCGCGGACCGCGGTCGCCCAGGCCCGCCCGTGCTCCGCCGCCCAGCGGCGGGCCGCGTCCGGGTCGGCCACCGGCACACACGCCTCGGCGGGGCCGTCGCTCTCCAGGGACACCTCGGAGTGGTACACGACGAACGGCGCCCCCGTCGTGCCGCCGCAGGCCGCCGCGCCCTCCTCCAGCCGCCCCAGCGACGCCCCGATCCACGCCGGAAGCTCATCGACCAGGGTGTGCCGCGACTGGGTCAGCACCACCTGCGCGGCCGTGTCGGCCGTCTCGATGACAAAGGCGTCGTACATGTCCGGGTCCCTTCCCGTCAGCCGTCCACGGAGGTGGGCGACCAGGGCCCGCTGGGACGCGAACCGTTCCTCCGCCCCTGCCCAGTACGCGGCGAGCCGGTCGGCGGCCTCCGTGCCGTCCGTGCCGACGGCCGCCACGATCTCCGCGACACGGGCGAGAGGCATGTCGAGCTGCCGCAGCAGGGCGACGAGACGGGCGCGCTCGACCTGGTCGGCCCGGTAGTACCGGTAGCCGGTCCGGTCGTCGACGTACGCCGGGGTGAGCAGCCCCAGCCGGTCGTACAGCCGCAGCGCCTTCGCCGACAGCCGTGCGCGCGCGGCGAAGGCGCCGATGGTGAGCAGGTCGTCCGTGGCCACTGGGTCATCCTCCGTCACCGGGCGTCCGCGCCCGGCGGAAGGGACGGTGGCCCTTGCCCCAGGGGAAAGGTCAAACAGGTGACCGCTGACCGCCGGCCGTTGGCCGCTGACCGGTGGCGAACGGCCTCACGTCCGCCTTCAGCCGATGGCCTTCTCCACGGCGGCCACCAGCTCCGGGGACTCCGGCTCGGTCTGCGGGGAGAAGCGGGCGACGACCGAGCCGTCACGGCCGATGAGGAACTTCTCGAAGTTCCAGCGGATGTCTCCGCTGTGGCCCTCGGCGTCCTCGTGCCCGACCAGCCGCTCGTACAGGGCGTGCCGGCCCTCGCCGTTGACCTCGACCTTCTCGGTCATCGGGAAGGTCACGCCGTACGTCGCCGAGCAGAACTCCGCGATCTCCTCGGCCGAGCCCGGCTCCTGCCCCAGGAACTGGTTGCAGGGCACACCGAGCACGGTGAAGCCCTTCTCCGCGTAGCGGGCCTGGAGGGCTTCGAGACCCGTGTACTGGGGGGTGAGACCGCACTTGGAGGCCACGTTCACGACGAGCACGGCCTGCCCGGCGTACTGCGAGAGGTCCGCGGAGCCGCCCGTGAGGGCACCGATCTCGACGTCGAGGGGAGAGGTGCGGGGGGTGTCAGTAGTCATAAACGGATGCTATCTCCGGAAACCTTTTCGCCCCGCCACCCCGGAAGCGACCCATCACCGCCCCCGGCCCGGCTGGGGCACGTCACCCTCCGCCCCCGTCGGACTCCCGTGTTCCGGGGCCCGTACCAGGACCTCGCCGGCCGGTGTGCGGGTGTACAGGACCGAGCGGCCCGCTCGGCCGCGGTGGATCAGGCCCGCGTCCAGGAGGACCTTCAGGTGGCGGCCCACGGAACCGAGGGAGCCGCCGGTGACCGCGCACAGCTGGGTCGTGCTCATGGGGGAGTCGAGGAGGGCGAGGAGGCGGGCGCGGGCGGTCCCGAGGAGCGGGCCGAGGGCGGCGGGCGCGGACGTCGGACCGGTGGCGAGGACGCCCGAGCAGGGGTACACCACGGCGTACCGCTCGCCCTCCTCCCACGCCACCCAGCCGACCCGCTGCGGGGTGACCGGCACGAACACCAGCCGGGCACCGGAGATCTCGCGCGGCGGATACTCGTGCAGGTTGACCTGGAGCCGGTTCTCGCCGAGCCACCGCATCCCCGGCCTCAGCGCGTCCAGCACCGCCGCCCAGCCGCTCTGCCCCAGCTGCGCGGTCCGGGCGAGGACATCGGCCTCCAGCACGCGCCGCCGCCGCTCCCAGGAGGGCCGTACGGTCTCCTCCCACACGTACGTCAGCAGGTCGGCCGCCCGGTCCGGCAGGTCGTCGCGGTCGAGGGCGGCCGGGAGCGGGCCGCGCAGGGACAGCACGAGGTGGGCGCGGGCGGCGGCGGGGTCCACCGCCCGGACCCGGGCGACCTCCTCCGCGAAGGTCTCGCCCTCGCGCGGGGCGGGCGTGAGGAAGTCGGCGATCCACTCCTCGCCGAGGCCCGCCCGGACCAGCAGCGCGGTCAGCGGGTCGCGGGCCAGCTCGGCGCGGTAGCCGGGCAGATGCGACGCCAGCCAGGCCCGCTCCCCCGGGTGGGTGCCGGTCCCCGCGTGCAGCCGCTTCAGGCTCGCGAACGTCTCGGCGAGCGGCGACACCACGAACCGGCTGCCGGCGAGCGTGTCGGCGTTGACCTGCCACCAGCCCACTGGGTCACCTCCGGGACGCGGCGGAAGCCGTCCGGGCTTTCGCGTGTGCGCGAAACATTAGCGACGGCCGGGGCGCCCGACCGATCGTCCTGCCCATGCGCAGCTACCAAGCCCTGTTCCGCACCAGGGAGTTCACCCCTCTCTTCCTGTCCTCGTCCCTCCAGGTCGCCGGGTCCACGATCGGCGGCCTGGCCCTCGGGACGTCCGTCTACGAGTCCACCGGTTCCCCGCTGCTGTCGGCGCTCAGCATGTTCGGCCCGTCCCTCGCCCAGGTGATCGGCGCGACGACGCTGCTGTCCGCCGCCGACCGGCTGCCGCCGAGGGCGGCGCTGGCAGGCCTCACCGTGTCGTTCGCGGTGAGCACGGCCCTGCTGGCACTGCCCGGTCTGCCGCTGTGGTCGGTGTTCGCGGTGATCGCCGCCCAGGGGATGATCGCCTCCCTCGGCGGGGGAGTGCGCTGGGGTCTGCTGACCGAGATCCTGCCGAAGGACGGCTATCTGCTGGGCCGCTCGGTGTTCAACATGCTGCACGGCCTCACCCAGATCACCGGCTACGCCACCGGCGGCGCCCTGGTGGCACTGCTGTCCCCGCGGGTCACGCTGCTGGTGTCGGCGGCCCTCTACGCGACCGCCGCCCTCTGCACGCTCGCGGGACTGACCCGGCGCGCCCCGCGCGCCTCCGGCCGCCCGTCCGTCGCCGAGACCTGGCGGACCAACGCGCGCCTGTGGGCGTCCGTCCCGCGCCGGCGCCTCTTTCTGGGCCTGTGGATCCCCAACGGCCTGGTCGTCGGGTGCGAGTCCCTGTTCGTGGCGTACGCCCCCGACCGCGCCGGCCTGCTGTTCGCGTGCGCGGCGCTCGGCATGTTCACGGGTGACGTGACCGTCGGCAGACTCCTCCCGCCCCGGGTCCGCGACCGCCTGGCCACACCTCTCCTGCTGCTCCTGGCCGCCCCGTACCTCGTCTTCGCCCTGCACCCGCCGACCGCGCTCGCCGCGGCCTGCGCGACGCTCGCCTCCGTCGGCTTCGGCGCGAGCCTCGTCCAGCAACGGCAGCTGCTCGCGCTCACCCCGCCGGACCTCACCGGCCACGCCCTCGGCCTGCACTCGGCCGGCATGCTCACCTTCCAGGGGGTGAGCGCGGCCCTGGCGGGCGGAGTCGCCCAGCTGACCTCGCCGGGAACGGCGACGGCGGCCATGGCCGCGGCCTCGGTGGCGGTGACGCTGGCCCTGGCGGTCGACCGCCCCCGCCCGCCCCTGCCGGACCGAGCGGGAACGGTCCGCCCCTCCTCGGTCGGCACGAGGGGCGGGATCTCCCGGACGGGAAGGTTCCGGCGCTGAACGCGCCTCGCGGTCCATGAACACGGGGGTGCGTGGCGCGGCCGGGTGGTGGGACGGCCGCCGCGCACAGACCGCGGCCGTCACGTCGCCTGGTCACCGGCCGGAGGCTGCGGCCGGGCGGCGTGACGACGGTCAGGACTGATACGGCTGCTGCTGGCCCTGCCCCTGGTACTGACCATTCTGGCCGCCCGCGCCGGAGCCCTGAGCCTGGAGCTGCTCGGCCTGCTCCGCGGTGACCTTCTGCTCGGCCCCGCAGAAGGTGCACTGCGTCTGGTACTTGGTGGACACCGGGAACAGCGGAACGAAGAACAACGTGAACTTCGTGACCCGCTTCCGCAGCGTGTGCGCCGAGGGATTCCCGCACCGCCCGCACACGAGCGTGAGTATCGCGAGCTGGTACAGGTAACCCTTGGTGCCAAAGATGATCAGCATCTCGTTCCTTCCCGGTGGTGCCTACCGGCACTCTGCCTCCCAGTGTGCCCTGCCGCCCAGACCGGAGCCGGGAGACGGTCGTCACCCCCCTCCCCTCGCAGTTCCACGCGGGCCGGTGGTCATTCGGCCCTGATGTCGTCCACGTACACGATGCCCTTCGTCGCCGCACCGTCCCCATGGACGAGGTACAGATGGAACGCCGTCACCTTGGCAAGGCGCGCCCCGTCGAGCACGGCTCCGGCGTTCGCGGTGTCCCAGGGAGCTGGCGTGAACTCGCTGAAGGGCACCCTGACCTCCTGCCCAGTCGTGTCGGACAGCGGAACCTGGTACCAGAAATCGACACCGCCGGCGACGATCTGGAGCGCTCCGCCGTTCGCCGAACCGTCGCCCCGCAGCCACAGCGCGAGCGATGTGAAGGCGGACCAGTCGGCGTCGACCGGTTTGCCCGTGCCGGTGTACTCGGCGCCGGTGAAGTCGTACGCGTAGGCCAGCCCGTACGAGCCCGAGGACTTGTGGTCGGCCGACAGGGAGAGGGTGTGGGAGTTGACGTGGGTGTACGCCTGGCTCAGGGCGGTGTCGTCCCCGGCGTACCCCTCGAAGTCGTCGACCCAGCCGGCGGGCAGGGGTGCGACGGCGCCGAGGAGGACCACGGCCGAGTCGGTGAGCGTCCTGCCGTCCACCCGCGCGCGCACGGTGAGGGTCACCGAGCGGTCCTTCCGCAGGGCCGGGTCGATCGACCAGTCGCCCGAATAGAAGCCGTCGGCGTCGAGGGACAGTCGTCTGGCGCGTCCGCCGTTCACCGAGTAGGTGACCCGGCTTGCCCTCGCGGGAGTGACACGGACCCGGACGGTGGTCTTGGAGGCCGCTACGCGCTGCCGGTCCGTAGGGGTCACGAGGTGCAGGAACGGGGCGTTCCTGACAGCGGTGGTGCGAGCGGAGTACACCCCCCGGAGATCGGCGGCGAACAGGGTGTGGGGGTCCTGCTCGAACTTGACGAAGTCCGGCAGCAGGGCGTGGCCCGGGTACGGCACATAAGCGCGCTTGGTGCCTCCGAAGTTGGCCCAGGTGAGCATGTACGTCACCTGGCGGGCCAGCGGGTCCGCCTCGACGGCCCGCGACAGCCGGGTGAACCACCCCGGGTCGCGGACCTCGGTGCCGCCCTCCCCGAACTCGGTGAAGGCCGGAGCCTTGCCTCGCTCGTTGGCCAGCCGGACCACCATCGCCAGGTCCTTCACCACACCGTCCAGCCAGGGCGTCGGTCCGGCGTTCTCGTCGTACGAGTCGTAGCCGAGGACGTCGACGAAACGGTCGCCGGGGTAGGTCTTCAGGTAGCCGGCCGGGTCGCCTCCGAAACTGGAGTTGGGCGAGTACGCGTAGAGCAGGTTGTGGACGCCCCTGGTGTCGCGCAGGTACTCGACGGTGTAGCGGAACAGCTCGATGAACTCGGCCGGGGTGGTGTGGCCCGCGCCCCACCAGAACCAGGACCCGTTGTTCTCGTGGAAGGGGCGGAAGACGACCGGGATCGCGGTGCCGTCCGGCCGCCGTGCGTGCTTGACCGCCTTCGCGACGCGGTCGAGGAAGGCGTTGAAGTCCGCGTGCTTCGCGCCGCCGGGAAGGATCTGGCTGACCACTCGGCCCTTGGTGTCGTAGAAGTTTTCGCCGGTGACGAAGTTCGGCATGTGAGCACTGAGGGTGTTGATCCCGCCGCGTGCGTCCCCCTGCCGGATGCACCGGCTGAGCGCGGCGATGTTCTCGGCTTCGGTTCCGCCCTCGACGCCGGGGCGTTCGTCGCCGTCGAGGATGAGGGTGTCCCAGCCGAAGACGGCGGGGTAGTCGCCCACCGCCGCCCTGGTGTCGGACGCCCTGCCGTCCGGGGTGGTGAAGGTGAAGCCGTAGGTGAGGTCGTGCTGGTGACCGAACAGGATGCCTTTGCCCTGCTGCCGCTTCAGGTACGAGAACAGTGCGCGGGTGGCGGGGGTCGCCTTGTCGTCGACGATCCGGACCGGCGTCGGCTGCGCGCCGGCGTGCGGCGTGGTGGAGGCCGCCGCGGCGGCCATCGAGGTCCGGGCGCCGGCTGCCGCGGCGACCGTGGCACCGAGGAGGATGAACGTGCGACGGTTCAGGGGAGAGCTGGGCATGTGGGTCTCCGTTCGACGTGGGTCTCGTGGATGTGGCGTCTCGCTGATCCGGCGTATCGCTGATGTGGCGATCTCTTGCCAGGGAGAGGTGCGCAGGGGCCGGGGTGCACCGCCCCGGGGAGTGTCGTGGGCGCCCCCGGCGGGGGCGCCAGGCGTCGTCGGGCGGGGCGGCAGGCGTCGTCGGGCGGGCGGCTACTCGGCCTGCTCAGCGGGCCACCGATCCGGACCGTGAGCCACCGCGAAGCCCGAGCATCGGGGGACTGTGGGTCACTTGTGGGGGGTCCTTCCCGTGACGCGGTCGGCTGCGGCTGGATGGGGTCCTGGTCAGGGACATCCGCGACGCACGACACGCGTGTGCTTCAAGTGACGCTATTTGACTAGTAGTTGAGCAAGAAAGAAAGAGCCTGGCTTGCCTTGGTCAAGTTCGTGGCCTTGCGCGGCTCCACGGCGAACTTCCAGCGCCAACGACCACGCCGCAGGACGCGACCGCCTCCCCCTCCTGCCGCGCCTGGCCCCCGCCGTCGCCTTCACCACGTCCGAACACTCGTCCAGCGCGCCCTTCGGTGGTGCCTGGCGGCCCCGGGGACTGGATCCTTGCCGGGTGCGCGGCTGTGCCGCATAGCGCTGTTCTGCCTGATCAGCGGCCTCACTCACCCGACTGCCCGGGGAGGGGCCGTTCAGCGGGCAGCGGTGACGGCGTCGGTCCGCAGGGGCGCGGCCACCCTCGCCACGTCCAAGCTCCATTACGCCGACCGCGGCCGCGGCACCGGCCTGTGGACGGGCTTCTTCTTCCTCGGCCAGTTCATCTGCCCGCTCGTGGTCCTCGCGCTCGCCTCCGCCACCGGCACCCTGGCGAACGCGCTGGGCGTAGTCGCCCTGGCCGGCGCCGTCGCCGCCGCACTCGGCCTCGCCGCCCGGCGCCGCCGGACGGCAACCCCGCAACCGATCCAGCAGACGGCGGGCTGACCACGAGGCGCCGGTCCACCACGAGAACCACACACCCGTCGAGATCGGCATCGCGGATTTCCCCTCGATGCCGATCACCACGCGTTCCACGGAGGAACGGTCCATCGACGGCTGCCTGGCTCGGCACCGGACCGACCCTCACCCGGCAGCCGACAACAACCCGAGGAAGTCAGTGGCCAGCGAGGCGACCACCGGTCTGCTGCGCCGGCCGCGGCCGACGGACGCCGGCCTCGGCACTCGCGGTGGTCCCACGGTGTCGATCACACGCGAGGCCGGTTCAACAGCCGGGAGAGCACGATGGCGCTCTCGGTCCGTTCCACAGGAGCGGTGGCGCGCACGCGTTGGATTGCCTGTTCCAGGTGGGGGATGTCTCTGGCGAGCATGTGGACGACCGCGTCGGCGGCGCCCGAGACGGTACAGGCTTCGACGACCTCGGGGATGGCCTCCAGGGCTTGGCGCAGTTCGGCGGGGGTGGGATTGCCGGTGCAGTAGACCTCGACGAAAGCCTCGGTATGCCAGGCCAACGCCTGAGGATCGACGAGAGCGGTGAAACCGCGAATCGCTCCGGTGGCCACGAGGCGGTCGAGACGCCGCTTGGCGGCGGGCGCGGACAGCCCGGACGCCTTGCCGATCTGGGCGTATGTGGCCCGCGCGTCGTGCAGCACGTACCGGATGATCGCTTGGTCGATGGCGTCCATGACCTCACTCCAGACGTCAGAACCTGCCGACCCAGCGCAAGAAATGGTCACGGACCCACCGAGATTGCAAGAAAGCGACACTGAACAGCAGTAAATAGCGATTGTTTGCGCTGTCCGTCGACCATAGTCTCCGGCTTGTCCTTGTGTCACGTGCTGGGAGCGGTGTGGAGATGACAGCAAGCCTGAGCGATGTGGAAGCCTCGGCCCTGGCCGCGGTGGACGAGGCGGCCATCGCCCGGTTGCTGCTGGAACTTCTCGTCGTTCCGAGCGTGACCGGGAGCGCCGCGGAGTCCGAGGTCCAGCATGTCCTTGCCCGGCATCTGGAGCGGATGGACCTTGATGTCGACCTGTGGTCCATGAACCTGCCCGAGCTACGTGACCATCCCCGCTTTCCCGGCAGCGAGGCCCCGCGCACGGAGGCGTGGGGCCTGGTGGGCGGCACGGTGCCCCAGGGCGACGGGCCGACCCTGATCCTCCAGGGGCACGTCGACGTCGTCCCTTCCGGAGACCTGGCGCGTTGGGAGGGTGACCCGTTCCGCCCTCGGGTTACCGGGGACGTGGTGCACGCACGAGGAGCGTGCGACATGAAGGCGGGGGTGGTGGCGATACTGGCCGCCCTGGCCGCGATACGGGAGGCGGGCGCAAGGCTGCGCGGCCAGGTGTCCGCGCATTTCGTGGTCAGTGAAGAGGACGGCGGCCTCGGGGCGTTCGGCACCCTCCAACGCGGTCACACCGGCGACGCCTGCATCATCACCGAACCGACCGGCGGCGCGGTCATGACCGCGAACGCAGGCGCCCTGACCTTTCGCATCCAAGTACCCGGCCGGGCCACCCACGGCAGCACCAGATACGTGGGGGTGAGCGCCATCGACGCCTATCTGCCCATCCACCGCGCGCTCGCCCGTCTGGAAGCCCGCCGCAACGTCGGCGTCGACCCGCTCATGTCCGCATACCCCATCCCCTACCCGCTGTCCGTGGGTACCGTCCATGCCGGCGACTGGGCCAGCAGCGTGCCCGACCTCCTGGTGGCCGAGGGGAGACTGGGCGTCCGGCTGGGCGAGGATCCGGCCCGGGCTCGCACCGAACTGGAGACGTGCGTGGCCGAAGCCTGCGAGGCCGACCCCTGGCTGCGCTCCCACCCCGCCACGGTGACCTGGCCCGGTGGGCAGTTCGCCAGCGGACGGCTGCCGACCGGGCACCCGCTCGCGGCCCAGGTCGCCGACGCGCACGCCGACGTCACCGGCGGCCCACGACCCTCTGAGCGAGGCGCCCCCTACGGCAGCGATCTGCGACTGTACTCCGGGGCGGGCATCCCCACGCTGCAGTACGGCCCCGGCGACGTACGCCTCGCACACGGTCCTCAGGAACAGGTTCGTCTGAGCGACATCGTCACCGTCACCCGGGCGCTGGTGCTCGCCACGCTGCGCACGGTCGGCACCAAGTAGTAGCCCAGCCTCACCCCCTACCGGCTGCCTGCGACCCGGTGGAAGTGACTGTCGCGGCGAGCCGGAGGCGGTCGAAGGGATGGCCGGCGGCGGTTCCGACAGCATGGCAGTCCTCGGCCACCACCGGCCCGAGAGCGATCACCGCAGTCCTCCGACCACGGCCGAACCGCTCACCTGCCTCGTACCGGATCCGCTCACGAAGCCGTCGCCCCTCGGCGGTCGGCGGATTCCAGGGGTCGTTGCAACGCAGGCGATCAACTGGCTGTGGCCAGGAGCTTGGCGAGGCGCTCGGCCGGGGTTTCCCAGCCGAGCGTTTCGCCTGGGCGGCTGTCGAGTTCGGCGGCGCCGGCGTCGAGGTGGTCACGGGTGTGCAGGGACAGGTCGGTTCCCTTGCGGAAGTACTGCCGCAGCAGGCCGTTGGTGTTCTCGTTCGAGCCGCGTTGCCGGGGACCGGCCGGGTCACAGAAGGAGACCCTGCCCGGCGAGCACCAGGCCGCGCGACAACGTGGGCTGTCGTACTCGGGACAGGCCGGAGCATCGTCGGTAGAGAAAGATCTGTTCCGGGCGCGCCTGGATGGCTTGTGCCTGGACCGGCCCGATCGTCAGCCCGAGGCCCTGGCCCCGTCGGTCCTCGGCCGCTCCGGTCCGCAAGTGTTGCGGCCCGTGGGCGAGCAGCTCTGCCGAGGCCCGGGCCTGGTTCGCGTACGACGACAGCGGCGCCGTTCACCGCGGTGAGACCGGCGCCCGCCCGTGCCGGTGGGGCGTAGCCGAATCAGCCTGTTCCGCGCCCGCGTTCGGCCTCGACCGGGTGACGGGAACCCCCTCACGGGCGGCGAGCGCTCCTCCCACAGCCTCTCGACCGGCCGGCGCACCCCCGGACCGGGCCCCGCATCAGACCGGGCGCCTTGCTCCCGGGCCTCGCGGGCTGCGCGGTACGCGGCTGAGCGGCTGCCATGTCCACCGAGCCCTCGTGCGGTCACCGCTCCGGTGACCTGTACGACGGCTGTGACGTGTCTCACCGGAACTCGCCCGCACCGTACGTCAGCTCAAGACGTGACCACAGATATGCGAACCCGGGTGCGAAACGGAGATCCGGACGCCTTCGCGGAACTCTTCGACGCGTGCGCCCGCGCGGTGTACAACCACGCCTTCCGCCTGACCGCCGACTGGTCGCTGGCCGAGGACGTGATGTCGACGACCTTCATGGAGGCGTGGCGGCGCCGGGCCTCGGTCGAGGCCGAAGGCGGCTCGCTGCGGCCGTGGCTGCTGGGCATCGCCACCAACGTCGCCCGCTCCCACCACCGCAGCAACCGCCGCTACCGCAACGCGGCGAGCGCCGCGGCCGCCGCGCACGCCGCCGAGGAACGGGTCGAGGACCACGCCGAGGAGACCGCCGGACGCCTGGACGACCGGCGCCGTATCAACGCCACGCTCGCCGCCCTCAGCCTGCTCAAGCGCCCCGAGCGTGAGGTCCTGACGCTCTGCCTGTGGGAGGGGATGGAGTACGCCGAAGCGGCTCGCGCCCTGGGCATCCCGGTCGGCACCGTCCGCTCCCGCCTCTCCCGCGCCCGCGTCAAGCTGCGCAAGCTCACCGACGCGCGACTGCTCGGAGAAAAACGGGAACCCACCCGCACGAACCGGCAGATAACAGGTGATCGCGGATACGCGGTCCGGTCCGCACAGGAAGGAAACCGATGAACGCCAGCCCCTCCCACCGGCCCCACCCGGCCGAGTGGACGGAGACGCAGAGTCTGCTGCCCTCCGCCGAGCGGGATCTGCCGGCGGGCCGCCACCAGTTCCACAAGGAGCAGATGATGGCCCGGATCCACGAAGACCTCCGCACCCCCTCCCGTACGTCCGCCACCTCTCCCGCCGCGCCCGTGAAGCGCCCCAACCCGTTCCTGCGCCGTACGATCCTCCTGCCCGCCGCGGCCCTCGCCCTGGCCGGCGCGGTCGTGGGCGGCCTCGCCCTCACCGGCGGCGAGACCGACGGCGGCAAGACCGCCCTGGCCACCGGCCCCGCACTGACCACCAGCATCGGCGTCGCCGACCCCAAGGGCGCCCCCCAGCTCCTCGAACGCATCTCCCTGGCCGCCGCCGACACCTCGGCGCCCACCCCGCGCAAGGGCCAGTACATCTACATCGCCTCGAAGGTGGCCGACACCTACATCAAGACCGTCGGCGACAAGAGCGAGGTGGTCAGCGACGAGCTGCACTCCCGCCAGGTCTGGAACTCCCTCGACGGCAGGGACGGCTGGCTGATCGAGGCCGGCGCGACCAGCGACAAAGGCATCACCCTGAAGGGCGACACCCCGCTCACCGGCTCCTACAACGCCCTGGCCGCTCTGCCGACCGACCCCGACACGCTGCTCCAGCGGATCTACCGCGAGTCGGACGCCGTCCGGGACCCCGAAGTCCCGCGCGACCAGGCCGCCTTCGTCGCCATCGGCGATCTGCTGTTCGAGAGCTACCCGCCCGCCGAGGTCGGCGCCGCCCTCTACAAGGCCGCGGCCAAGATCCCCGGCGTCGTCGCGGTGAACGACGCGGTCGACGCCACGGGCCGGCACGGGGTCGCGATCGCGCGGGAGAACGACGGCGAGCGCATCGAGTGGATCTTCGACAAGAAGACACTGCGGTTCCTTGGCGAGCGCATCGTGGTGGTCAAGGCCACGGCGGACGATCCCCTCAAGGTCGGTACCGTCACGCACACCAGCGCGATCACCGAGCGCGCGGTCGTCGACGCCAACAAGCAGCTCCCCGGGCAGGCGAGCTGAATGCGCGACAGAACCACAAGCGCCTCGCTGGCCGCCCTGCTGGTGGCGGGGCTGATGACGGGCGTCTCGGTGGCGGCCACGGGCTCCGGCCTCGGCGTACGGACGCAGGACACCGCCACGGTCGCGGCGCCCGGCGGCTCCGCCCCCGGCGCGCGGGCCGCGGGCTCCGCCTCCGCGACAGGCCGGTACGTCACCCTCCTCACCGGCGACCGGGTCCGGCTGGACACCCACGGCCGGGTGACGGGCGTACGGCGGGCACCGGGCCGTGAGCACGTCCCGGTGTCCGTGCGCGGCGTCGGGGGCGATCAGTACGTCGTTCCCGCCGACGCCGCCGCCCTGATCGGCCAAGGCGTGCTGGACATGCGGCTGTTCGACGTCAGCGGCCTGACACGGGCCGGCTACGACGACACCCGGCGGGGCACGCTCCCGTTGATCGTGTCGTACGAGGGCAAGTCCGCCCAGCGCAGGAGTACGCAGAAGTCGCTGGTCGCGGACGCGGACGCCACCGTGCGCCGGGAGCTGCCCAGCGTGCGGGGCGCCGCGATCACCGTGCCCAAGGCCGGGGCCGACGACATGTGGCAGGCCCTCACCGAGGAGCAGGGAGTCGCGCGGGTCTGGCTGGACGGCCGGTTCAAGGCGCCCGCGGACGTAGACGGCGCGAAGGCTGGGGAGGCGGGCGGCGGCGTCGCGCAGATCGGCGCCCCGGCCGCCTGGGCGGCCGGATACGACGGCAAGGGCGTCAAGGTCGCCGTCCTGGACACCGGCGTCGACACCACACACCCGGACCTCGCCTCGGCGGTGAAGGCCTCGAAGAACTTCACCGCCACCGGCAGCACCGACGACATGGCCGGCCACGGCACCCATGTGGCCGCGACGCTGGCGGGCTCGGGCGCACGGTCCGACGGCCGGTACAAGGGCGTCGCGCCCGGTGCCGGGATCCTCAACGCCAAGGTGCTGGACGACAGCGGCGAGGGCAGCGACTCCAGCGTCATCGCCGGCCTGGAGTGGGCCGCCGGACAGGGCGCCAGGGTGGCCAACCTCAGCCTGGGCCAGGACGACACCCCGGGGGAGGACCCGGTCGAGGCGGCGGTGAACGCCCTCTCGAAGAGCACCGGCATGCTCACCGTCGCCGCGGCCGGCAACGAGGGCCCCGACGCGGGAACCGTCGGCTCCCCGGGGGCCGCGGAATCGGCGCTCACGGTGGGCGCCGTCGACGGCGAGGACCGGCTCGCCGACTTCTCCAGCACCGGCCCGACCGCCGACAGCGCGCTGAAACCGGACCTCACGGCGCCGGGCGTGGACATCGTCTCGGCGAAGGCGGCGCACGGCCACCTGGGCGACCCGGCGGCCGACGGCTATGTCTCCATGTCCGGTACGTCGATGGCGACACCCCACGCGGCGGGGGCGGCCGCGATCCTCGCCCAGCGGCACCCCGACTGGACCGGCGCACGGATCAAGCAGGCGCTCACCGCGTCCACCACCCCGACCACCGGCGCGACCGGCTACCAGCAGGGGACGGGCCGGCTCGACGTGTCCCGGGCACTTCAGGGGGTGGTGGCGAGCGAACAGACCTCCGTGTCCTTCGGCAAGCAGCGGTGGCCCCACACCGACGACCGGCCGGTCACCCGGCACATCACCTACCGCAACGACGGCGACCACCCCGTCACCCTCGACCTGACGGCCACCGCGACCGGCCCCGGAGGCAGCACGGCCCCCGAAGGCATGTTCACGCTGAGCACCACACGGCTCACCGTCCCGGCGGGCGGCACCGCCGGCGTCGACCTCACCGCGGACACCCGCGTCGAGGCGGCGGACGGCGCCTACTCGGGCACGCTGGTCGCCACCGCGCGGAACGGCGCCGCCGCCGCTGCCGCCGACCCCGCTGCCGTACGGACCGCCTTCGGCGTCGTACGCGAGGCCGAGTCGTACGACCTCACCCTGAAGTTCCTCGACCGCGGCGGCAAGCCCGTGAGCGCTCCGCTGACCGAGATCCTCGGGTACTCGGGCACGTACTGGACCACGAACCTCAAGGACTCCGAGCAGATCTCCAAGGGCGTGTACCGGGTGCGGGTCCCGCGCGGCGACTATGTCGTGGACACCGTGCTGGACGACGCCGGGGGCACCTCCGCGCTGGTCCGGCCGCGGCTCTCGCTGACCGGGGACACCACGGTCGTCTTCGACGCGCGCAAGGCGAAGCCGGTCGGGATCACCGCGCCGCAGGGCGCGAAGATGTCCGACGGCCAGCTCAACCTCGCCGTGGGCACCGGGGACACCGGAAGCGAAGCGCACAACAGCACCCTGTTCTGGGGAACGTTCAACAACCTGCGCACCGCGACCCTGGGACCGACCGCCGCGGCCGGGAGGCTCAGCACGCAGCTCGGCGGCCTGTGGCAGAAGGGCAGCACCACCTACCACCTGCTCCACAACCTGCCCGACCGCTTCCCCACCGGCTATCGGCACACCACGCGCATGAACGAACTGGCCCTGCTGAAGCGCGACTTCGGGTCGTCCGCCGCCCACCGCAAGGGCATCGTCAACGTCCTGTGGAGCGGCCCCACCCTGTCGCTGGGCACGGTGAGCGCCCCCTTCCCGCTGCCGACGACCGCGAAGATCTACGTCACCACGCCCAAGGGCTTCAAGTGGACGGCCAACCTGGGCCAGCGAAACGCCTCCGGCGACGGCGACGACGTCTTCTACGGCACGGAGGGCCCGAAGTCGTACCGGGCAGGCCGGACCTACGCGGCCACGTACAACGTCGGTGTCTTCAGCCCGCTCACCGGCGGCCCGCACGGCGCGCGGCGCGACGGCGACACCCTCGACCTGTGCGTCCCCGACCTCGCCGACGGGGCCGGTCATCCCGCCTCCTCCGTCGCCGAACGCCACACCACGGTCACCGCGGACGGCAACACCCTGCTCGACAACGACGGCGACCTCTGCCAGACGGTGGAGAAGCTCCCGTCCGTCCCGGCCCGCTACACGATCCGAACGAATCTGACCCGCCCGTCAGACGTGGCCACGACCACGAGCCGCCTGACAGCGGCCTGGACCTTCACGTCCAGCCCGTCCGACTCCGGCTCGCTGCCCCTCTCCACGGTCCGCTTCCACCCGAAGCTGACCCCGACCGGCACGGCCCCCGCAGGCCGCCGCACCACGATCCCCCTCTCCCTTCAGGGCCCGGCGGCCACCGACCTGAAATCCCTGACGGTGAAGGTCTCCTACGACGCCGGCAAGACCTGGTCCCCCGCCCCGGTGACCACCACCCACGGCAAAAGGACCCTCACCCTGACCCACCCGGAAAACGCCCGCTCGGTCTCCCTCGAATCCACCCTGACCGACACCACCGGCAACACCTACGCGGTGACGATCCTGGAGGCCTACCTCTTGACCTGACGTGGTCCGGACACTCCTCGACGCGATCACGCATCATCTGGAGCACTTCAGCACTTCAGCACTTCGCCGCTGCCGACCGAGACACACCCCTCTGAAAAGGATCGGGCGGGCTCGTAGAGGCACGGATGTGGCACGGCGCCTGAAACGGCCAAGGGCCAGCCTGGGAGGAAACCCTCCTGAGCTGGCCCTTTTGCTGTGCCCCGGCAGGATTCGAACCTGCGAGACCTCCTTTAGGCGTTCGATCGAGCAGCTCTCCTACGGCCCACGCCGTATGCCCGTATGGCGTGTGTGATCGCTCAAGGTCGCCTGCGTCCATCCTCGTTGATGTCAGCCGGTGATGTCAGGTTGGATGATCCGATGGAGCGCATTGAGGCCGAGCTGTTCACCGATGGTGGCAACAACGCGGTGGTTCGCCTGCCGGGCAGACGGTTCCCCGGCGTCCTGGTGCAGGGCGACTCCCTTCACATCCTGCACAGCGACGTGGCTGAGGTGATGGAGGCATGTGAGCGAGGCGACCTGGCTGAAGCTCGGGACTCCGTCGGCCTTCTTCTGACGAACCTGGATGCTCTGCTGTCGCGGTACGAGGCTGCGTTGAACGAGCACGAGATTCCGCGGCCGTACTGAGCTGCCGGGCCATCTCGGCACCACGGAATCGTTTCCCGCGCCGACTGATCGCTGAGCGGCGTATCCAGTTTGTATCCCTTTCGCCCCGATGAACTGCTGAGTGGGCGTAGTGGCACGCGTGTGGCACGGCCTCGAACACGACGAAGGGCCAGCCTGGGAGGAAACCCTCCTGAGCTGGCCCTTTTGCTGTGCCCCCGGCAGGATTCGAACCTGCGACACCCGCTTTAGGAGAGCGGTGCTCTATCCCCTGAGCTACGAAGGCGGGGTGGCGTGGTGTGGTGCTTCGCCGCGGCCAGTGTAGCGGGTGGTGGTGGGGCGGTCGGATCGGTTCGAGGTTGGTAATTCGGTTCTCCCTGGCGAGGCGAGGGGCCTAGCATCGGCGCCGTTGTGTCGGATGATGTTCGGTATTTCGGACGTCGTCTGTTGAGTGGTTGTCGCGAGTGTGTCCTCCGCCCGCCCGGTCAGGCCGTCGGGTCCGCCCTACGGGTCCGCCCGTCGGGTGCGGCCTTCAGGTCAGCCCGTCGGGGCAGGGGCCCCAGCAGATCGGATGTGATGCCATTGAACGCGGTGATCGAGGCGCGCGGGCTGTCCAAGGTGTTTCATTCGACCGTGCGCCGGCCGGGGCTCGGCGGGGCGCTCAGGTCGCTCGTCAGTCCGGAGCGCGTGGCCAAGGTCGCGGTGCGGGACGTCGACTTCCGTGTGGGCAGAGGGGAGTTGCTCGCACTCCTCGGGCCCAACGGGGCCGGCAAGTCCACCACCATCAAGATGCTCACCGGCATCCTCACCCCCACCTCCGGCGAGGCGCTCGTCGCCGGTGTCGTGCCGCACCGGGACCGGGAGCGCAACGCCCACAACATCGGCGCCGTCTTCGGGCAGCGGACCCAGCTGTGGTGGGATCTGCCCGCCCGGGAGTCGTTCGCGATCCTCCGCGACATCTACGGCGTTCCCGAGGACCGGTACCGGGAACGCATCGACGAGTTCGACGGGCTCCTCGACCTCTCCGAGTTCTGGGACACCCGCGTCCGGCATCTGTCCCTCGGGCAGCGCGTCCGGTGCGATCTCGCCGCCTCGCTCCTCCACGACCCTCCCGTCGTCTTCCTCGACGAACCAACCATCGGCATGGACGTCGTCGTCAAGGAGCAGGTCCGGCGGTTCCTGCGGCACCAGGTCGAGGAGCGGGAGCGGACCGTACTGCTCACCACGCACGACATGACCGAGGTCGCCCGGCTCGCCGAGCGGGTCGTCCTCATCAACCACGGCCGCTTCGTCCTCGACGGGCCGCTCCACGAGATCCGGCGCCGCTTCGGCGGCAGCTGGCAGATCCGTGCCACCCTCGCCGACCCCGCCGACGTCCAGGAGATCGAGCGCCAGGAGCGCGAAGCCGGGGGCGCGAGTTCCGACGGCCCCGACGGCACCGGCCGCACCGGCGGCACCGGCGGCCTCATAGGCGCCGGCCGCCTCGAAAACACCGGCCGCCCCGGCGGCACCGACCGCGGCCAGCGCGACCTCTCCTCCCTGCCCGGCTTCGCTGGCATCGGCGTCCTGCGCCGCGAAGGGCCCCGCGTCGTGTTCGGGCCCGTCGGCGACGGCGCCCCCTCCGTGCACGAGGCGCTGAAGGTCGTCATCGGGCGCTTCCAGGTCACCGATCTCGCCCTGGAGGAGAACGACCTGGAAGACGTCATGCGTTCCGCCTACCTCAGCGATGTGCCGGGGCTGGGTTCCGGGGTGATGTCCGGGGAGGACCCGTCCGCCGCGTCCTCCCCGGACGCCGTCACCTCCGCCTCCCCGGACGCCGTCACCTCCGCCACCAAGGGCGGCTGACCATGGCCCCCACGCCCCCACCCGTCACCCCCACCCCCGCGCCCACCGACTCCCCCTCCCACTCTCACTCCCACTCCCACTCCCCATCCCCCTCCACCCCCACCTCCGCCCTCTCCCGCATCCGCCGCGTCGCCTCCATCACGCCACGCGGTGAGTTCCTCGCCCCGCCGCGGATGACCGCCACCGCCGTGCGGCTGCTCGTGCAGGTGTGTCTCGTCGTCTACCTCTGGCGAGGGCTTTACGCGAACACCGAGTCCAGCGCCGGGCTCGACGAGACCCAGGCCGTCGGGTACGCCGTGCTCGCCGTGCTGGCGGGCCGCGTCCGCGGGCTGGACCGGCGGGCCGGGCGCGACACCGTCATCCAGCACCTGCACTTCGGCACGATCGTCTACTGGTACCTGCGGCCCATGCGGCCCCAGCGCTACTACGCGCTCCGCGCCCTCGGCGACCAGGTGTACGGCTTCGGCTGGGTGCTCGGCGGATACGTGCTCTGCCTCGCCGCCGGGGTCGTCGCCCCGCCCGCCTCCGCCGAGGTCGCCGCGGTCTTCCTCGTGAGCATGCTGCTCGGCCAACTCGTCCTGTACTACGTGATGATGCTCGTCGACCTGCTGTGCTTCTGGACGCTGCGCAACGAGTCGGCCCTCCTTATCCTCGTCTTCGCCCAGAACCTGCTCTCCGGCGTGTACGCGCCCCTGTGGTACTTCCCGGACTGGTTCATCACCCTCAGCGCGTTCCTGCCGTTCCAGGCGACCCTCGGCGTACCCCTCTCCATCTACGTCGGCCGCATCGGGGTCGGTGACGCGTTCGGGCAGATGGCGGTCCAGGGCGTGTGGATCGTGCTGCTCGCGCTGCTCACCCGCCGGTTGTGGGGCATGGCCGACCGACGCGTCGTGGCCCAGGGAGGATGACCATGAGCACTCCGTCCACCAAGGGGGCCCGGACCGCGTCCACCAGCGGGCTGCGGGCCGCCCGTGTCGTCTGGCGGATCACCAGGCTCAACTTCAAGGCGCGGCTGGAGTACCGGGGCGAGTTCCTGATGGGAGTCGCCATCGGGGCGATCTGGCAGGTCTCGATCATCGTCTTCGCCTCGGTGCTGCTCACCCGGTTCCCCGGGCTCGGCGGCTGGTCCAGCTCCGACGTCCTGCTGATCGCGAGCATGCGCATGCTCGCCCACGGGCTGTACGTGCTGTTCCTCGGCCGCGTCCAGTACATGAACATCCTCGTCCAGGAGGGGATCGTCGACCCCTGCCTGATCCGGCCCATGCCGGTGTACCGGCAGGTCCAGCTCGCCTTCTTCCCCGTCAACGCCATCGGCGACCTGGTCGTCGCGGCCGGGCTGTTCGCCGCCGCGGTCCAGCGGAGCTCGCTGGAGTGGACGGCGGGGCGGATCGCGTACGTGGTGGCGGGCGTCCTCGGCGGGATGCTGGTCGAGGCCGCGCTGTTCACGGCGCTGGCCGCCGCCGCGTTCCACTTCCCGGCCACCTCGTACTGGGCCCAGTGGCTGGAGGAACTGATGGGCACCTTCGGCAGCTATCCGCTGAGCATCCTGCCGAAGGCCGCCTCCGCCGCGTTCACCTTCGTCGTGCCGCTCGCCTTCATCGCCTACTTCCCGGCCGGGGTGCTGACCGGGCACGGCGACGACATGGGCGTACCGCGGGCGCTCGCGGTGGCCGCGCCGTTCGTCGGCCTCGTCGCCTTCGTGCTGTCCCGGCTGCTGTGGAACTGGAGCCTCAGCCGCTACACCGGCGTCAACGGGTGACCGGACGACGGGGGTTGTGCGGCGCGGCGGTGCGGCGGAGCTGCGGCGCGGCTACGTCAGTCGCGTCGCCAGACCGTCCAGTACGCGCTCCAACCCGTACTGGAACCCCTCCTCCCGCGCGGTCCGCGGGTCCGCGCCGCGCTGTTCGGCGTAGCCCTCCCGCAGCAGCGGATAGTCCTGGGCGGCCTCCTCGGCGGCCGGCCACAGGCGCTCGACCAGCGTCTGTTCGTCCTGGCCGCTGCGGGCGAGGACGGTGAGCCAGGCGGCCTCGCTCGTGGCCATGCCGGTGACGTACGCGACGAGCGTGCCGAGGGCCCGGTCCGCCTCCTCGGCCGGGAAACCGGCCGTGGTGAGCAGCTTCAGCATGGCCTCGGAGACGCGCATCCAGTTGGGGCCGAGGTAGGACATGCCCATCTCGCCGAGCACAGAGGCGAGCCAGGGGTGGCGCAGGATCGTCGCGCGCAGGCTGTGAGCGCACCGGGCCGTGTCGGCGCGCCAGGTGGCGGGGTCGGGGGAGGCGGTGACCTCGATCTCGCCGTAGACCTCGTCGACGGCCAGTTCGATCAGCTCGTCCTTGTTGGCGACGTGACGGTAGAGCGAGGTGGCGCCCGCGCCCAGCCGGCCGCCGAGCTTGCGCATGCTGAGGGCGTCGATGCCCTCCTCGTCGAGCAGGCGCAGGGCCTCGGCCACGATGTGCTCCCTGCTCAGCGCGGGCTGCTCCCGGCCGGTCCGGGGGCGGGTCCACACCGACTGGAAGCCCTGCTGCTCGGCTGGCATGGCCGGTTCCTCTCGTGTCGACGGCTGGTGCCGGTCACCGTAGCGCACGGTATTCGCAGGCTGCGTACGCGCGACGAGGCGGGCGTACGGTGTTCGCAGCGCAGGATGAGACGGGCGTCCGGTGTTCGCAGCGCATCATGAGTCGGGCGTACGGTTTCGCGCCGCGTCCGGAGACGGGTCAGACGGCTGACACGCGGCGGAACATCCCCGCCACCCGCAGCTCGCCCTCGATGCGCTCCACTGTCGCCCGCAGCTCCGGCAGGACCTCCTCCACGCACTGCTCCACCGACCGCCGGCTGCTGTGCATCGCGACGTTGACGGCGGCCGTGACATGGCCGTCGCGGTCGTGGACGGGGACGGCGATGGAGCGCAGGCCCTCCTCAAGTTCGCCGTCGACCAGGGCGTAGCCGTCAGTGCGGACACGCTCCAGGACGGTGAGGAGTTCCCGGCGGTCCGTCACGGAACGGGGGGTCAGCGGGACGAGCCGCTCGGGGAGGGAGACCTCCGGGAGGAGGCCGGCGAGCATCACACGGCCCAGGGAGGTCGCGTACGCGGGGAGCCGGGTGCCGAGCGTGATGTTGACGCTCATGATGCGGCTGGTGGCGACCCGAGCCGTGTACTGCACCTCGTCCCCGGCCGCGGTGAGGACCGCGAGGGACGCCGAGTCGTGCACCTTCGCGGAGAGTTCCGCCAGGTGCGGGGCGGCGATCCGGGGGAGCGGCAGCATCGACAGGGGCGGGAAACCGAGGCCCAGGACGCGGGGGGTGAGGCGGAAGACGCGGTCGTACGACTCGACGTACCCGAGGTGTTCCAGCGTGATCAGCGCCCGGCGGGCCGTGGCCCGGGCGAGGCCGGTGGCACGGGCGACGTCGGTGAGGGTGAGGTCGGCGCGGCCCTCGCCGAAGGAGGTGATGACCGTGAGCCCCCGGGCGAGCGACTCGATGAACTCCCGGCCCAGTTCCTGCTTGGACGCGCCCGTCCAGGCGGCGAGACCGGACGGGGCCGGGGAGCCGTGCTCCAGGGCGGCGGGATCGCGCGGCTCCCGTGCCAGCTCCGCCTCCATCCGCGCGACGGTCGCCCGCAGCCGGGGCAGGAGCGTCGAGGTCAGTGAGCCGGGGGTGTGCCGGCTGGTGTGGCTGACGACGCTCGCCACGCACGCGACCCGGCCCGTACGGGGATCCCGTACGGGTACGGACACCGCGATCAGCCCCGGCTCGATCAACTGGTCGTCCAGCGCCCACCCCTCGGTGCCCGCCGCCCGCGTACGGGCCTCGAAGTCGTCGTACGCCCCCTCGCGCGGCGGAACGGCGGGGAAGCCGCGGCCCTCCGGGTCGGCCTCGCGGCGGGCGCGCCAGCGGGCCCAGTCCCCGGGGCCCCACTCGGTGGCGAACAGCGGGCCGGGGGCGGTGCGTTCGGCGGGGAGCAGGTCGCCGATGCGGAAGCTGAGGGACATCGCACGGCGGCGGGTCGCCTGGTGGATGAAGCGGACGCCGTCCCGGTCGGCGACCGCGAGCGACACGGACTCGTCCAGTTCGTCGGCGAGGGCGTCCGCGTGGGCGTCGAGGAGGCGGGGGAGGCGGATCGAGGCGAGGTAGGCGTTGCCCAGTTCCATCAGCCGGGGGGCGAGGACCGCGTCGCGGCCGTCCAGGCGTACGTAGCCCATCCGGGCCAGCGTCGCGGTGATGCGGTCGACCGTGGAGCGTGCGAGGCCGGTGGCCTTCTCCAGCCCGCTCAGACTCAACGCGCCGTCCGCCTCGGTGAGCCGCCGCAGCACGGTGATCCCCCGCACGAGGGGGGCGACGGCCTCGCCGGGCAGGGGGGTGGCGGGGCCGACGGGGCCGACGGGGCCGACGGAGCGGGGGCCGAGGCCGGGGTTCGGGGTGGGGCCGAGGCCGGGGTTCGGGGTGGGGCCGGGGCCTGGGCCTGGGGTGGAGCCGGGGTCGGGGTCGGCGTCACTCGGGACGTTCGGGCGCATGGGGCCACGGTAATGCGGGCCGGCTGCGCCGCTCGGCAGGGTGGTCGGGCGCCTCTTGGCTCGGGGGGTGCGGTTTGGGTGGGGGCCGGGCGCCTATGAGGCTTGGGGGTGCGGGGTGGGTGGGCGTCGGGCGCCTATTAGCTCGGGTTGCGGGGTGGTTGGGGTCGGGTGCCTACTAGCTCGGGGGTGTGCGTCGTCGGGCGACTGCGACACCGTCGTGGCCGTTCGCGCAGTTCCCCGCGCCCCTGAAAGCCGGCGGCTCCGCCGCGGCTTTGACCCCGCGCCGTTCAGGTGCGCGGAGAACTGCGCGAACGGCCCCCACCGACCCGCACATGCCCCCCGCCCAAGGCACCCCCGCCCAAGGCACCCCCGCCCAAGGCACCCCCACACCCCCCACCCACATGCCCCCCGCATCCCCCCTCACCGTCGGCTCACCACCACCCGGTGGTTGCCGGACTCGTCCCTGCCCGTGACGCTGATCTCCACCCCCACCCTCGTGTCCTTGAAGGTCTCGCCCGGTACGAACGGCGCGTCGGACAGTTCCGCGTGGACGTTGGGGCTGCGGGTGCACCCCCCGCTGTCCCGGCGGGAGTCGTACACCTGAATCGGCCCGTTCCCGGTGTCGATGTCCGCGTCGACCCTGTAGACGAGGACACCGGGACGGCAGACGGCGACATCGTTGCCCGCCCGGGTCCGCAGCTCGACCGCGTACGCCGTGCGCGCCGTCAGCGGCACCACCACCAGCTTGGGCCCCCCGGCCGCGGCGAGCGGGGTGAGCGTGTACTCCGCCGCACCGGGCTCGGACACGCAGCCCACCTGCGTCGCGTCCAGCCACCCGAGCTTCCACTTGTGCCAGCCCAGCATGTCGTTGTCGACGCCCCAGTCCTCGCTCATGATGTCCCAGTGCCCGACCGCGCCCCCGCCCTCATGGGTGTAGAGGTCGGGCAGGCCGAAGACATGGCCGTTCTCGTGGGGAAGGACGCGGTAACCCGTCTCCCGGTACGTGCCGGAGCCGTCGTCCTGGCGGCTGTACACGAACGACGCGTTGGCGACGGGGACGCCGTCCGCGACCGGCGCCTCCCTGTTCCCGGCGAACGTCACCGACAGGACCGTGTCGAGGGCGGAGGGACCCGCGTTCGGGGTGACGAGGACGTTGACCAGGTCGTACGTCCGGAAGTCCACGACGGGGTCGGCGACCCGCACCAGGTCCTGGACCAGCCGGCGGTACCCCGGCTCGAAGGGCACCCCGCGTTCTATCCCGTACGAGCGGAACGTCTCCGGCATCCGCAGCCACTCGGTGACCGGGGCCTCGGGCCGGTAGTCGACACGGCCGTAACTGCTCGTCCGGAACCACTTCTGGGTCTGCGGGGCGAACTCGGCGAAGCGGTCCATCGCGCTGCCCTCGCCCGGCGCGTCGGAGAAGTCGATCATCAGGTTGAGGGCGCGGACCGTGCCGGTGGAGCGGGAGTAGCCGGGCTGGGTCGGAATGCCCTCGGACATCTGGACGCCGGGCCGGCCGCGGATCATGCAGGGGTCGAGCCCGGAACCGGGAGCCACGGCGACCGCTCCCGCGGCCGTCCTGGTCTCCTTCGCCACGAGGTGCCCGGTCCCGGCGGAGGTGCTGAGCGCGAACATGAGGGCGGTGACCGAGGCGAGCGCGACGGCCCGCCGGGGGCGTATGCCGCCCATGGCGCCCTTGCCTCCCATGCCGCTCGTCGCGTGGGTGCCGTCCGTCCGGCGCGCCCGCCACGCGCGCCGTGGCCGTGGCCGACGTGGTGCGGTCGGCCGGCGCTCGGGTATCCCGTTTCGGCGGAACGGCTGCTGCATGCACGCGCCCTTCGCTCCACGGCAGCCGCCCGGGCCACGGCCGCACCCTTTCGATCACCCTGTGGCGGGCCGGGCGGGGACGCGCGCTGGATGGGCCGAACGAGGGTTCTCCGCACGCGACCGCACGCGACCGCTCGTGACCGCACGCGACGGCGTGACCCAGGTCACTTCGAAAGGGCGGCTGCTGCGATGTGACCCAGGTCACGGGAAATCTCTTCGGCGACGGGAAATAACCGGGGACCGTCTCCCCGTTTAGTCAGGTGTCCGAGCGAAACGGGGAGACACTCCCCGGATCCCGCTCTCCCTGTCGTCAGGAGGTATGCCGTGCAGACCGCCACCCCCGTGCGCAAGGTTTCCCGTCCCCGGGCGGACGCCCTGCGCAACCGGGAGCGGATCGTCACCGCCGCCCGGGAGATGTTCGTCGAGTTCGGCCCCGACGTGCCGCTCGACGAGATCGCCCGCCGGGCCGGCGTCGGCAACGCCACGGTGTACCGCAACTTCCCGGACCGCGACGCACTGGTCCGCGAGGTCGTCTGCTCGGTCATGGACCGTACGGCGCTGGCGGCGGAAGTCGCGCTGGAGGAGACCGGTGACGCGTTCGAGGCGCTCTCCCGCTTCGTGCACGCCGCCGCCGACGAACGGATCAGCGCACTCTGCCCGATGGTCCAGAGCACCTTCGACCAGAACCACCCCGACCTGGAGGCGGCACGCGAACGGCTGGAGGAGCTGACCGCCGCGATCATGGAGCGGGCCCAACGGGCCGGACAGCTCCGTGACGACGTCAGCGTCGGCGATCTGATGCTCGCCATCAGCCAGCTCAGCCGCCCCCCGGCCGGCACCCAGTGCGCGGGTGTCGACCGTTTCCTCCACCGCCATCTGCAGCTGCTGCTCGACGGCCTGCGGGCCCCGGCCCGCTCCGAACTGCCCGGCACCGCCGTGACGATGGAGGACCTGCGCCGAGCCTGACCTGATCCGATCCTCCTTCCTTCCTCCTTCCTCCGTCCTTCCGTTTCTTTCGTTACTCCGTCCTTCCGCCATCGGCGTCTTGTCGCGTCGCGTCGCGTCGCATCGCTTTCACCTGACTTTTTCCGTCTCGAAGTCCCGAAGTGGGTACCGCCATGTCTGCAACAGCCCGGAATGTCCCCGATACGGTGGACGACTCGCACTCCAACCGCTGGAAAGCGCTCGTGTTCATCGCGCTCGCCCAGCTGATGGTCGTCCTCGACGCGACCATCGTGAACATCGCCCTGCCGTCCGCCCAGGAGGACCTCGGGATATCCGACGGCAACCGCCAGTGGGTCATCACGGCGTACGCCCTGGCCTTCGGTGGTCTGCTCCTCTTCGGTGGCCGTATCTCCGACCTGTGGGGGCGCAAGCGCACCTTCGTCACCGGTCTGATCGGCTTCGCCGGCGCCTCCGCGCTGGGCGGCGCGGCCACCGGTGAGGCCATGATGCTGGGCGCCCGAGCCCTCCAGGGTGCCTTCGGCGCGCTGCTCGCGCCCGCCGCGCTCTCCCTGCTCGCCGTGATGTTCACGGACGCCAAGGAGCGGGCCAAGGCGTTCGGTATCTACGGTGCGATCGCCGGTGGCGGCGGCGCCGTGGGTCTGATCCTCGGCGGTTTCCTCACCGAGTACCTGGACTGGCGCTGGACGTTCTTCGTCAACATCCCGTTCGCGGTGATCGCCGCGGCCGGCGCGTACTTCGTCATCCGTGAGCCGGAGGGCGGCCGCAACCGCTCGCCGCTGGACATCCCCGGCGTGGTCCTGTCCACCCTGGGTCTGGTCTCGCTGGTCTACGGCTTCACCCGCGCCGAGTCCGACGGCTGGGGCGACTCCATGACCATCGGTCTCTTCATCGCCTCCGCCGTGCTGCTCGCCGCGTTCGTCCTGGTCGAGTCCAAGGTCAAGGCCCCGCTGCTGCCGCTGCGCGTGATCACCGAGCGCAACCGCGGCGGTGTCTACCTCTCCCTCGGTCTCGCGATCATCGCGATGTTCGGCCTGTTCCTCTTCCTGACCTACTACCTGCAGATCGTGAAGGGGTACTCCCCGGTCAAGACCGGTTTCGCGTTCCTGCCCATGATCGCGGGCATGATCGTCGGCTCCACGCAGATCGGCACCCGCCTCATGACCCGGGTCGCGCCGCGCCTGCTGATGGCGCCGGGCTTCCTGCTCGCGGGCCTCGGCATGCTGCTGCTGACCCAGATGGAGATCGACTCCTCGTACCCGGCCCTGCTCCTACCGGCCCAGCTGCTGCTCGGCCTCGGCATGGGTACGGCGTTCATGCCGGCGATGTCCCTCGCGACCCACGGTGTGGAAGCGCGTGACGCGGGTGTCGCCTCCGCGATGGTCAACACCTCCCAGCAGGTCGGCGGCGCCATCGGTACGGCCCTGCTGAACACGATCGCCGCCTCCGCGACCACGTCCTACATCAAGGACCACATCGCCACCGCGACCTCCCGCCCCCAGCAGCAGCTCGTCCAGCTCCAGGGCATGGTCAACGGTTACACCAACGCGATCTGGTTCGCCGTCGGCATCCTGGTCCTGTCGGCCGCCATCGCCTTCACCCTCGTCACCACCGGCAAGCCGGACATGACGGCCACCGTCGGCGCGGGCGATGACGCGGCGGACGAGGTCAAGGTCCCCGTGATCGCCCACTGACGACGGGACGGGTCCCGCTTCGCCCACTGACGGGGGGACGGGTCCCGCATCGCCCACTGACGACGGGACGGGTCCCGCTTCGCCCACTGACAAGGGGACGGGTCCCGCATCGCCCACTGATGACGGGACGGGTCCCGCATCGCCCACTGACAAGGGGACGGGTCCCGCATCGCCCACTGATGACGGGACGGGCCCCGCGGTCGGGGCCCACATGAGGGGCGTGGGGACCCACGCGGCCGGCCGAGTACGGCTCACGGCAGCGCGGGTCCCCGGGCCCCGAGCCCTCAGGGGCCCGAGACCCTGCGCCCCGCTCCTCCTGGATCGGGCCCCGGCACCCCACTCCCCGTGGGTCTCGGCGCCCGACCTCCATGTGGCGGAGCGGCTAGCGCAGCCACGGCAGGTCCGCCCCCGCCTCCTTCGGCTGAAGCCCCTCGGCGATGATCCCCATGATCTCGCCGAGGGCTTTCTGCTGTTCCGGTGTCAACCGGTCGAACAACGCCTGCCGCACCGCGGCCACGTGTCCCGGCGCGCTCTTCGCCAGGATCTCGAACCCGCCGTCCGTGAGCACGGCGAACTGCCCCCGCTTGTCCGAGGGACAGTCCTCGCGCCGCACCCACCCGTTCTTCTCCAGGCGGGCGATGGCGTGCGAGAGGCGTGAGCGGGTGATCTTCGTGTGCATCGCCAGCTCGGTCATCCGCAGCCGTCGCTGCGGCTCGCCGGACAGCACCACGAGCAGGTGGTAGTAGAGGTGCGGCATACCCGCGTCGCGCTGCAACTGGCGATCGAGGTGGTCGTCGAGCAGGGTCGTGCCATGGACATAGGCGAGCCAGACGCGCTGTTCCTCTTCGGTGAGCCAGCGCGGTTCTTCGGCGGCGGACGGTGTCTTCATACCTCCACTCTACGAGCACCCTTCTTGAATTTTGAACTATAGAGATGTAAGGTGAAACAAGAAATATTGAGACTTCAACTACTGGGGAGTGGGGCGAGGTCTCACAGCAACCGAAGAGCCTGAAGCGACCCGCAGCGGCCCGCTTGAGGCCGGCGTGCTCCAGGGAGCCGTACAGTTCGAGGGAGTCACCCCTATGTCCGCCGCCACCGCCGAGCGCATGCCGACCCTCTATCTGAGCCACGGCGCGCCCCCGCTCGCCGACGACCCGATCTGGCCCGGCGAACTGGCCGCCTGGTCGAAGACGCTGCCCCGCCCCAAGGCGATCCTCATGGTCTCCGCCCACTGGGAGGAGGCCCCGCTCGCCCTCGGCGCGGTCGAGACCGTCCCCCTGGTGTACGACTTCTGGGGCTTCCCCGAGCACTACTACACGGTCCAGTACCCGGCGCCCGGCGCCCCCGAGTTGGCCGCCTCCGTGCGCAAGCTGCTCCAGGCCCCCGGCACACCGGTGCAGGACATCCCGGACCGGGGCCTCGACCACGGGGCGTACGTCCCGCTCGTCGAGATGTTCCCGGAGGCGGACGTCCCGGTCCTCCAGATCTCCATGCCGACCCTGGACCCGCTGAAGCTGATGGACATCGGCCGCAAGCTCGCCCCCCTCCGGGACGAGGGCGTCCTGATCGTCGGCTCCGGCTTCTTCACCCACAACCTCGCCGCGCTCCGCCAGGGCGGCATCCCCACCTGGTCCGCCGAGTTCGACGACTGGGGCAACCGGGCGCTGGAGTCCCGCGACTGGGATTCCCTCCTCGACTTCCTCCACAAGTCCCCGGCGGGCCGGCTCGCCCACCCCCGCACCGAGCACTTCGCTCCGCTCTTCGTGACCATGGGCGCGGCCGAGGCCGCCGGCGAGCTGGACGCCCAGCGGTCGGTGATCGACGGGTTCTGGATGGGCCTGGCGAAGCGGTCGGTTCAGTTCGGCTGAGGAGCGTTCGGCTGAGGAGCGTTGGGCTGAGGGGCGTTCCGCCAGGAAGGCCGGACGGACAACGGCCGCCGCTCCGCCACGGGCTTTCCCCGCCACGGGCTTTCCCCGCCACGGGCTTTCCCCGCCACGGGCCTTCCCCACGACGGGCTTTCCCTGCGACAGGCTTTCCCCACGTGGCGGGGCGAGTTGCTTCTACGCTGGACAGCGTGACGGATCAGGGCGGCGGGGCCGGCAACAGCATCCACGACACCACGGTCCACGGCACCGCGTTCCAGGCGCGTGACGTGGACAAGCTAGTGATCAACAACTACGCGGCGTCCGCGCCCCCTTCGGCCGCCGACCCCACCGGGACGCTTCACCCCTGGGCGCGCGAGGTCACTGAGTCCTTGCTCTGGCGCACCGTCCCGCCCGCCCGGGACCCCGCGCCGTTCCAGGCCGCCGCCCGCGACCTCGCCGCCACGCTCGCCGACCTGCACGAGGCGGCGGAGTGGGAGGCGACCGGCGACCCCTGGTGGGACCGTTCCTTCCCCACCCGTTTCCACGGCCAGCTCAGCCAGTTGCTGTGCGCGGAGGACGCCCCCGACTGGGACTTCCAGCCCGCCGAGGTCCTGCTCCTGACCCTCGCCCCGTACCTGTCGCAGACCCTGTGGGCGCGTACGGCGGCCGGCCGGATCGGTGTCGACCCCGCCGACCTCCGGCTGACAGGGGCCGGGGGAGACCGCGGCGACTTCGAGAGGTACTTCGACCGCGGGCACGAACGCCTCGTCCGCCGGGCCCGGTTGGGGCTGCCGGAGCGGCGGGGCGCCGAGGCGGACATCGGGTGGTGGCTGTTCCACCAGTGGGTGGACCACGGGCTGCGCGGCACGGAGGACCACTGGACGGCGTACGCGGACCTGCTGGACCGGCTGCCGCTGCCGGACGCTGTGCCGGACGCGCTGTTCCACCGGCGCCGGACCGGGCAACTGCTCTACGGGCTGCGGCTGTCACTGGGGGAGACCTGCCGCCAGGAGCGCCTCGACCGGCTGGAGGCCGTCGCGTCCGTCGCCGGCGGCATCGGGGTGCCGCAGCAGGTGCGGGTCAGACGTCTCGCCGCCCTCCTGGCCGTCGCCCGCGCCAGGGCCCTCGACATCCCCGCGCTCCCGGACGACCTGGTGGAGAACCTCGGCATCCCCTACCCGGTCGGCCTCGCCGACCTGCGGCAGACCGTGGAGCAGGCCGCCTGGCACACCGACAACGGCCGTATGGTCCTCCAGGCCGCCGACTGCCACCACGAGGCGGTGGTCGAGGCCCTGCGACGCCATGTCGGCCAGGTCGACCTCCTCCTCTACGACATCCGCCGCGCGGCCGGCGCCGACGACACGCTCACCCCGCTGCTGACACTGTCGCAACGGGCGTCCGCCGAAGGCGTGGAGGCCGCCCTCGGCGACGACGACCGGCCCAAGTTCGAGAGCTACGGCAAGTTCCAGGTCGACCCCCGCCGGGTGCAGGAACTGCTCATGGGCGACCAGCTCTACCGCAGTCCCGGCCTCGCGATCCGCGAGCTGTACCAGAACGCGCTGGACGCCTGCCGCTACCGCAAGGCCCGCACCCGGTTCCTGGCGGTGAGGTCGAGGGGCGGCACCCCGGACGACGACTGGAAGGGGAAGATCCGCTTCGAGCAGGGCGTCGGCCCCGACGGCCGCCCGTATCTGCTCTGCGAGGACAACGGCATCGGCATGGGCGCGTCCGAGCTGAGCCGTGTCTTCGCCCGCGCGGGCACCCGCTTCACCGATCTGACGGACGTACGCAACGAACGCGCCCTCTGGGAACGCGCGGGCATCGAGATGCACCCCGTCAGCCGCTTCGGCATCGGCGTGCTCAGCTACTTCATGATCGCCGACGAGATCGAGGTGATCACCCGGCGCCTGGGCGAGGACGGGGCCACCTCGGAGCCGTGCTTCAAGGTGGCCATCCACGGCCCCCACCACCTCTTCCGCATCGAACGCAGCACGGAACGCAGGGAGCCGGGGACGACGGTACGGCTCTATCTGCGAGAGCGGGCGCCCTCCTGCGTCACGGAACTGCTCGGGCTGCTCGGCCTCGCCGAGTTCGAGACGACGGCGGAACACGGAATGCGCTCGGCGACATGGCCGGCGGGGGAGTACGCGCTGCGGTCCGGGAACCGGAAGACCGCGATCAACGCCGGCGGAGGGCGCGTACCGGGCCCCGCACCCGAGGGCGGCGCCCCCGAGGTGCTGTGGGTCGAGTCGGGGGGCGGGGTCCTGGTGGACGGGATCGTGACCGAGCCGAGCCGCCTGACCGGGGTGCTCGCGGGGAAGGATCCGCAGAACCACACGGAACGCACCGTGCTGCGGGGGGCCGTGGTCAACCTGACCGGGAAGCTCGTGCCCAAGCTGTCGGTGGACCGCCTGCAGATCCTCAGCGACATCTCAGGGGACGTGGAAGACCTCCTCCGCTCGGCCGCGGCCGACCTGGCCTCCTCGCCCTCGGGCCTGCTCAGTTATCGATGGCTGTGCACCGTCGCGCAGACCCACCCCAAGGTCGCCGACATCATCACCGAGGCCGCGATGGCAGCCGACCTGAGGCTGCGCCTAAACCGCGGCCAGGAGTTCCGGCCCGCTGAGGTCGGCTGTCTGCCCGTGGACGACGGAATCCTCAGTAAGAGCGACGGCTCACTCTCCGAGCGCTCCATCGATGACATCTATCCGATCGTGAAGGTCACCGACCCCGTTCTGCTGTGGCGGCTGCTCGCGCACGGAGAGGCGGCCCGGTTGACCGGGGTCGTTCCGGAACTGTCCGAGGCGGGCCCTCTCCTGCCGGCCACCCCGTCGGACGGTGTCCTGGTGGCCATGGCCCCGACGGAGCTGACCCGCCCCGGGTGGATCATGCAGATCGCGGCCCGGATCGGCCGGAGCCCGCGGGCGACCGTCGCCCGTGCCGTGGATCTGGGACTGTGCACGCTGGAGCCGGACCGGTACCCGGACGGCGAACCGGACCCCGTGGACATCGGTCTCCTCGGGTCCGGCCAGGACGATGCGCCTATGCTGTTCGGTGGCGAGTGGGTTGCATGGCTCTCCACCGAGCAGCCAGTGCCCCTTGACCGGTTCCTCCACGCCCATGTGCACCTCGGTCTGAGCACCCGGGAGGCCGCCGAGCGCCTGCGGGCTTACGGCTTCGACGTCTCGCTCGCCGAGACCCTTCCCGACCGCCCGGCGAGAGAAGACCTCCTCCTGCTCAGCCAGGACGGCGAAGGCGAGGGCAAGTGGTTCCGTGGTGACCACGACGTCCCGCCGGGGCATGTGCTGTGGAGCGCGAGGCTGACCGGCCTGCCGGTGCGCGAGGTCTGTCAGAGGCTGCGTGCCTACGGGCTGACAGTGACCGACCCGCCCGCGCCGCAGTGCGCTGACGATCTGCGCCTGCTCAGCGAGGACTTCGACGCGGAACCGCCCTGGCTCGGCGGCCCCGAGCCCGTGACGCTCGGGGACGTCCTGGGAGCGGCGCGGGAATGCCGCATGCCCGTGGACGACGTCGTCTCGGTCCTCACCGCGTATGGGCTGAAGCCGAAGTTCTCTCCCGCGGGCCGGCCTTCGCAGGAGGACCTGCGATTCTTCGGCGGACATGAGTTTTACGAAGACTTCGGCTGGCTCGTGCGCTGGTCCCGGCACTGGCATGAGGTGTGGGCCCGCGCCGAGGAGCTGGAGGTGCCGCCCGCAGGCGTGCCGGAAAAACTGCGGGCGCTGGGGATGAGCTGTCCGCTGGTCCTCCCCGAACCCCTCACCGACCTCGACGAGGCCCTGCTGGACAAGGATCTGTACCTCTGGAGGGCACTCCGCACGGACGACACCGAAGTCTCCGTGGCCGCACTGCTGACCACCGCGTACGAGCTGGACCGGCCCGTCACCGAGATCGAGGTCTGCCTGGAGTCGTACGGACTGCGCGTCCCCGCCTTCGCAGGGCGGCACTCGGTCGACCGGGAGGGTCTGTGGGACGACCTCAGACTGCTCACCAAGCACCTGTCCGGCCCAGATCTGGATCGCGACGCTCGATTCCCGCCGACCCCGACGTTCTGGCTGGACCCGGCGCAGCCAGTCCCCCTCGAACACCTCTGCGCCGCCTCCGCCGCGCTGGGCATCTCCCTCCCGGAGGTGGTCGCCCGCCTCCGCGGCCTCGGCTTCGACGTCCCCGACGCCGCCCACACCATCCGCGCCGCCATGGCCAAGCTGCCGCGACTGCCACGGGCACAGGGTCAGGCCTGAGCACGGGAACAGACCCCCACCATTTGAGGGAAGCCCTAGCTAGAGCTCCTTCTCGTACCAGGCCACGTCCCAGTAGCGGCCGAACTTCCGCCCGACCTCCCGGTACGTCCCCACGTGGCGGAAGCCGAAGCGTTCGTGGAGGCGGGTGGACGGCTCGTTCGGCTGGGCGATGCCGGCGTAGGCGCGGTGCACGTCCTCGGTCGCGAGCGCCTCGAACAGGGCCTTGTACAGCAGCGTGCCCACGCCCCGTCCGCCCGCGTCGGGGGCGAGGTACACGGAGACCTCGACGGACGTGTCGTACGCCGCCTTCGCACGGAACGCGCTGCTCGTGGCGTAACCGAGGATTCGCTGTGAATCCTCCGTGGTGGCAACTATCAGGCGATGCCGACCGTCTACAAGGTGGGAGAGCAGCCACGGACGGCGCTCCTCCGGAGTGAAGGCGGCGGTGTCGAATGTGATGGGCGTCTCACGGACGTAGTGGTTGTAGATGTCGGTGAGGGTGGCGAGGTCGGCCTCGACTCCTGGTCTGACCTGCACCTCTGCAGACCCCGCGGACATCACGCCTCCTCCTGTGGCCGCACAGGGTACTGCAAGATCAGAAAAATAGTGGGCCTGCTTGGGAATTCTGTCCTGATTCCAGTCGTTGTTTCCTTCGGAAGCCGGGCACTCGGGAGAGTGTCCGAGCGGCCTTGTCAAGACACGTAGGACCAGACACGACCCTGCCAGCCCACCATCGCAAGGGAGCACGCATGGCAACCCGTGCCGTCGCCGCTCGTCGTTCGCCCGCCACCGGCGGGAGCGACGCGGCAAGCAGCGTTCGCGCCTCTGGCGGCGAGATCGCCGACCGCGACCTGGTCGGCATGTACCTCGACGAGATCGCGCGCACACCGCTGCTCGACGCCGCCAAGGAAGTCGAGCTGTCCCAGATCATCGAGGCAGGTGTGTTCGCGCAGCAGATCCTCGACGGCGAGGAGGAGGCGAGGGCGGACGCCACCCGTGAGGAGCTGGAGGCCCTCGTCGCCGACAGTGAGCGGGCCAAGGACATCTTCATCCGGTCGAACCTCCGACTCGTCGTGGCCGTCGCCCGGCGGTACCCGCGCAGCGGTCTGCCCCTGCTCGACCTCATCCAGGAGGGCAACGCGGGCCTGGTCCGCGCGGTCGAGAAGTTCGACTACCGCAAGGGCTTCAAGTTCTCGACGTACGCCACCTGGTGGATCCGTCAGGCCATCACCCGCTCCATAGCCGACCAGTCGCGCACCATCCGGCTGCCCGTCCACCTGGTCGAGGAGCTGGGCCGGATCCGGCGGGTGCAGCGCGAGTTCAACCGGGAGCACGGGCGCGACCCCGAGCCCCAGGAGATCGCCGCGGAGCTGGGCTCCACCCCGGAGCGCGTCAGCGACGTCCTCGACTGGGCCCGCGACCCGGTCTCCCTGAACATGTCGGTGGACGACGAGGGCGAGACCCAGTTCGGCGACCTGCTGGAGGACACCTCCGCCGTCTCGCCCGAGCAGTCCGTGCTGACCCTGCTGCGCAGCGAGGAGCTCGACAGTCTCATCGGGCGGCTCGACCAGCGCACGGCCTCCATCATCAAGATGCGGTACGGCATCGAGGACGGCCGCGAGCGCACGCTCACCGAGGTCGGCAAGGAGCACGGGCTCACCCGTGAGCGGATCCGCCAGATCGAGAAGCACGCGCTGCTCGAACTGAAGAAGCTCGCGCGCGACACGGGCTTCGACGCGGCGGCCTGACCCGCCCGGCCGGGCCACGACGCGGCGGCCCGATCACGACGGCCGCCGCGCCCCGCCCCGCCCGTCCGCCCCCACCGCCCGCAGCCGGGACAGGCCCGGTCCCCGATGGCCCGGCGCCCCCTTCCGGTCGGCGGTCGCGCGTACCCCCGCCCCCCGTACCGGTGCGCCCGCCCCGCCCGTCCCTCCACCGCCGGCCCGGTCCCGGATGGCCCGGCGCCCCCTTCCGGCCGGCGGTCGCGCGTACCCCCCGCCCCCCCCGTACCGGTGCGCCCGCCCGGTCCGTCCGTGTCCGTCCCGCCCGAGGTCCGCCGGTGCGCCCGCCCGGTCCGTCCGGTGTCCGTCCGGCCCGAGGTCCGGCCGTGCGCCCGCCCGGCCCCACTCCGGCCCTACGTCCGCCGGTTCGACGGCCCGGTCCCTGTCCGATCCGACGTCCGCCGGTTCGACCGCCCGGTGCACGTCCGGCCCGCCGCGCTGATCGTGCCCCGGCGCACGGCCGTACGTCGGCCATCGGCCACACCTTGGCCGTACTACGTCGCTTCAACCCCCCGTTCCCGGGGCACAAGACTTGCGGGCCCACGACTCCACCGGGCCCGGAGCCGAACGGCCCGGGACCCGGAGACACAAGTTCCGGGAGCCGGGGGCGCCAGAGGTCACCTCGCCACCGAGGTCACCTCACCACCACCGAAGCCAACTGAAGCCGAGTCCCGACGCTCTCCCCCCAGTGCCGGGACTCCTCGCAGCCGGGCTTCGGCGCCTCCCCCCCCCGGCGCCGGAGCCCGGCTCCTTTTCCGCCGCGTCACCCGTCGGCTCGCTCGCCGCCCGTGTCACCCGTCCCCCGGCCCGCCCGCCGCTCGCGTCAGTCGTGCGCCCAACTCCCTCACGTACGCCGCCAGTTCCGGCGGTTCCTGGACCGTGAACTCGCAGCCCAGTACGGCGAGCCGTACCGCGAGCCACTCCACGGAGTCGCGGGCCGAGGCCCGCAACCGGCAGCTGTGCTCGTCGACAGGCTCGGGCGTGCCGAACCAGGCCGGCAACTTCGCCGCGACGACCTCCCGCGGCGCGGCGAACGTCACCTCGAACGTGTACGTCTCCTGCCGGCGGTGCATCGACTGCTTCAGATACTCCGCCGCGTTCCCCGTCGGCAGCTCGCGGGGCGCGAACCGGGCGCCGGTGGCGAAGGGGTCCTGAACGCGGTCGACGCGGAAGGTGCGCCAGTCGGCGCGGTCGAGGTCGTAGGCGACCAGGTACCAGCGACGGCCGGTGGAGACCAGCCGGTACGGCTCGCAGTGGCGCCGTGAGTCCGCGCCCTCGCCGGAACGGTAGGCGAAGCGGAGCCGCTCGTGGCCCGCCACCGCCGACGCCATCACGGTCAGCGTCTCCGGCGCCACCGTCGCCCCGTCACCGACGGTCAGGAGGGTGGTGGCGGCCTGGAGCGTGGACACCCGGTGCCGCAGCCGCGAGGGCAGTACCTGCTCCAGCTTGGCCAGCGCCCGCACGCTGGCCTCGTCCACGCCCTCCACGGCGTGTCCGGCCCCGGCCCGCAGGCCCACCGCGATCGCCACGGCCTCCTCGTCGTCCAGCACCAGCGGGGGCATGGCCTTCCCCGCCACCAGCCGGTAACCGCCGTCCGCACCCATGGACGCCTGCACGGGATAGCCCAGCTCCCGCAGCCGGTCGATGTCCCGCCGGACCGTCCGCCGGGACACCCCCAGCCGGTCGGCCAGCTCACCGCCGGGCCACTCACGGGGCGTCTGGAGCAGGGAGAGGAGCTGGAGCAGCCGGGCCGGGGTGTCTGTCGTCATGAGTTCGAGGATGCCGCACCACTAGGACACGATCTGACCTACTGGGGTCCTACCTTCATGACATGACCTCAACCACGAACGCCCTGAAGGGGCGCGACACCCGTACGGCGCCCGACGTGTCCTCCGCGTCGTCCGAGGGCGCCGACCGCAGGCGGTGGATCGCCCTCGCCATCGTCATGACCGCCGCCTTCATGGACCTCGTGGACGTCACGATCGTCAACATCGCGATCCCCTCCATCCAGCGGGGCGAGGCGGCCACGGTCAGCCAGATCCAGTGGATCACCGCCGGTTACGCCCTCGCCTTCGCCGCCGGGCTCGTCACCGGCGGCCGGCTCGGCGACATCCACGGGCGCCGGCGGATCTTCCTCCTCGGCATCGGCGGTTTCACCGTCGCCTCCGCGCTCTGCGGCCTCGCCGCGAACCCGGAGATGCTCGTCGCCGCGCGGATCGCGCAGGGCGCGACGGCCGCGCTGATGGTGCCGCAGGTGCTGTCGATCGTCCACGCCACCTTCCCCGCGCACGAACGCGGCAAGGTGTTCGGGCTGTTCGGCGCGATCGTCGGCCTCGGCGCCGTCTCCGGCCCGCTGCTCGGCGCCCTCCTCATCGAGTGGAACCCGCTCGGCCTCGAATGGCGCGCGATCTTCCTGATCAACCTTCCGGTCGGCGTCGCCGGCCTCGTCCTGGGCCGCCGCTTCATCAGCGAGTCCAAGGCCCCGCACGCCCTCAAGCTGGACCTCGTCGGCGTCGCCCTCGTCACCGGCGGTCTGCTGATGCTGCTCTACCCGCTCACCCGCGGCCACGAGCTGGACTGGCCGCTGTGGGGGTACGCCCTGATGGCGGGCTCGCTGGTGGTGTTCGCGGCGCTGGTGGCGTACGAGCGGCGCAAGGCGGCGCGCGACGGCTCGCCGCTGATCGAACTGTCGCTGTTCAAGGTGAAGAGCTTCGCGGCCGGTATCGCCGTGCAGACCGTGTTCGGCATCGCGCTCGGTGTGTTCTTCCTGGTCTGGACCCTCTACCTCCAGACCGGCCTCGGCTGGAGCGTCCTGAAGGCGGGCCTGACGGGCGTCCCGTTCTCCGTCTCCGTCTCGGTCGCGGCCGGCATGTCGGTCCAGAAGCTCGTCCCGCGCTTCGGCCGCAAGGTCCTCCAGGCGGGCGCGCTGCTGATGGCGGCCGGTGTGCTGCTCTACCTGTGGGAGTCCGAGCGGTACGGCCTCGCCATCACCCCGTGGCAGATGGCGCTCCCGCTGATCGTGATGGGCGCGGGCATGGGGCTCATCGTCGCCCCGCTGACCGACGCGATCCTCTCCGGGGTGCCGCGTGAGCACGCCGGTTCCGCGTCCGGCCTGATCAGCACGGTGCAGCAGATGGGCAACGCGCTCGGTCTCGGCCTGGTGGCCGTGGTCTTCTTCGGCGCCATGGACGACCACCTCCTTCCCGCCGAGATCCGCCCGGCCTTCGTCAACGCCTTCGAGTACGCCCTCGGCTGGGTGGCCGCGGTGCTCGTCGCGATCTTCCTGCTGATGTTCGCCCTCCCGGCCCGCCCCGGGACCGCGGACGGAGAGGCTCAGGAGGGTGAGGCCCAGGCCGAGGCCGAGGCCGAGGCCGAGGCCGAGGTCGAGCCCGGAGGCGAAGCGGCGGAGCGCGAGCCGCAGTTGGCCCACTGACCGACGAGGACGACGACCGCCGCTGAGCGGTGACGACGGCCCGGCACTCCCATGGGTGCCGGGCCGTCGTGCTGTTCCCGAGCGAGCGAGGGACCGGTGTCGACGGCGCAGCCCCTGGCCCCGTTTGTGTCCGAGTCATGCCCGGACCTGTTTACTTTTCGGACATCCGGGCGTAGCCTCCGAGCGAAACCACAGAATCGGGCATCAGTCGGAGGCGAACGGACATGTATGCACCGGAGCGGCAGCAGGAGATCCTCCGGCTCGCCCGCGACGGCGGCCGGGTGGACGTGGTGTCGCTGGCGGAGGAGTTCCAGGTCACGGCCGAGACCATCCGGCGCGATCTGAAGGCCCTGGACCGCGCCGGCCTCGTCCAGCGGGTGCACGGCGGTGCCATCCCCGTGGGACGACTGGACTTCGAGCCCGACCTCTCCGAACGCGAGGGCACCGCCGCCGACGAGAAGGACCGCATCGCGCAGGCCGCCCTCGCCGAACTGCCGGTCGACGGCACCGTCGTCCTCGACGCCGGTACGACCGTCGCCCGCCTCGCCGCCGCCATCCCGCTGGAGGCCACGCTCACCGCGGTCACGCACAGCCTGCCGATCGCTGCCCGCCTCGCCGACCACCCCGGCATCCAGCTCCACCTGGTCGGCGGCCGCGTCCGCCACCGCACCCGCGCCGCCGTGGACGCCTGGGCGCTGCGCGCCTACGGCGAGATCCGCGCCGACGTGCTCTTCGTGGCGGCCAACGGCTTCTCCACCGACCGCGGTCTGACCACCCCCGACCTCGCCGAGGCCGCGGTGAAGCGGGCCGCGATCGCCGCCGCCCGCCGGGTGGTGCTGCTCGCCGACTCCTCCAAGTGCGGTCAGGAGCACTTCGCCCGCTTCGGCGCCCTGAGCGACGTCGACCTGCTGATCACCGACACCGGCCTCAGCCCCGAGGACGCCCTCGCCATCGAACGCGACGGCACCGAAGTCCTGCGCGTCCCGGGCACGAGCACGGGGAAAGACCGCGCATGATCCTCACCGTCACCCCCAACCCGTCCCTCGACCGCACCTACGAGGTCCCCTCCCTCGACCGCGGCGAAGTCATCCGGGCCACCGGCGAACGCATGGACCCGGGCGGCAAGGGCGTCAACGTCTCCCGCGCGGTCGCCGCCGCCGGACAGCGCACCGTGGCCGTCCTGCCGCTGGGCGGCGCGCCCGGCGCCCTGGTCGCGGACCTGCTCGACGCGCAGGGCATCGAGGTGGCGCGGGTTCCCGTGGCCGGGGCGACCCGCTCCAACATCGCCCTCGCCGAGGCGGACGGCGTCCTCACCAAGATCAACGCACCGGGCCCGGAACTCTCCGCCGCCGAGCGGGAACTGCTCCTGGAGACCGTCCGCGCCCAGTCCGCCCACGCCTCCTGGATCGCCTGCTGCGGCAGCCTCCCGCGCGGCCTCGCCCCCTCCTGGTACGCCGAACTCGTCGCCCGTGCGCATGCCGCGGGCGCCCGGATCGCCCTGGACACCTCCGGCCCGGCCCTGCTCGCCGCGCTCCGCGAACGGCCCGACGTGGTCAAGCCCAACGCCGAGGAACTCGCCGAAGCCGTGGGCCGCCCGCTCGCCACCGTCGGCGACGCCGTCAAGGCCGCGGAGGAGCTGCGGGAGATGGGCGCCGGCGCGGTCCTGGCCAGCCTCGGCGCCGACGGGCAGGTCCTCGTGAACGCCTCCGGTGCCTGGTTCGGCAGCGCCCGCGTCGACGTCGTCCGCAGCAACGTCGGCGCCGGCGACTCCTCCCTCGCCGGCTTCCTCGTCGCCGGTGGCGACGGCTCCGACGCCCTCGCCTCCGCCGTCGCCCACGGAGCCGCCGCCGTCCAGCTCCCCGGCAGTGTCATGCCGACCCCGGCCGACCTCGACCCCTCCGCGGTGACGGTGACGGCCGAGGTGCCGGTGGACCGCGTCCTGAAGGAGCCGGTGTCATGAGCGTGGTCCTGCCGCTCCCGGCGGCGTCGAGCCGTGACGGAATCGGGTTATCGTCCGCCACTCCACTCCCTCTCCCCACCCTCCTCCCTCTCCCCACCCCCCACACTTCCGTCCCCACCCCCGCCCACCGCACCCCCCGGGCGATACGCGTGCGAAGGAGCCCGCGATGAGCGAGATGATCACCGCGGACCTGGTCGACCTCGACCTGTCCGCCGAGACGAAGGAAGCGGCGGCGCGTGCCCTCGCCGAGCGCATGGTGGCCAAGGGCCGGGTCACCGACCTGGACGGCTTCCTCGCCGACGTGGCCGCCCGCGAGGCGCAGATGCCGACCGGTCTCGACGGCGGCATCGGCATCCCCCACTGCCGTAGCGAGCACGTCACCGAGCCCACCCTGGCCTTCGGGCGCAGCGCCACCGGTATCGACTTCGGTGCCGCCGACGGCCCCGCCGACCTGATCTTCCTGATCGCCGCCCCGGCGGGCGCGGACGACGCCCACCTCACGATCCTCTCCTCCCTCGCCCGTCAGCTCATGAACGCCGAGTTCACCGACGCCCTGCGCGCGGTGGACGACGCGGCCCGCGCCGCCGCCCTCATCCGGGGCGACGCGGAGACCGAGGGCACCGATGACTCCGCGGCGGCGTCGGGCGGAACGGCCTCCCCCGACGCCGCCGCGGGCAGCACCACCCAGGCGGCGACGACCACGTCCACGGCGGCGCCCGTGGCCTCGCCCGAGCCCGAGCCCGAGCCGCAGGCGCCCGTGGCCTCGCCCGAGCCCGAGCCGCAGGCGCCCGCGGCCTCTCCCGAGCCCGCCCCCGCCGGCCGCCCCTTCCGGATCGTCGCCGTCACCTCCTGCCCCACCGGCATCGCGCACACCTACATGGCCGCCGAGTCGCTGGAGAACGCGGGCCGGGACGCCGACGGCGTCGAGATCGTCGTCGAGACTCAGGGCTCGGCCGGCTTCACCCGGCTCGACCCGGCGGTCATCGCCGCCGCCGACGGCGTGATCTTCGCCCATGACGTCCCCGTACGGGAGAAGGAGCGGTTCGCCGGGAAGCCCACCGTGGACACCGGTGTGAAGGCCGCCATCAACCGCCCCGCCGAACTGATCGCCGAGGTCCGCGGCAAGGCCGAGCGTGGCGAGGTCACCGCCGCCGCCCGCCCCGGCACCCCCGTGGAACGCGCGGGCGAACCCGGCGAGGGCTACGGCACCAAGCTGCGCAAGTGGCTGATGACGGGCGTGAGCTACATGGTTCCGTTCGTCGCGGCGGGCGGTCTGCTGATCGCCCTCGGCTTCGCGATCGGCGGCTACCAGATCAACGAGGCCAAGTCGGTCACCGAGCACTTCGACTGGGGCCAGGTCGACAGCTGGGGCGCCCTGCTCTTCCAGATCGGTGCCGCCGCCTTCGGCTTCCTCGTCCCGGTCCTCGCCGGGTACATCGCCTACGGCATGGCCGACCGGCCCGGTCTCGTGCCCGGTTTCGTCGGCGGCGCGATCTCCGTGACGATCGGCGCGGGCTTCCTCGGCGGTCTCGTCGCCGGTCTGATCGCCGGTGGTGTGGTCCTCGCGATCCAGCGGATCGAGATCCCGCGGGTGCTGCGCGGCATCATGCCGGTGGTGGTGATCCCGCTGGTGTCGACGGCGGTGGTCGGATTCCTGATGTTCGTGGTGATCGGCAAGCCGATCTCCGAGGCGCAGAAGGGTCTGACCGACTGGCTGAACGGCCTCTCCGGCACCAACGCCGTCCTCCTCGGTGTCCTGCTCGGCCTGATGATGTGCTTCGACCTCGGCGGCCCGGTCAACAAGGTGGCCTACGCCTTCGCCACCGCCGGTATCGCCGTCCAGGACCCCAGCGACTCCGCGATGAAGATCATGGCCGCGGTCATGGCCGCCGGCATGGTCCCGCCGCTCGGCATGGCCCTGGCCACCACCGTCCGCAAGAAGCTGTTCACCAGCGCCGAACGCGAGAACGGCAAGGCGGCCTGGGTGCTGGGCGCCTCGTTCATCTCCGAGGGCGCCATCCCGTTCGCGGCGGCCGACCCGCTGCGCGTCATCCCGGCCTCCATGGCGGGCGGCGCGGTCACCGGCGCGCTGACCATGGCCTTCGGTTCGACCCTGCGCGCCCCGCACGGCGGCATCTGGGTCACCTTCCTGATCGGCAACCCGTTCCTGTACCTGCTGGCCATCGCGGTCGGTACGGCGGTCACGGCCGGCCTGGTCATCGTCCTGAAGGGCATGCGCAAGACCGGGCCGGGCGCGGCCGCCGAGGCCGCTCCCGCCGCCGAGACGCAGACGAAGGAGCCGGTCGCGGCCTGAGCCCCGCGACCTTCCGCCGGCCGCAGTCCCCTCGGGGGCTGCGGCCGGTCGCGTTCGGCCGCGAGCCCGGTGAGCCCCGTGCGCCCCATTGGGCGCCTTTACGACCCCTGTGACTTGTACGCCGTACCTGCGAGATACGTCACCATCCGGGCTCAAAGTCCCGTCTGGTGGTGTCTACTGGAGGGCATGCCTGAGCACGTGTCGATCCTCCAGTTGGTGGGCGTGGCCACCCTCGCCGTCGCGGCGGTCATCTGGGTCGCCGTGCTGGCCCGCGTTCTGCGCCGGGACGGCGAGGCGCATCGCGCCCGCTTCAGGGAGTTGGCCCGGCGCCGTGGTGGGCGCCTTCGCGGCCTGCCCCACCAGCGCCGCAAGGGCCCGCACGTCGAGCATGTGGAGCTGACCCCGGCCGAACAGGACGCCTTCGCGTTCCTGGCCCGCCAGTTCAGCGATGACCGCATGGCCTGAACGACCGCACGGCCTGAACAACCGCGTCCGGCCCGTCACGGCCGGGGCCGACGCCGGCCGCGGCGGCCCTACCCGAGTAACCCCGCCCGGCGCTCCATCGCGTCCCGGGCCGCGTCCTCCGTCGTGTAGACCTCGCACATATGGCGACCGTCCGGGGTGGCCGTGTGCTCCACCTCCCACAGGGAGATCTCCTGCCCGTCCGTGAGCAGGAACGCGTGCTCGTACAGCGAGAAGCTCAACCCGGGCCGACTGCCCCGGCGGGACCGGTCGGGGCGGCCGAATGCCTGGGTGATCTCGTGCGCGAACGCGGTCCGCAGCAGCAGGGTGGCGATCTCGTCGCCCGGAGGGTCAGGGTTCTCCGCCCGCCGCAGCAGCCGCCGCGCATGGTCCGCGGAGTCGTCCGGTGTGTACGCGTGGCGCGGTTCGGGGAACGCCGCCAGCTCCACGATCGCGGGCAGTTCGAAGTCCGGGGCGTCCGGGGGTAGCGGCAGCCGCGCGGTGGCGGCCCGCAACTCCTCCTCGTCCGTGTACACCTCGTGCTGGGTGTCACTGCCGGGTGTCGTGTTGTGCACCAGCTCCCACAGGGTGACCGCGGAGCCGTCGGCGAGCAGCCACGTGTGCCGGTACGTCGCCCGGTGCAGCCCCGAGCTGTAGTGCGCGGAGTGCAGTGAGCTGTCGTGCGCGAGGGCGCAGTCGAGCTGCCGCAGCGTCTCGTCGGGCAGTTCGAAGGAGTTCAGGGCGCGGCCGAGGAGCCGCGCGAGGTGCTCCTCCGGAGACTCGGGCGACTCGGCTGGTTCGTACGCTGCCGTCTCGTACGGAACGCTCAAGGTTTCTCCCGGCGTTGCTGCATGTCACCTTGTGGGTGCATACCGTAGCCCCTCGGTCGGACATCATGTCCGGGAACCGAGAAAACGTACGCACCCAAAACGACCGGGCCGCGCGGTTGGTTCCCGCGCGGCCCGGCGAACTCCCTGACGGAGCCTCGGAACTCCGAGGTCAGAGGACGCTTCCGGCCTTCCAGTCGCTCCACGACATGTTCCAGCCGTTGAGGCCGTTGTCCGGCGCGACCGTGTCGTCGGGGGAGTTCTTGACGATCACCACGTCACCGGTGAGCGAGTTGTCGAAGAACCACTTGGCGATCGTGTCGCCGTTCGCGCCCCGGACGTCCGCCAGGCCGACGCAGCCGTGGCTGGTGCCCTGCCGGCCGAAGGGCGGGTTGCCCCGGTTGTACCAGTAGTTGCCGTGGAGGAAGGTGCCCGACGAGGTCAGGCGCATCGCGTGCGGCACGTCAGGGATGTCGTACTCCCCGCCGAAGCCGACCGTCGAGCCGTTCATCCGCGTCTGCTTGAACTTCTCCGAGATCACCATCTGCCCGTTGTACGTCGGGTTGTCGGCGCTGCCTGCCGAGATCGGCACGGTCTTGATCGTCTTGCCGTCCCGAACGACCTTCATCGTCTGGGTGTTGACGTCGACCGTGGAGACCTGCGAGCGCCCGACGGTGAAGGTCACCGTCTTGTCCTGCACCCCGTACAGCCCGTTCGCGCCCTCGACGCCGTCCAGGTCGATCTTCATCGTGACCTTGGAACCGGCCTTCCAGTACTCCTCGGGCCGGAAGTCGAGCCGCTGCGCCCCGAACCAGTGCCCGACGACCTCCTGCCCGCTGCTCGACGTCACCTTGATGTGCGACTGCACGGCCTTCTTGTCCGTGATCGCCTTGTCGAACGTGAACGACACCGGCATGCCCACGCCGACCGTGGTCCCGCTGTCCGGCGTGTAGGTGCCTATGAAGCTGTTGGCGGTCGAGACGGTCGTGAAGATGGAGTTGGCGGCCGACGTCTTCCCCGCCCCGTTCTTCGCCGTCGCGGAGATCTGGTACTTCGTGCCCCGCTCCAACTGCCCCTTCGGCTTCCATGAACGCCCGTCGGCCGCGATCTCGCCCGGAACCTCCGTGCCGGCCTCCGTCGCGGTCATCTTCACCTCGGTCAGCTTGCCGCCGCTGACCTTCACACCGGTCGAGTTGATCGACGCGCCCGTCGAACCGTCCTTCGCCGAGATCGTGATCCGCGCCGCCGAGTCCTCGGCCGACGTCTTCTTGTCGCCCCCGCCCTTGTTGTCGGCCTGGGCGTCCCCGCCACAGCCGGTCAGGGTCAGCGCGCCGGCCACCAGCACGGCACAGGCCCCCATCACACGCCGCACAGCAATCTTCGGCCTCGTCACGATCTGCTCCACCTTCTACGCGTCCACGTGATCTACGTCATCCGCTCCCGTACGCGGAGAAAGAGCGACCGGCGGCCGAGAGGGTTCCCCACTTCCGCCCCGCACGGCATCACGTGACAGAACCGGGACAATCACCCTCCCGCGCGAACGCGAACCTCTACGCTCCCCTCACCACCCTGTCCCGGTACGCCCGCCACGCCTCGAACGACGACCGCCCCGACTCCGCGGTGAGAAAGCCCCCCGACCCGGTCTCGACGGCCCTCGCCCCCAACACGTCCGTCACCGCCAGCGCCGCGCGCACCGCCCCCTCCCCACCGCCGTGGAAGATCAGCCCGACGCCGGTGACCGGAGTGTCATCGGCTGCGGTGGTCGTGGTGGAGAGCGAGAACCCCGGTCCCTCGTACTCTCCCCACCCGTCCTCCCCGAACGTGATCCCCGGCAACACCCCGGCCAGGGCCGCCCGGACCTCCCGCCCCGTGCCGATGACCGGCGGCTCCCAGCCGGCCTCGATGTCGGCCGGTGACCCGGCCTCGGGCGGGAACCGATAGACGTAGACATCCCAACTCATGGCCGCAACCTGGCCACCCCCACTGCCAATCCGGCCGACCGCCCTCCGCGACGGTGCTCCCACCTCCCACCCGCGGACGCCCCCTACGCCTACTCGCTCCCGTACAACTCCCCGTACGACGGCCACGTCCCGCCCGGGCCATCCACCGACTCGGCCGCCCGCACCGCCCGGACGATCGCCCGCGTCACCAAGTCCGCGCTCGCCGCCAGGAGTTCGTTCAGGGCGAGTGGACCGGAGTCCGGGGCGAGCGGGCGGGCGCCGGTGGCCAGGGTGAGCACCGTGTCGCCGTCGTTCAGCAGATGCACGGGCCGCACCGCGCGGGCGATGCCGTCGTGCGCCGTGCCGGCCAGCTTCTGGGCCTGCGCGCGGGTCAGTTCGGCGTCGGTCGCGACGACCGCCAACGTCGTGTTCAGCGGGGGAGGCGGGCTCTTCGCCGCGGCCTCGGCGATCCTGCGGCGCGCCCCCTCGTGCACCTCCGCCGCCGGATACACCACCCGCCCCTGGAACAACTCCCCGTACAACACCCCCGTCTCCGGATCCATCACCGACCCCGCGGCATTGGCCACCACCAGCGCGGCCACCGTGATCCCCGAGCCGAGCACGGTGCTCGCGGTGCCCACACCGCCCTTCAGCAGCCCGACCGTCGCCCCCGTCCCGGCGCCCACGCACCCCTCCGCCACCGGGGCACCCAGCCCGCTCGCGGCCGCAGCCTCCACCGCGGCCCGGCCGGTCGCCGCGTCCGGTCTGGCCCGGAAGTCGCCGCCCCGGCCCAGGTCGAAGACACAGGCCGCCGGCACGACCGGCACGACATGCGCCGGATCGGGGCCGACCCGCACCCCGCGCCGACGCTCCTCCAGCCAGGCCATCACACCCGACGCCGAGTCCAGCCCGTACGCGCTGCCGCCGGTCAGCACCACCGCCTCGACCTTCTGCACCAGGTTGCGCGGGTCGAGCGCGTCCGTCTCCTTGGTGCCGGGCCCGCCACCGCGCACATCCACGGCCGCCACCGCCCCGCCCTCCGGAGCCAGGACGACGGTGGTACCGGTCAGCCACCCGCCACCGGCCCGGGTCGCGTGCCCGACCCGCAGCCCGAGCACATCGGTGAGGGCGTCCACGGGACGGGGGCGGTCGCCGGTGCGGTGTATGCCAGGGGTCTCAGATGTCATGCGTGTCCTCGTCCGCAACCAGGGGCGCGGGATCGTCGGTGGCCGTGCGGCCCGGCCGTGGCTCGGGTGTCCTCACCGCCGGTCCGGCGCGGCCGTCCTCGCCCCCTCCGCACCGGCCGCGCGTGCGCTGAGAGTCACTCCGATCGCCACCGTCCCGGCCGCCACGAGCCCCGCCGCCAGGACCGCCCAGCGACCCAGGAACGTGCACAGCACCACCGCCAGCGCGGCCAGCGGCAGCACGGCCTGCTGGGCTCTGCCCACCTTGGAGTGGCGGGCGTGCAGCGCCCACACCGAGAGGAGGTACAGCGCCGTCGGCAGCGTCACCGCGGCGGCCGCCGCCGGCGTCGAGAGGTGCGCCTTGTGGACCGCCTCCTCCACCGCGACCTCCAGACCGGCGCCGATCGCGGCCGCCGACGCGAAGATCAGATAGTGGCCGTAACCCCACAGGAAGCTCTCCTTGTTGGAGCGCAGATGGCCGTGGATCGGCACCGTGAAGTAGATCCACCACGCGGAGAACACGATCAGCAGCCCGCCCAGGGCGATCGGCAGCAGCTCGCCCAGCGCGTCGTTCTCGTCCGCGGCCGACTTCACGGCGACCGTGGCGGCCAGGATCGTCTCGCCGAGCACGATGATGGTGAACAGGCCGTACCGCTCGGCGATGTGATGCGGATGCCAGGACGTGCTGAAGTCCTTCTCCGCGTACACCGGGACGCACAGCTCCACGACCGCCATCCCCAGGAACAGCCACGGTCTGGCCGGTTCCGGCAGGACGAGCAGACCCAGCCAGCCGACCTGGCACAGCGCCACGCCGGCCGCGTACCGCAGGGCCATGACCCGTTCGCCGCCCTCCGCCGACCGGGCCACCCGCAGCCACTGCGCGGTCATCGCCAGCCGCATGATCGCGTAACCGAGCCAGACCAGCAGGAAGTCGTGGTCCTCGAAGGCTCGGGCGATCCCCGCGGCGAGCACCAGCACACCGAATATCTGGACGAGGGTCACGACCCGGTAGAGCACGTCGTCGTTGTCGTACGCCGAGGCGAACCAGGTGAAGTTCATCCAGGCCCACCAGATCGCGAAGAACACCATCGCGTAGTCGACGATGCCCTCGGTCACATGCGCCTCGGCGACGGCGTGCACCAGTTGGACGCCCGCCTGGGCGACTGCGACGACGAAGCACAGGTCGAAGAAGAGCTCCAGCGGTGACGCGACGCGGTGCTCCTCCCCGCGCCCCCGGGCGACGAGCCGGCGCAACGGGGGCCGGCCGGTCCCGGCGGGGGAGACGGATGCCGGGGCCGGGGCAGAGCCGGGGCCGGGGCCGGGTTCCCGCGCTGGGGGCGTCGCGGGCGTGGAACTGGACGTCATGGCGCCAAGCACACCAGAAAACCCGGGGGAATTCTCGCTCGGATGTTCATGAGTGCGTGTGCGGGCCGGGAGAGTGCGCCCAGAGGTCGGGGGACTGCCCTGGGGCTGTTCACCCCCGCGCCCGTACCCTGGAGGCATGAGTAACGCTCCCGCCCCCGAACCGCGTGACCCCAAGGCCGCGCTGGTCTTCGACGACCCGCTCAGCCGGCCCTCGTCCGACGACACGGACCACGGCTGGGGCGAGCGGCCCGGCGACGGCGGCGACAGCGCGGCCGACCTCAAGCGGTTCCTCGACGAGAAGCCGCCCCACCACCTCTGACACCGCCGGGCGGACGCCGCCGCCCGTGGGGTCACTCGCGGTCGTGGCCCGAGCCGCGCTGCGCCACCAGGGCGTCGCGGATCTCCTTGAGGACCTCCAGCTCCGTCACCTCGATGACCTCGTGGGTGCCCTCCTTCGCCTTCCGGCGGGCCTCCTGCCGGGCCAGGTACTTGGCCATGGGCAGGACCATCAGGAAGTAGACGACGGCCGCGGTGATGACGAAGGTCAGCGTGGCACCGAGCACCGAACCCCAGGCGATCTGGATGCCGCTCGTCACGGTGCCGTCCTTGGCGACCACACAAGGGGCCTTCAGACAGCTGGCGTAGCTGTCGAGGTTCTTGGTGCCGAACGCCCCCACCAAGGGGTTGATGATGCCCTTCACCACGGAGTTGACGATGTTCGTGAAGGCCGCGCCGATGACCACGGCGACGGCCAGGTCGACGACGTTCCCCCGCATCAGGAAGGCCTTGAAGCCCTCCCAGACGCTCGGCTCCTTCTTCTCGCTCACCACGGGGCCTCTCTGCGCTGGTTGTGGAGCAAACGACTCCGCAACCTACGCCAGCGCCCACTCCGACTGTCCCATGGGGTCCCACCAACGAGGGACTTGACCTGAGAGCAGGATCCGGGTGCCTCACCACAGGGTCACCGCCAGGCGGGAGGTCGCGCCCGCACCGGCCAGGCGGGCCGCCGTGGAGCGGGGCACGGACAGAACGATCAGGGCGCCGCTCTCCGTGGCGCTCGCCGCCGGAACCTTGGTGACGCGGGCGCCCCGCGCGACCACCCGGGCGTCGGCGCGGCCGGTGGCGGACTCCTCCGCGGCGATCACGTCGACGCGGTCGCCGGGGCGCAGCAGCCGTACTGTCGCGCCGTCGGCGATGCGTACCGGTGCGGTGACCGTGCCGGTGGTGGTCCGCCGCTCGGGGACGGGGTCGGCCACCGGGTGCCCCCTGACGCGTTCCGCCTCCCTCGGTCCGGCTCCGGTCGCCAGCAGGGCGGCGGCGGTCACCGCCAGGCCGGCCGCCACGGCTCGCCGCCGGCACCGGGCGAGGCGCCGCAGCCGCTGGGCGCCGCCGGGCACCCGCAGCGGGGCGAAGTGCGGGACCTCGCAGGTGGGCGGCGCGTCGGTGCCGGGCGGCCCGGCGGCCCAGGAGGGAACCCCCACCGAGGCCGAGCGGGGCGAGTGCGCGGAGGAGTACGTGGACGAAGGGAGGGACATGGGGCACCACCTGCTGTGTGGGATCGGCTTGCGGTCCCACGATGAGGCTTCGCCGCCGAGCCCGCCGGAGCCTGTGGATCATCCACCGCCTGTGGAAAACCCCGTCACCCGAACGAGGCGTTCCAACAGCGCCCCCTCGCCTTCAACCTCAGCCGCGCCCCAGCTTCAGCCCCCGCCCCGGTCTCCAACCCGATCGGACTTCGACCCGCCCCGGTCTTCGACCCGCTCCGGTCTTCGACCCGCCCCGGTCTTCGACCCGCGCGCCAGTCTTCAGCCAGCGCCCCGATCACAGCCCGCGCCCCCAACCCCAGCCGTCCCCCCAACCCCAGCCGACAGCCCCCCAACCCCAGCCGACAGCCGTCCCCCCAACCCCAGCCGCGCCCCCGGCCCCCGCCACCCCCGTCACGGCAGCTCGAACCCGGGGTCCATTCCGCCCAGCCCCGTCGTGCACAGGCAGTCGCGCGTGTCGGTCGGCGGCAGTGCGGTGATCGTGTCGAAGAGGACGCCGCGGAGGCGGTCGATGTTCGCGGCGAAGACCTCCAGGACCTCCTCGTGGGAGACGCCCTCGCCGGTCTCGGCGCCGGCGTCGAGGTCGGTGACGAGGGTCAGGGACGTGTAGCAGAGCTCCAGCTCGCGGGCGAGGATCGCCTCGGGGTGGCCGGTCATGCCGACGACGGACCAGCCCTGGGCCTGGTGCCAGAGGGACTCGGCGCGGGTGGAGAAGCGGGGGCCCTCGACGACGACGAGCGTGCCGCCGTCCACCGGCTCCCAGTCACGGCCGCGGGCCGCTTCGAGGGCCGCCTTGCGCCCGGCGGGGCAGTACGGGTCGGCGAGCGAGACGTGGACGACGTTCGGGATCGTGCCGTCGGGACGGGGCAGGCCGTCGAAGTAGGTCTGCTCCCGGGACTTCGTGCGGTCCACCAGCTGGTCCGGCACCAGGAGCGTGCCGGGCCCGTAGTCGGGGCGCAGCCCGCCCACCGCGCACGGGCCGAGCACCTGGCGCGCCCCCACCGACCGCAGCGCCCACAGGTTGGCGCGGTAGTTGATCCGGTGCGGCGGCAGATGGTGGTCGCGGCCGTGGCGCGGGAGGAAGGCGACCCGGCGGCCGGCGACCTCGCCGAGGAAGAGCGAGTCGCTCGGCGGCCCGTAGGGGGTGTCCACCTGTATCTCGGTCACGTCGTCGAGGAAGGAGTAGAACCCCGACCCGCCGATGACACCGATCTCTGCTCGGCCGGACCCCGGCTCTCCCGCCGACGTGGCCACCGCGTTACCCAGTTGCTCCGTGTTCGCCATGCCCGCACCCTAACCGGGCAGGGGGACGCCGAAGACCCTGCCGTCGGCGAACGACGGCAGGGCCCGGAAGGAGGCACCGCGCGAGTACCGCGCGCGTACTACGCGGCGGAGGTGCTGCTGGAGCTGCTGGTCGAGGACGAGCCGGAGGACGACGACTTCGCGTCGGACGACGACGTCGAGGACGCGGCCTTCGAGTCCGAGGAGGACGACGACTTCGACGACGCCGGGCTGCTGCTCGACGACGAGCCGCGGCTGTCGTTGCGGTAGAAGCCGGAGCCCTTGAAGACGATGCCGACCGCGGAGAACACCTTCTTGAGGCGGCCGTTGCAGCTGGGGCACTCGGTCAGGGCGTCGTCGGTGAACTTCTGCACCGCTTCGAGGCCCTCACCGCATTCGGTGCACTGGTACTGGTACGTCGGCACTGGTCTTCCTCCTGGCACTCTCACTCGATGAGTGCTAACGACGGTCCATAGTGACCTATTCCCCCGCCGTCAGTCCACTGTCACCGGCACTCGGTGACCGACGACACGTGCGACGGTACGGCTCCGGGGCCGTGCCACCAGCCGTGACCGCAGCGCCAGCAGGGTCACCAGTGCCAGTGCCGTACCGGCCATCGGCACCAGGAACCCGGCGCCGCCCCACAGCCGGTCCTCCAGCTGTCCGGCGGCCGTGACGGCGGCCGCCTGACCGAGCGCGACCGCGCCGGTCAGCCAGGTGAACGCCTCCGTGCGGGCGCCCGCCGGGACCAGGCTCTCGACGAGGGTGTAGCCGGTGATCAGCGCGGGCGCGATGCACATGCCGACCAGGAGCCCCAGGGCGGCGAGCAGGATCACCGAGTCGGCGGTCCACAGGGCGGAGGCCACGAGCGCGAGGGCGGCGTACCCGGCGATCAGGCGTCGCCGGGGGGACGCCTTCCAGGCGATCGCGCCGCAGACGATGCCGGAGAGCATGTTGCCGGCGGCGAAGACGCCGTAGAGGACGCCGTTCATGCCGGGTTGGCCGATCGACTCGCTGAAGGCGGCGAGCGAGACCTGCATACCTCCGAAGACGGAACCGATGCCCAGGAAGGCGACGATCAGGACGCGCACACCGGGGACGGACAGCGCGGAGACGTGCTCCACGCGCGCGTGGGACGCGGGTACGACCGTGGGCTGTGTGCCCCGCTGCGCGGCGAACAGCAGTCCGCCGATCAGCGTGAGCGTGGCCTCGGTGACCAGACCGGCGGCCGGGTGCACGGCCGTGCACAGCGCGGTCGCCAGCAGCGGGCCGAGCACGAAGGTCAGCTCGTCCGTGACGGACTCGAAGGCCGCCGCCGTGGACATCAGGGGCGAGTCCCCCAGCCTGACGCCCCAGCGGGCCCGCACCATGGGCCCGATCTGCGGCACCGAGGCACCGGTCGGCACGGCGGCCGCGAACAGCGCCCACAGGGGGGCGTGGGCGAGCGCCAGCGCCGTCAGGGAGAGGGCCGCCGCGCCGTGGACGAGGATGCCCGGAAGCAGGACCGCGCGCTGGCCGTAGCGGTCGGCGAGCCGGCCGCTGTACGGGGCGAACAGCGCCATGGAGACACCGGTCACGGCGGCGACGGCGCCCGCCGCCCCGTACGAACCGGTGGTGTGCTGCACCAGCAGCACGATGGAGAGGGTCAGCATCGCGAACGGCTGGCGTGCCGCGAAGCCGGGGAGGAGAAACGTCCAGGCGCCGCGGGTGCGCAGCAGCTGCCCGTATCCCGGGCGGGACGTCTTCGAGGTGACCGTGGATGCCACGGCCCGTGCCTTTCCGCCGCCTGGTAGCGCGGCCCCCAGGTCGCGGGGGCCGGGCGCCGAGAGCTGTCCTCTTGCGCTACTGCGGTAGATGCCGACGCCCACGGAAGGGGGCGATCCGGCCGCCATACGGTCGCGCCAGCTCTGCGTCAGGCAGAGTTGGTCCGATCAAGTGCGCCTTCATCGTACAGGGCGAACCGGCGGCTCACCTGTGAAAATGAGCACTTTCGGCGGCCGGACCTCCGAATCAGGACGGTGTGAACGGTTCGAAATCTGTTCTCAACGCCCCGTCGAGCGACCGGATCGGCCGCCGCCGCCACCGGCGTTGCCGTTGCCGTTGCCGTTTCCCGTGCCCAGCCATCCGGCCAGCTTGCCGCCCTGGCCCACGGCCCGCAGGCGGCGCTCCGCGCTGTCGCGGACGGGGTCGGTGGCGACGACGAGGAGCTCGTCCCCGCGGCGCAGCACCGTGGACGGCAGCGGCACGAAGGACGTGCCGTCGCGGACGACGAGGGTGACGGCCGAGCCCTTGGGCAGCCGCAGCTCGTTGACCTCGACGCCGTGCATCCGGGACTTCTCCGGGATGGCGACCGACAGCAGGTGGCCGCGCAGCCGCTCCAGGGGCGCCGACTCGATGCCGAGGTCGGCGGCCTCGTCACCGCTGCCGCCGAGCCGCAGCTTGCGGGCCAGCCAGGGCAGGGTCGGGCCCTGGACCAGGGTGTAGACCACGACCAGCACGAAGACGATGTTGAATATCCGGCGGCTGCCCTCGACGCCGTTCACCATGGGGATGGTCGCCAGGATGATGGGCACAGCGCCGCGCAGCCCGGCCCATGACAGCAGTGCCTGCTCCCGCCAGGGCACCCGGAACGGCACCAGGGCGACGACGACGCTGAGCGGACGCGCCACCATGGTGAGCACCAGGCCGATGACGAGCGCGGGCCAGATGTCGTCGACCATCTCGTGCGGGGTGACGAGCAGGCCGAGCAGGACGAACATCCCGATCTGGGCGATCCAGCCGACGCCCTCGGCGAAGCCTCGGGTGGCGGGCCAGTGCGGCAGCTTGGAGTTGCCGAGCACCATGGCGGCCAGGTAGACGGCGAGGAAGCCGCTGCCGTGGGCGAGCGCGCCGGCCGCGTAGGCGGCTACGGCGATGGCCATGACGGCGATCGGGTAGAGACCGGAGGCGGGCAGGGCCACGTGCCGCAGGCCCCACGAGCCGAGCCAGCCCACCGCGAGGCCGATGGCGGCGCCGATCGCCAGCTCCAGGGCTATCGTGCCGATCAGTACGTACCAGTGCTCCACCGGTCCTGCCGTGGAGAGCGCGGCGACGAGGATGACCACCGGGGCGTCGTTGAAGCCGGACTCGGCCTCCAGCGTGCCCGTCACGCGCGCGGGGAGGGGGATCTTGCGCAGCACGGAGAAGACGGCCGCCGCGTCCGTGGAGGACACGACCGCGCCGATGATGAGCGACTGCCGCCACTCCAGCCCGATCAGGTAGTGCGCGCCCGCCGCCGTCACCCCGACGCTCACCGCGACCCCGACCAGCGCCAGTGTGCTGGCGGCCGACAGGGCCGGCTTGATCTCCTTCCACTTCGTGCCGAGGCCGCCCTCCGCGAGGATCACGACGAGGGCCGCGTAGCCGATGACCTGGGTCAGTTCGGCGTTGTCGAAGTGGATGTCCCCGATGCCGTCCTGGCCCATGGCGATGCCGATGCCCAGGTAGACGAGCAGGCTGGGGAGCCCGCTGCGCGACGAGATCCGGACCGCGGCGACGGCGACCAGGAGGACGAGCGAGCAGACGAGCAGGAGCTGGTTGAGGTCATGGACAGTCAGAGGGTCGTACCTTTCTCGCCGAACCGCACGTGGTTCCAGGTGGTGGGCTGCCGAGCACCTGAAGCGGGCACGTGCGCGTGAGGGCATACGAAGCCGATCACGGGAACCGTGCTGCCGGGGTTACTTCAGTGCAAGTACTTCGTTACCTTACCTAACTCTTGACGATTTCTTGACGCTTCCGAGTGCATGATCGAACGTCCGTCTGCGCCAGTTCCCGACTCCGCGTCAAGTCGTGTCGGGCCCTGCGCCTATGGTTGCTCCAGCGTTCAGTACAAAGCACAGCCCGACCTGCCGCTCGTGTTAGGACAGCAAGGACAGCGATGCCCCCCAACACCACCGCCTCCTCCGGCCAGCAGTCCGGCAAGTCCGGCAGGAAGAAGGGGCGCAAAGTACGCCTTCTGCTGATCGTCCTGGTCCTGGCCCTCATCGGCGGCGTCGGCTTCGGGGCGTTCTGGTCCATCAGCACGGTCCGCGCCTCGTTCCCGCAGACCAAGGGCTCCATAACCCTGGAGGGCCTGTCCGGCCCGGTCGACGTCAAACGCGACGGCTACGGGATCCCGCAGATCTACGCCTCCACCGACGAGGACCTGTTCATGGCGCAGGGCTACGTCCAGGCGCAGGACCGGTTCTACGAGATGGACGTGCGCCGCCACATGACGGCCGGCCGCCTCTCGGAGATGTTCGGCGAGGGCCAGGTCGACAACGACGAGTTCCTGCGCACCCTCGGCTGGCACCGCGTCGCCGAGGAGGAGTACAAGTCCACGATCTCGGCCGAGACGAAGAAGTACCTCGACGCGTACGCCAAGGGGGTCAACGCCTACCTCGCCGGCAAGGACGGGGACGAGATCTCCCTGGAGTACGCGGCCCTCGGCTTCGCCAACGACTACAAGCCCGAGCAGTGGACCCCGGTCGACTCCCTGGCCTGGCTGAAGGCCATGGCCTGGGACCTGCGCGGCAACATGCAGGACGAGATCGACCGCGCCCTGATGACGAGCCGCCTCGGCCCCAAGCAGATCGCCGACCTGTACCCGCAGTACCCGTACGACCGCAACAAGGCGATCGTCCAGGAGGGCACGTACGACGAGCTCACCAAGACCTGGACCGACGGCTCGGGGACCTCGCAGAACGCCGGTGGCGCCACGCAGGGCACGGGCGGCACGGGCACCGGCACAGGCACGGGCGCCGGTGGCACGGGCGGCACGGGCACCGGCACCGCGGGCACCTCCGCGGGCACGTCCTCCGGCTCCTCGGCCGTCCAGACCCAGCTGACGGGCCTCTACGAGGTCCTGGAGGACCTGCCCGAGGCCGTCGGCGTGAACGGCAACGGCATCGGCTCCAACTCCTGGGTCGTCGCCGGCAGCCACACCATCACCGGCAAGCCGCTGCTCGCCAACGACCCGCACCTGTCGGCCTCGCTGCCGTCCGTCTGGTACCAGATGGGCCTGCACTGCAAGTCGGTCTCGCAGAAGTGCCAGTACGACGTCGCCGGCTACACCTTCGCCGGGATGCCCGGCGTGGTCATCGGCCACAACCGGGACATCTCCTGGGGCATGACCAACTCCGGCGTCGACGTCACCGACCTGTACCTGGAGAAGCTCACCGGCGACGGCTACCAGTACGGCAGCAAGGTGCTGCCCTTCGAGTCCCGCGAGGAGACCATCCAGGTCGCCGGCGGCTCCGACAAGAAGATCGTCGTCCGCACCACCAACAACGGGCCCCTGCTGTCCGACCGCAGCAGCGAACTCGTCCAGGTCGGCAAGAAGGCCACCGTCGACCGGGACGCCCCGGACCGCGGTGACGGCTACGGCATCGCCCTGCGCTGGACCGCGCTGGAGCCCGGCACCACCATGGACGCCGTCTTCGCCATGAACAAGGCCGCCGACTGGAACGGCTTCCGCAAGGCCGCCGCCCTGTTCGACGTGCCCTCGCAGAACCTGATCTACGCCGACACCAAGGGCCACATCGGCTACCAGCTGCCCGGCAAGATCCCCACCCGCGGCAAGGGCGACGGCTCGATCCCCGCGCCGGGCTGGGACACGAGGTACCGCTGGAACGGCTACATCGACCAGGACGAACTGCCCTACGAGTACGACCCGAAGCGCGGCTACATCGTCACCGCCAACCAGGCCGTCGTCGACAAGAAGTACCCCTACACCCTCACCACCGACTGGGGCTACGGCACGCGCGCGCAGCGCATCACCAGCCTGATCGAGTCGAAGATCAAGGGCGGCGGGAAGATCTCCACCGAGGACATGCGCCAGATGCAGATGGACAACAGCAGCGAGATCGCCAAGCTGCTGGTGCCGCTGCTGCTGAAGATCGACGTCAAGGACAAGCACGTCCGCGAGGCGCAGAAGCTCCTGGAGGGCTGGGACTACACCCAGGACGCCGACTCGGCGGCCGCCGCGTACTTCAACTCGGTCTGGCGCAACATCCTCAAGCTCGCCTTCGGCAACAAGCTGCCCAAGGAGCTGCGGGTCAAGGGCCAGTGCCTGTCGGTCGAGCCGGTCGACAGTACCGGGCCCGCCGACGAGGACCGCCGGGTCCGCGAGTGCGGCAGGCGCGACGCCGACCAGGCGCAGCCGGACGGCGGCGACCGCTGGTTCGAGGTGGTCCGCCGGATCATCGACGACCAGGACAACGACTGGTGGTCCACGCCGAAGCTGCGCAACCAGGACGCCGCCGACACCCGCGACGAGCTGTTCGCGCGGGCCATGCGCGACGCCCGCTGGGAGCTGACCGCCAAGCTCGGCAAGGACATCGACACCTGGAGCTGGGGCCGGCTGCACCGGCTGTTCCTGAAGAACCAGACGCTCGGCACCGAAGGCCCCGGCTTCCTGAAGTACATGCTCAACCGCGGCCCCTGGAAGCTCGGCGGCGGCGAGGCCACGGTCAACGCCACCGGCTGGAACGCGGCGGGCGGCTACGAGGTCGTGTGGGTGCCGTCGATGCGGATGATCGTGAACCTCGGGAACCTCGACAAGTCCAAGTGGATCAACCTCACCGGCGCGTCCGGGCACGCGTACAACGCGCACTACACCGACCAGACCGGCAAGTGGGTCAAGGGCGAACTGCTCACCTGGTCCTTCTCGGACAAGGCCGTCCAGGGAAGCACGAGCGACACGCTGCTGCTGAAGCCGTGACCGGCTGACCGAGCGGAACAGAAGAGCGGCCCCCACGCACGCGTGGGGGCCGCTTCTTCATGTCAGGTCATCGGAAGCGGCGCACCCCCGAAGGGGTCACCGCCGCGTGCACCGGGCGGTCGTGGGGCTCCTCCGGGACCCGGTCCACGACCTCCGTGTCGTACAGCAGCACCACCAGCGCCGGGTCGGCCCCCGCGCGCTCCAGTCGGGCGAGGACACGGTCGTAGGAGCCGCCGCCCCTGCCCAGCCGCATCCCGCGCGCGTCCACCGCGAGCCCGGGCAGGAGGACCACGTCGGCGGTGGTCACGGCGTCGGGGCCGAGGTGCTCGCCGGTGGGCTCCAGGAGGGCCATGCGACCGCCGCCGTGCCGCACGCGCGCGAGGGAGCCCTCGCCCTCGTACACGCCCCAGTCGAGGTCGTTGTCCGGCAGAAGGGCCGGAAGCAGGACGCGCGCCCCGCGTGCGCGGAGCGCGTCGAGGAGCGCGAGGGTGCCGGGTTCGCGCCCTACGGAGACATACGCCGCGACCGTGCGCGCGTGCGCCAGCTCGGGCAGGTCGAGGGCCCGACCGGCCAGGGCCTGGGCCGTTTTCCTGACGTCATCGTCCGTCAACCCGTTCCTCACCGCGAGGAGCTCTCTGCGCAACGTTCGCTTGGGAGGCTCCGCTTCGCGACCCATCTGACTCACAGGTTGCCCCAGTACCCTTCTAATCTGCTCATATGAGAGCGAATTAACCGGAGCCACAGAATCTTCCTAAAGGCACCGGATATGGTTGCGGACATGACTGAGGCGAACCCCAGGATCAGTAAGGCTGTCATTCCCGCCGCGGGTCTCGGTACTCGCTTTCTTCCCGCCACCAAAGCCACTCCGAAGGAGATGCTGCCGGTCGTGGACAAGCCGGCGATCCAGTACGTGGTCGAAGAGGCCGCGGCAGCAGGGCTCGACGACGTACTGATGATCACCGGCCGCAACAAGCGCCCCCTCGAGGACCACTTCGACCGCAACCACGAGCTCGAGTCGGCCCTGGAGAGGAAGGGCGACGGCAGCAAGCTCGCCAAGGTCCAGGAGTCCAGCGACCTCGCGACCATCCACTACGTCCGCCAGGGCGACCCCAAGGGCCTCGGCCACGCCGTCCTGTGCGCCGCCCCCCACGTCGGCAACGAGCCCTTCGCGGTCCTCCTCGGCGACGACCTGATCGACCCCCGTGACCCCCTCCTCCAGCGCATGGTCGAGACCCAGGAACAGCACGGCGGCAGCGTCGTCGCGCTCATGGAGGTCGCCCCCGAGCAGATCCACCTCTACGGCTGCGCCGCCGTCGAGGGCACCGACGAGGGCGACGTCGTCAAGGTGACGGGCCTGGTCGAGAAGCCCGACCCGGCCGACGCCCCGTCGAACTACGCGATCATCGGCCGCTATGTCCTCGCCCCGCAGATCTTCGACGTCCTGCGCAAGACGGAGCCCGGCCGCGGTGGCGAGATCCAGCTCACCGACGCCCTCCAGCAGCTCGCCGCGGACGAGAAGGTCGGCGGGCCCGTGCACGGCGTGGTCTTCAAGGGCCGCCGCTATGACACCGGCGACCGTGGCGACTATCTGCGTGCCATTGTCAGACTCGCGTGCGAACGTGAAGACCTGGGCCCGGACTTCCGGACCTGGCTTCGTAGTTTCGTAGCCGAGGAGATGTAGCCACTTTGAGCAGCGCCGCGACCCGCGCCACCGGCCGGGACCACCTGTGGTCGGTGACCGAACACCTGGAGGACGTCCTCGCCACCGTCCGCCCCCTGGAACCCATCGAGCTGCAGCTCCTCGACGCCCAGGGCTGCGTCCTGGTCGAGGACGTCACGGTGCCGGTGTCGCTGCCGCCGTTCGACAACAGCTCCATGGACGGGTACGCGGTGCGGGTCGCGGACATCGCGGGCGCGAGCGAGGAGTTCCCGGCCGTGCTCACGGTCGTCGGGGACGTGGCGGCGGGCGCGGCCGAGCAGCCCCATGTGGGGCCCGGCGAGGCCGCCCGCATCATGACCGGCGCCCCCCTGCCGCCCGGCGCCGAGACCGTCGTCCCCGTGGAGTGGACCGACGGCGGCCTCGGCGAGGGCCCCGTCTCGGGGATGCGCGCCCGCGGCGCGAGCCCCGACGACGCCACCGGCCAGGTCGCCGTCCACCGCGCCGCCGAGGCGCGCGCGCACGTACGCGCGAAGGGCAGCGACGTGAAGGCCGGGGAGCGCGCCCTAGCCGCGGGCACCGTCCTCGGCCCTCCGCAGCTCGGACTGCTGGCCGCCATCGGCCGGGCGTCGGTACGTGTACGCCCGCGCCCGCGCGTGGTGGTGATCTCCACCGGCAGCGAACTGATCCCCCCGGGCGGGCAGTTGGGCACCGGCCAGATCTACGACTCCAACAGCTTCGCCCTCACCGCAGCCGCCCGCGACGCCGGCGCGATCGCCTACCGCGTCGGCGCCGTCGCCGACGACGCCGAGACCCTCCGCTCCACCATCGACGACCAGCTCGTCCGCGCCGACCTCGTGGTCACCACCGGCGGGGTCAGCGTCGGGGCGTACGACGTCGTCAAGGAGGCCCTGGAGTCCGTCGCCGACGAGGACGAGGAGGGCGCCGGCATCGAGTTCCGCAAGCTCGCCATGCAGCCCGGCAAGCCCCAGGGCTTCGGCACCATCGGCCCCGACCACACCCCGCTGCTGGCCCTCCCGGGCAACCCGGTGTCGTCGTACGTCTCCTTCGAACTGTTCGTGCGGCCCGCCATCCGCACCCTGATGGGCCTGGAGGACGTGCACCGTCCGACCACCACGGCGACCCTCCGGGCACCCAAGGCGCTGACCTCGCCCGCCGGGCGCCGGCAGTTCCTGCGCGGCACGTACGCCGAGGGACAGGTCACCCCCGTCGGGGGCGCCGGATCGCACCTGGTCGCGGCCCTGGCGCAGGCCGACGCGCTGATCGTGGTCCCCGAGGACACCGAGTCCGTCGAGCCCGGCACGGAGGTCGAGGTCGTCCTGCTGGGCTGAGGTCCCGCGGAGGCGATCCGCGGCCCCAGCGGTCCTGCTCGGCCGAACCGCCGGGGGTGGCGTACCGTGTCGCGCACAACAGGCCGCGCGCCGCACCGCGACGGGCCCCGACCGGGAGCGCCACACCACGATGAGTACGCCGCAGGACCGACTGACCCACATCGACGAGGCGGGCGCCGCACGCATGGTCGACGTCTCCGGGAAGGACGTGACCGCGCGCACCGCCCGCGCCAGCGGCCGGGTCCTGGTCTCGCCGAAGGTGGTCGAACTGCTGCGTGGCGAGGGCGTCCCCAAGGGCGACGCCCTCGCCACCGCCCGTATCGCCGGGATCATGGGCGCCAAGCGCACGCCCGACCTCATCCCGCTCTGCCACCCGTTGTCCGTGTCCGGGGTCGAGCTCGATCTGTCGGTCGCGGACGACGCCGTCGAGATCCTGGCCACCGTGAAGACAACGGACCGCACGGGCGTCGAGATGGAGGCCCTCACCGCCGTCTCCGTGGCCGCGCTCACCGTGATCGACATGGTCAAGGCCGTCGACAAGGGGGCGGTCATCACGGACGTGCGCGTCGAGGAGAAGACGGGCGGCAAGTCGGGCGACTGGAGCCGGTCATGAGCGACACCCCGCACCCGGCGTCGGGCCCCGCCTCGGCCTCCGCCTCCGCCGGGGGCCCTCCCGCCCCGTACCGCGCGCTCGTCGTGACCGCCTCCAACCGGGCCTCCGCCGGGGTCTACGAGGACAAGGGCGGACCGCTGATCGCCGAAGGGCTGGCCCGGTTCGGGTTCGCCGTGGAGGGGCCGCAGGTCGTGCCCGACGGGGACCCCGTGGAGGCGGCGCTGCGCGCGGGCGTGGACGCCGGGTACGACGTCATCGTGACGACCGGCGGCACGGGCCTCTCGCCCACCGACCGCACCCCCGAGGCCACCCGCGCGGTCCTCGACCACGAGGTGCCCGGCATCCCCGAGGCGATCCGCGCCCACGGCCGGGACAAGGTGCCCACCGCAGCGCTCTCCCGGGGCCTCGCCGGTGTCGCCGACCGCACCCTGATCGTGAACCTGCCGGGTTCCACGGGCGGCGTACGGGACGGTCTGGCCGTCCTGGAACCGCTGCTGACCCACGCAGTCGACCAGATCCGTGGCGGGGACCACCCGAGGCCGGCCGGCGACGGGGACGCCCCCACCGCCCTCGCGGCCGAGGACCACGGGCGGCCCGCCGGACCCCGTGGGGGTGCGAGCTGAACAGCCCATCCTGGCCCGTAGTGCTGGTGGACGGCGATGTGGTCCTCCGGCCCATAAGGATGCGCGACCAGCGGGCCTGGCGCGAGGTCAACCGGCGCAACCGGGACTGGCTGCGCCCCTGGGAGGCGACCATCCCGCCGCCCACCCCGAGCGGGCCCATCGCGCACCGGCCGACCTACCGTCAGATGGTCCGCAATCTGCGGGCGGAGGCGAACGCGGGCCGGATGCTGCCGTTCGTCATCGAGTACCAGGGGCGGCTCGTCGGGCAGTTGACGGTCGCGGGGATCACCTGGGGCTCGATGTGCTCCGGGCACGTCGGCTACTGGATCGACGAGTCGGTGGCCGGGCGCGGGGTGATGCCGACGGCGGTGGCACTCGTCGTCGACCACTGCTTCAGAACCGTCGGACTGCACCGCCTCGAGGTCTGCATTCGCCCCGAGAACCGGCCCAGCCGACGGGTCGTGGAGAAACTCGGATTCCGCGAGGAAGGGCTTCGTCCACGCTATCTTCACATCGACGGTGCCTGGCGTGACCATCTGGTCTTCGCCCTCACCGCCGAAGAGGTCCCCGAGGGGCTGCTCGGCCGCTGGCAGCGCGAACGGGCGCGGAACGCCGGATCCGAGGCGGGCAAGCCAGGGCCGACGCAATAAATGAAATACATGTTCGAAAAAAGATGATCGGCCGACGATCGAGTTGAACGGGTCGAAGCGTTCTCGGTGCGTGAAATTCCCGCTCTCGGCGGCCAGCTGATCGGATCGGTCACAAAAAAAGCTCGAAATATCAGCCAGATCGTGCGACACACCGGCCCAATTGGCAGATGGCCCCATGCAAACCCCTCTACGGTGTGAGCGTGAGCAGCAGCGGCCTCATCTACGCAGTCATCGTCGGGGCCTGGGCCGCCTACTTGGTGCCGATGTGGCTCCGTAGGCAGGACGAGCTGAACGAAGCCCGTCCGACGGAACGCTTCAGCACCGCCATCCGGCTGCTTTCCGGACGGGCGGGCATGGAGCGCCGATACGCCAAGGACCTGCGGGCGCGCTCCACCGAGGAGGGGGAGCCGGACGCCGACCCGGACGCCGTCACCGACTCGGTGGACGTCCGGGCCTTCGCCATGCCCCCGCACCGGGCGCACACGAAGGCCCAACTCCCGGTGGAGCGGGGTGAGTCACCGCACCCCCCGAAGCAGGCGCAGCAGCCGGCGAAACCGGCACCCCAGGGCAAGGCCGCGCCGCAGGGCAGGCCGGTGCCCCAGCAGGGCGGCGCGGGCACACCCACGGCCCCGCCGGCGGCGGCCGGAGCGCCGGGCGCCCCCCGCGCGAAGACAGCGGCAGCCGCCGCGTCCCCCGCATCGCCCCCCTCCTCGCCGTCGGACAAGCGCAAGGCGGCCGCACGCAAGGCAGCCGCACGCAAGGCGGGCTCGGCGGAAGCCCTGGCACGGGCCCGGCGCTCGAAGGTGCTCGCGCGGCGACGGCGTACGACCGTGCTGCTCTTCCTCGCCTTCACCCTCGGCGCGGTGGTCGCCGCGGTCGGCGGACTCACCTTCCTCTGGGCGCCCGCCGTACCCGCCATACTGCTGAGCGCCTACATCGCGCATCTGCGCCGCCAGGAGCGGAAGCGGTTCGCGTACGTCATGGACCGCAGGCGGGCCGAGGTGGCGGCGCAGCAGCTGCGGGAGCGGCAGCCCAGGCGGCGGCCGGTGACCGAGCCGGTGGACGCCGACGAGCCGGAGGACGGGCCAGAGAACGAGGAGACCAGGCCCGACCTGAACGCCCTCGCGGCCGACCGCCGGGCCCTCGTCGAGCAGACCGACCACGCCGAGTGGATCGACCAGCAGCGCGAGCGGCAGCGCAAGCCCGGCCAGGGCGAGAGCTGGGACCCCGTCCCCGTTCCGCTCCCCACCTACGTCACCGCGCCGGTCGCCCCCCGGGCCACCTCCGGGGTCGACCTCGGCGCACCCGACGCCTGGAGCTCCGCGCGCTCCAGCGCGGCCGACCCGCACGCCGGGACGCGGGAGGCGGAGTCGGAGTCCGCCGCCGACGAGGACCCTGCCGGTGCCGGGCCGCCCGAGGCTGCGGACACCCCCGGCGGCGGCCGCTCCGACGCCCGCCGCGCCGCGTCCGCGCGCCGCTCCCGCGAGCGGGGCCGCACGCCTCTCTTCGACCAGTACGAGGAGGGCGACCGCCCCCGGGCGGCCAACGAGTGACTCCCGGCCTTCTGGTCCGCCCGCTCCCTGACCAGCCACGAGCCCGTCGGAGGCGGATCGGCGGCCCGCCCGGAACGGATTTCCAAGCAGCCGGATGGGGATGCTAGAGTTTCACTCGTTGCAAGGGCCTGTGGCGCAGTCCGGTAGCGCACCTCGTTCGCATCGAGGGGGCCAGGGGTTCAAATCCCCTCAGGTCCACGCAGCTCAAAGCCCCGGTAGGGATCTCCCGACCGGGGCTTTGGCATGCCGTGCAGCGCGAAGTACGGCAACTACTCCGGATCTTGTTCCCGAGGTACTTGCCGAGCTTGCGCAGAGCCCGGCGGGTGGCTTCCGACGGGACGTGCGTGCCGAGGTCACCCCGGAACACCTCCATGGTCACCGCGATCTCGCCGACGAAGTCGGAGTCCCCCACAGCTCGCCGGCCGCCCGCTTCGCCAACTCCCGTCCCTTCTGCCTGCGCTGATGGGCGGCGACGCAGATCTCTGCGCGCGGCAGTGTGGCCGACCACGCTTCGGTCCTGGTCTCGTCGTGGACCAAGCGCCGGTTGATCCGTTGTAGCTGCATCTGCGCTGTGATCTCCCCGGCGTCCAGGTTGACGTTTGCCCAGGTGAGCCCCACCACCTCGCCGCGTCGGAAGCCGAGGACCAGGATCAGTACGTACGCCGCGTACAGCGGGTCATGTGCAGCGCCGGCCGCTTCGAGGAACTGCCGCGCTTCTTCGACCGGCCAAGGATGCCGCTTCGGGGCCCCCGGCATCTCCCCGGAGGGCTCCTTGTCCACCACTGTCAAGTCCGCCGACGAGAGTGGTGAACGCGGCAGGGGGTTCCTGCCTCAGGTGACCAGCTCATAGATGCTCACGGCCGTCAACCACAGGCCGGTGAGGAGGGAGAGCGTGACAACCAACTGCTCCTGGTGCTGGCCCAGCCAGTTCCGCAGGGCGTTCAGCCGGGCTTCCGCGGTCGCCGGTGCCCAGACCGCGTACATCTCCATGATGATGAGACTGAGCGTGGCCAGTAGACAGTAGCCGGTCAGCGCGAGCCAGTCGCCGGCGGTGGAGAGGTTCGCCTCCAGGACCGTCGCAGCACCGGCGCCGACCAGCGCCCAGGGCTGCACCAGCCAGGCCAGACCGGCGGCCGCGACCGGAGAGGCGTTGTCGATCAGGGCGGCCCAGCGTGGTGGGCCGTGCGGGCGGGGCGGCCTGTGCCGCCGGTACGCGCCGTACAGCACCAGTGCCACGCCGATGACGAGTTTTGCGGTGATCGCGGCGGTCGAGGGCGTGCTGTGGCGGGCCGGGGGCTGACCGCCGGTCAGCAGCACCACGACGGCGATCACGGCGATCAGGTTGGCCAACCACGACAGCAGGAACGCCAGCCCCTGACGGACGCCGCGCTGCGAGGAGAGCAGCAGGATGAAGGCGCTGTTGTGCAAGGGCCCAAGGGTGATGGCCGTACCGATCACCACCAGGTCGAGGACCATCGGACCAGGCACTCCTGGGTATCAGGGCCGTCCGCCACCCCTGGTTGGGGACCGGTCGGCAGAGGGAGGCGGCGCTGCCACGGTGCAGCATCCCGACTGTGCAGGCGGCGGGCCGGCGGGTCAAGCAGGCCACGCCCATGCCCGCGCGTCGGACGAAGGTGGGCCGTCTCTGCGCCGTCCGAGGTCGCTCGACACCGGCCGACGACGAAGCACGAGCAGCGGCAGCGGGTGAGTGGCTGACCGCGTGACAACGCCAACGAACGCCGGCGGACGGCACGGACACCACCGGGCCCACCAGCGCAGGTGAGAAGCACACCAGGTGGAGGTGCAGCAGCGAAGTACCGCAACCGCCCCGACCGCACGAGACGGCAGGCTGACGTGTTGTCAGGCGGGTGTCGTGGGGGCGGCGGGCGTCACGGCGGTGATCGTGTCGAAGTGGGGCCAGCCGTCCAGTTCGACCGTGTGGGCGGACGGGGAGCGGTCCAGGGCGGGGGACGCGGCGTCCAGGAGGCGGCGGACCGTGGCGGGTTCGTAGAGGTTGAGCCAGGTGTGGTCCGGCAGACGGACCAGGTCGCCGGCCGCGAAGTAGCAGCTGGAGACGACCCGGTTCTCGGCCGGCGCGAAGACCAGGACCAGGCGGCGGCGCCGGGGGCCCTCCGGGTGGAGCGTGAGCTTCAGCAAGCAGTGGCCGTGAGCGCGGTGGGAGCGGCGGCGGACCGTCCAGAGCCAGGTCGTGTCACCCACGACCATGCGGCGCAGGCGGCGGTTCTCTTTCACGGGGTCACGGTAGGGGGCGGGGGTGACGGCGGCATGGGAGTTTTCCCGCCGCCGGGCTGACCGGCCTCGACCGCCCCTCGCTGCCGCGCCGTGCCGCCGTGCCGTCGTGCCGTCGTGCCGTCGTGCCGTCGTGCCGTCGTGCCGTCGTGCCGCCGTGCAGGCGTGTCGCGTCAGAGCGGCTTCGCGAAGCAGAGGCTCAGTTCGTGGAAGCGGTAGTAGCCGAACTTGGCGCAGGGCTCGTAGCCGCTGGAGGCGTAGAGGGCGACGGCCTCCGGCTGCTTGGTACCGGTCTCCAGGACCATGCGCCTACGGCCCGCCGCACGGGCGTCGGCCTCCAGCTCGCCCAGGATGCGGCGGGCCAAGCCCAGGCCGCGGGCGGCCGGGGTGACGTACATGCGCTTGATCTCGGCGTCCCCGTCCAGATAGCCCTCGTCGCTCGCGTCCTGGGAGCGCCAGCCGCCCGTCGCGACCGGTCTGTCCTGGCCGTCGTAGGCGATCAGATACAGCCCGACCGGCGGCATGAAGTGCGCGGGGTCGACATGGGTGGCGTCCCCGCCGTCGCCGTAGCGGACGGCGTACTCGGCCTGGACCTCGTCGTTCAGCTTGACGGCGTCGGGATGGTCGAAGCGTACGGGGCGGATAATCATGTGGGGGATCGTACAACTATGCATGCGGAGGGGTGGGTGAGCGGTCCCGTCGGAATCTGGACCCAGTCCAATGTACGGGTATCGTGCAGCGGTGCTCACTGTGACCTCTGTGAATGTGAACGGGCTTCGGGCCGCCGCGAAGAAGGGCTTCGTGGAATGGCTCGGCGGGACCTCCGCGGACGTGCTGTGCCTCCAGGAGGTGCGCGCCGAGCCCGGGCAACTGCCCGAGACGGTGCGGGAGCCCGACGGGTGGTACGTCGTGCACGCTCCGGCCGCCGCCAAGGGGCGCGCGGGGGTGTCGCTGTACAGCCGGCGTGAACCCGACCGGGTGCGGGTGGGGTTCGGGTCGGCCGAGTTCGACGGCACCGGACGCTATGTCGAGGCCGACCTGCCCGGCGTCACCGTGGCCAGCCTCTATCTGCCGTCCGGCGAGGTCGGGACGGAGCGGCAGGACGAGAAGGTGCGGTTCATGGGGGAGTTCCTCCCCTATCTCAAGGAGCTGCGCGAGCGGGCCGCCGCCGACGGGCGTGAGGTCGTCGTGTGCGGCGACTGGAACATCGCCCACCGCGAGGCCGACCTCAAGAACTGGCGCGGCAACGTCAAGAACTCCGGGTTCCTCCCGGAGGAGCGCGCGTGGCTCGGCCGCGTCCTCGACGAGACGGACGGCGGCTACGTCGACGTCGTGCGCGCCCTGCACCCGGACGTCGAGGGCCCGTACACCTGGTGGTCGTACCGGGGGAGGGCTTTCGACAACGACAGCGGATGGCGTATCGACTACCAGGTGGCCACCGCCCGGCTCGCCGGCAAGGCGGTCAAGGGGTTCGTGGAGCGGGCCGCCACGCACGGGGAGCGGTGGTCGGACCACGCCCCGGTGACCGTCGTCTACGACCTCTGATCCCGCGGCGGTCACCAAGCCGGCCGGGCGGCTACGGCTGCTCGTCGGTCGGTGGCCGCTCGTCCGCCCGTCCGGCGTGCCGCAGGCGGCGGTCCAGTGCCATCGACAGTTCTGCCTCCGTCACGCTCTTTGCCAGGGGGCGGAGGCGTTCGAGGTCCTCGGGGCTGTGGTCGGGGTGGTTGAGGATGAGGTCGGTGAAGAGGGTGGCCAGGGCCTCGGCGTGGGTGCGGACGCGGCGGCCGGTGGCGAGGACGTCGGCCAGGGGGATGCCCTCGCGGACCAGGGCCGCGGAGGCGTCGAGGAGGCGGCGGCTGATGTGGACGATCTCGCCGCCGTCGGTGGCGAGGTAGCCGAGGTCGAGGGCGGCGGAGAGGTTCTCGGGGGTCGCCTGGTCGCCGAAGTGGTCGGCGAGGGCCTCGGGGGTGAGGCGGACCGGGGTCTCCTCGGTGGGTGCGCCTAGGCCGAGCAGTTCGCCCACGTCGCGGCCCTGGTCGAAGGCCTCGGCGAGTTCGGCGATGCCGTTCAGGGTGTGGCCGCGCTCCAGCAGGGCCGAGATCGTGCGCAGCCGGGCCAGGTGTGTGTCGTCGTACCAGGCGATGCGGCCCTCGCGGCGGGGCGGCGGGATCAGTCTGCGCTCCCGGTAGAAGCGCAGGGTGCGTACGGTGATGCCGGCCTCCCTGGCCAGCTCCTCCATGCGGTACTCGCGTCGCTCGCCGTCTGCTGCCACGTGGGAAGCCTATGTTGTACCGGCGGTAACTCGGCAGCGCCCGACCCCTACCCATCGGTACGGTCCTGCCCTACTCTCGCCATTGCGCCAGTGATTACTGGCGTGGACGTGAGGTGCGGACGCAGGGTGCGGACGCGGAGTGCGCACGCGATGAGGCGTGGAGGTACCGGATGGCCGAGCAGGGGCAGGGACAGGGGCACGACGACGGGGGCGGGGGTGAGTCCTCGTATCCGCACGTGCGGGTCGCGGTGATCGGGGCCGGGTTCGGCGGGCTGGGCGCCGCCGTGCGGCTGCGGCGGGAAGGGATCACCGACTTCGTCGTGCTGGAGCGGGGCGGCTCGGTCGGCGGCACCTGGCGGGACAACGACTACCCGGGATGCGCCTGCGACGTGCCGTCGCACCTGTACTCGTTCTCCTTCGCGCCCAACCCGGACTGGCCGCGCACCTTCTCCGGGCAGGAGCACATCCGGGCGTATCTGGAGCACGTCGCCGATGTCTTCCGGCTCCGGCCGCACCTGCGGCTGAACTGCGAGGTCAAGCGGATGAGCTGGGACGCGGAGGGGCTGCGCTGGGAGATCGAGACCAGTGGCGGGCGGTTCTCCGCCGACGTCGTCGTCTCCGCCACCGGGCCGCTCTCCGACCCCAAGATCCCCGAGGTCCCCGGGATCGACTCGTTCCCCGGCGAGGTGTTCCACTCCGCGCGCTGGAACCACGACTACGACCTGCGCGGCAAGCGGGTCGCGATGGTCGGCACGGGAGCCTCGGCGATCCAGATCGTGCCCGCGATCCAGCCCGACGTCGGCCGGCTGACCCTGTTCCAGCGGACCCCGCCGTGGGTGCTGCCCCGTGTCGACCGCGACATCAGCCGGGCCGAGCGGTGGCTGCACCGGCAGCTGCCCTTCACCACGCAGGCCCGGCGGGGGCTGCTGTGGGGCATCCGGGAGCTCCAGGTGCAGGCGTTCACCAAGCGGCCCGACCAGCTGGGCCTGGTGGAGCGGATGGCCCGGCGGAACATGGCGCGGGCGGTTAGGGACCCCGCCCTGCGTGCCAGGCTCACGCCCGACTACCGCATCGGCTGCAAGCGGATCCTGCTGTCGAACACCTACTATCCGGCGCTCACCCGGCCGAACGTGGACGTGGTCGCCTCCGGGCTCGCCCGTGTCGAGGGCTCCACGCTCGTCGCCGCCGACGGGACCACCGCCGAGGCCGACGCGATCGTGTTCGGCACCGGGTTCCATGTCACCGACATGCCCATCGCCGACCGGGTCGTGGGCGCCGACGGCCGGACCCTCGCGGAGTCCTGGGCGGACGGCGGGATGCGGGCGCTGCGCGGGGCGTCGGCCGCCGGGTTCCCGAACTGGATGACGATCATCGGGCCCAACACGGGCCTGGGGAACTCCAGCATGATCCTGATGATCGAGTCCCAGCTGAACTACATGGCGGACTTCCTCCGGCAGTTGGGCGTGCTGGGCGGCCGGGTCGCCCTCGACGCCCGGGCCGACGCCGTGGACGCCTGGAACCTGCGCGTGCAGAAGCGCATGGAGCGGACCGTCTGGAACACCGGCGGCTGCACCAGCTGGTACCTCGACGCGCACGGCCGCAACACCACCATCTGGCCCGGCACGACCACGGAGTTCCGCGGCGCCACCCGGCGGGTGGATCTCGCCGAGTACGAGGTGCTGCGGGTGCCGCGGCCCGGGGCGGGGAAGACCGGGGCGGGGAAGACCGCTGCGGGGGAGGTCGGTGGGGCGACCGCGACCGAGGCGACGAGGGTGGAGGCCGGAGCGTGACCCGGCTTACCCATGTGAAGCACGGGCCCTACGCCCCGCCCGTCGCCGTACGGGAGTTGACGGCCGTGTCCGCCGACGGCGCCCGGTTGCACGTGGAGACGCATGGGCCGGACGACGCGCCCGCGGTGGTGCTGGTGCACGGCTGGACCTGCTCGACGGCGTTCTGGGCGGCGCAGATCCGGGACCTCGCCGTCGACCACCGGGTGATCGCCTACGACCAGCGGGGCCACGGGCGTAGTCCCGCCGCCGCCCTGTGCAGCGCGGACGCCCTCGCCGACGACCTGGAGGCGGTGCTCGCGGTGACGCTCGCGCCCGGTGAGAAGGCGGTGCTCGTCGGGCACTCCATGGGCGGTATGACGCTGATGGCCGCCGCGGGGCGGGCCGGTGTCCGGGAGCACGCGGCGGCGGTGCTGCTGTGCAGCACCGGCAGTTCGAAGCTGGTGTCCGAGGCGCTCGTCGTGCCCGGCCGGCCCGGACGGGTGCGTACCTGGCTCACCCGCAAGGTGCTCGGGTCACGGGCGCCGCTCGGGCCGGTCACGCCGGTCGCCCGGCGGATCCTGAAGTACGCCACCATGGGTCCTGGTTCGTCGCCGGTGATGGTCGAGGCGTGCGCGCGGATCGTGCACGCGTGTCCGGCGCGGGTGCGGCACGCCTGGTCGCACGTCCTCGACACGCTGGACCTCGACCACGGCGTACGGGAGTTGACGGTGCCGGTCGCCGTCCTCGTGGGTACGGCGGACCGGATGACGCCGCCGGTGCACGCGCGGACGCTGGCCGCCGCGCTGCCGGACTGCGTGGGCGTGACGGAGCTGACGGGTGTGGGGCACATGTCGCCGGTGGAGGCACCGGAGGCGGTCACCGCCCGGATACGCGGGCTGGTGACGGCGTACGGACCACGGACCGAGCGGGACGAGCTGGAGGAGGCGGGCGCATGAGCAGGGGCGGCAGCAGGGGCAACGTCCTGGAGGGGCGGGTCGCGGTGGTCACCGGGGCCGCGCGGGGCGTGGGGGAACTCCTCGCCCGCAAGCTCTCGGTGCGGGGGGTGAAGGTCGCGCTCGTCGGGCTGGAGCCGGACGAGCTGAAGGGGGTCGGTGAACGCCTCTACGGCGAGAGCGAGTTCTGGCACGCCGACGTCACCGACCACGAGGCGATGGCGCGGGTCGCCGCCGAGGTGAAGGAGCGCTTCGGCCGGGTGGACGTCGTGGTCGCCAACGCGGGTGTCGCCAACGGCGGCCCGTTCGTCGACTCCGACCCGGACGCCTGGCGGCGGGTCATCGAGGTCAACCTCGTCGGATCGGCCGTGACCGGGCGGGCGTTCCTGCCCGCGCTGGTGGAGAGCCGGGGGTATCTGCTGCAGATCGCCTCCCTCGCCGCGATCACTCCGGCGCCGATGATGACGGCGTACTGCGCGTCCAAGGCGGGTGTCGAGGCGTACGCGCACAGCCTGCGGGCCGAGGTGGGGCACAAGGGTGTCGGGGTCGGGGTCGCCTATCTGTCGTGGACGGACACGGACATGGTGCGCGGGGCCGACCAGGCGGACGCCATGCGGGAGTTGAGGCAGCGGCTGCCGTGGCCGGCGGGCAAGACGTATCCGCTGGGCCCGGCCGTCGACCGGATCGTCGCCGGGATCGAGCGGCGGTCCGGGCATGTCTACGGGCAGTGGTGGCTGCGCGGCATGCAGGGCGTGCGGGGGTATCTGCCGGGCCTGATCGGAGCTTTCGGGCCGCGGGAGGTGCGGCGGTTCGAGGGGCGGCTGCGGGGGGTGCCGACCGGGCTCGTGGGGGCGGGCGGTGCCGCCGACGAACGGGAGCGCCAGGGGGTCGGTAACCGTGAGTGAGTGATCGAAATGCGTTGGATGTCCGCCCGTGTTTGTCTGGTCGAGGCCCGATCCCCTCACCCACATTGGGAGTGAAACCACATGGGCATGAAGGACCAGTTCCAGGAGAAGACCGAGCAGCTCAAGCACCAGGCGCGGCAGAAGGCCGGGGCGGGGCGTGCTCCGCAGGAGTCGGAGCGGCTGTCCCCCGAGGAGCGTGCGCGTCAGGAGCGTGAGCGTGCTCAGCAGCAGCCTGGGCAGCGCGGCCGGCAGCCGCAGGGCGAGCGTGAGCGCGACCTGCGTGACGCCGAGGACCGGTTCCAGCAGGACTACGACATCTGAGTCGAGCGTCCGCTGAGTTCCCGAGCGGGGCGCCCTCTTCACCGGGGGCGCCCCGTTCCCGTGTCAGCCGCCGTTCCTCGGCGGCAGCTTCGGGCGGGACCTGTCGGGGACGTTGCCGTAGTCCGGGGGGTTCGCGGCGGGGTGGGCCTTCAGGAGGTCCAGGGCGAGGGTGACCGCGGCGCCGAGCTGGGAGTGGCGGCCCTCGGCCCAGTCGAGGGGGGTGCGGTGGACCTCGACGTCGGGCAGGACGCCCCGGTTCTCGATGGACCAGCCGTACGCGTCGAACCAGGCGGCGTTCATGGGGACCGTGATGACGGTGCCGTCGCCGAGCTGGTGGCGGCCGGTCATGCCGACGACGCCGCCCCAGGTGCGCAGGCCCACCACCGGGCCCAGTTCGAGGAGTTTGAAGGCGGCCGTGATCATGTCGCCGTCGGACGAGGTCGCCTCGTCGGCCAGTGCGACCACCGGTCCGCGGGGGGCGTTGGAGGCGTACGACACCGGCTGCGCGCCCCGGGTGAGGTCCCAGCCGAGGATCCTGCGGGTGAGTTTCTCCACCACCAGTTCGCTGATGTGGCCGCCCGCGTTGCCCCGTACGTCGACGATCAGGGCCGGGCGGGAGACCTCCATGCGCAGGTCGCGGTTGAACTGGGCCCAGCCGGAGCCGCCCATGTCGGGGATGTGGAGGTAGCCGCAGTGGCCGCCGCTGAGTTCATGGACGACCTCGCGGCGTTTGGCGACCCAGTCCTGGTAGCGCAGGGGGCGCTCGTCGAGCAGCGGCACCACGGCCACCCGGCGGGCGCGGCCCTCGCCCTCGGCCGGGGTGAACGTCAGCTCCACCGTCGTACCGCCCGCGGCCGCCAGCAGCGGGAAGGGGCCCGTCGTCGGGTCCACCGGGCGGCCGTCGACGTGGGTGAGGACGGCGCCCTCGCGGATGCCGGTGCCGGCGAGCGGGGAGCGGGCCTTGGAGTCCGAGGAGTCGCCGGGCAGGACCCGGCGGATCTGCCAGCCGTCGTCCCGGCGCACGAAGTTGGCGCCGAGAAGGCCCTGGCGGCGCTGGTAGTGGGGCGGGCCCTCGTTGCGGCGGGAGGCGGACACATACGCGTGGGAGGTGCCCAGTTCGCCGAGGACCTCGCGCAGGAGGTCGGCGAACTCGTCGGGGGAGGCGACCCGTTCGACGAGGGGCCGGTACTGGTCGAGGACTCCGTCCCAGTCGATGCCGCTCATGTCCGGGTCCCAGAAGTAGGCGCGGATCAGCCGGCCCGCCTCGGCGTAGGACTGGCGCCACTCGGCGGCCGGGTCGACCTCGTGCATGATGCGCCGCAGGTCGATCCAGACGGTGCTGTCGCTGTCGCCGGACTCGGTGGAGGGCACGGCCCGCAGGTCGCCCTCGTCGACGACCACGAGACGGGTGCCGTCGCCGCTGATGGCGAACCAGTCGAGGTGGGAGACGAGTTCGCTCTTCTTCGCCTTGCTGATGTTGAAGTACTCCAGGGTCGGGCGCCCGGTCATGTCGTCGGGGTTGGCGAAGGTCTCGCCGAGGGCGCCGGAGATCGGCCAGCGCAGCCAGACCAGACCGCCGCCGTTCACCGGGCAGAGCGCCGAGTACTTGGAGGCGGTGACCGGGAAGGGCGTGACGCGGCTCTCCAGGCCCTCGACCTCCACGGTGACCGTCCCGCCGGCCTCCTCGTCCTCGCCGGGGTCCATGCCGCCGGCGACCGGGCGGCCGTCGGGGTTCAGGGCGAACGGGGAGGGCGTGGCGGAGGAGAGCGGGACCAGGTAGGGGCGGCAGCCGAGCGGGAAGGACAGATCGCCGGTGTGGACGTCGTAGACCGGGTCGAAGCCGCGCCAGGACAGGAAGGCCAGATAGCGGCCGTCGCCGGTGAACACGGGGTTCTCGTCCTCGAAGCGGCCGCCGGTGACGTCGACGATCAGCCGGTCCTTCAGCCGGGCCATCTTGATCTGGCGCAGGCTGCGGCCGATGCCCGGGTGGGACCAGGCCAGCCAGCTGCCGTCGGGGGAGAAGGCGAGGTCGCGGACCGGGCCGTTGATCGAGGTGATGATCTCGGTGACCTCGCCGTTGGACTCCTCCGTCGCGTCGAGCAGCAGCAGCCGCCCGTCGTGCGCGGCGATGGCGAGGCGTTCGCCGGCCGGGTCCGCGACCAGTTCGAGGACGCGGCCCACCGCGCCGGAGGCGAGGCGGCGGGGTTCGCGGTCGCCGGTGGCCCGGGGGAGGTAGGCGATCTCGATCGCGTCCTCGCCGTCGGCGTCCGTCACGTACGCCACCTGGCCGCCGGAGCCCAGCATCTCGGGCAGCCGGACGCGGACGCCGGGGGTGTCGGTGATGGTCCGGGCGGGTCCGTCGCGGTGGGTCAGCCAGTACAGGCTGCCGCGGACGACGACGGCGCTGGCCCGGCCCGTCTCGTCGACCGAGAGGCCGTCGATGTGCTGGGCCGCCGGCACCTGGTGGCGCCGCCGCCCGGTGAGCGATCCGCCGAGGCGGATGTCGAGCCTGCCGGGGACGGAGTCGGGGGCGAGGTCGTCGACGAGCCACAGGTCGCCCGCGCACTGGTACACCACCCGGCTGCCGTCGCTCGCCGCGTGCCGGGCGTAGAAGGTGTCGTGATCGGTGTGGCGGCGCAGGTCGGAGCCGTCGTATGCGCAGGAGTAGAGGTTGCCGACGCCCTCGTGGTCGGAGAGGAAGGCGATACGGCCGCCGACGAACATGGGGGAGTGCAGATGCCCTTCGAGGTCGGGCAGCAGTCGCTCGCCGTGCAGCCAGAGGCGGCCCATGGCACCGCCCCGGTAGCGCTTCCACGAGGCCGGTTCGTGCGGGGGCGTGCCGGTGAGCAGCAGGGTGCGGCGCTCCCCGTCGATCTCGGCGACCTGGATGGCGGAGACGGGGCCCCAGGGGAGCTTGCGGCCGGGGTCGCCGTCGAGGCGGACCTTGTAGGCCCAGGTGTAGTAGGAGAAGGGCTCGCCGTGCGAGGCGACGGCCAGGATGTCGGAGCGGCCCCCCGCGTCGGGGTCCGGGGGTGTCCAGCCGCAGACCTCGGTGTCGGGGCTGCCCCAGTGGGTGAGGCGGCGTGCGGGGCCGCCGCCGTCGACCGGGACCAGGTGGATCTCCGGGACGATGCTGCGCCAGCTCGTGTACGCGATGTGGCGTCCGTCGGGCGAGAAGCGCGGGGTGGCGGCCTTCGTCCGGTCGACGGTGAGCCGCCAGGCGCGGTCGGAGCCGTCGAGCGGGGCCAGCCATAGATCGTCCTCGGCGACGAAGCAGACGCGATCGCCGCCGACATGGGGAAAGCGCAGGTAGCCGGGGGTTCCCCGGTCGCTTCCGGTCTCGTATGAGTCGCTCACCTCCCCATGCTTTTCCGGGTCCGGGGGCGCGGCAACTCGTGCGTGGCCGGGGTGCGGGGAGGGCGCGTGACCCAGAACACGAACGAAACGGTTTCGTTTCGCTGAGGCTGGGGGTAGCGTCGTAAGCGTACGAAACAGTTTCGTTCGAGAAGGTGGGGTGTCCGGCCCGTGCCCCGGCATGTGACCGGTAGCCTTGTCGTCCCGAACGTCCAGTGGGAGTGGGGAGAGTGGGATGGCTGAGACCGCGACGGCGCGCCGCAGTCGACTCACGCCCGAGCGCGAGGCCGAGCTGTACGCGGCCGTGCTCGACTTGCTCCGGGAGGTCGGCTACGACGCCCTCACCATGGACGCCGTGGCCGCCCGCACCAGGTCCAGCAAGGCCACCCTCTACCGCCAGTGGGGCGGCAAGGCCGAGCTGGTCGCGAAGGCGATCGGCAAGGAGAAGTCGATGGGCGCCCTCGCCGTCGACACCGGATCCCTCCGCGGCGACCTGCACGCCCTGGCGCGGCGGGAGGACGACTGCGCCATGGAGCAGAACTCCGCGCTCATGCGCGGCCTGGCCATGGCGGTGCACACGCATCCCGAGCTGCTCGCGGCGTTCCGGGAGTTCCTCGTCGAACCGCAGGTCGCCGAGTTCCAGCGGCTGCTGGGGCGCGCGGTCGAGCGTGGTGAGGTCCGGCCGGACAACCCGGCGCTCGACTTCGTGATGCACATGATGCTCGGTGCCTTCGTCACCCGGACGCTGCTCGAAGAGCTGCCTCCGACCCAGGCCTTCCTCGTTTCGTACATCGACGCCGTGGTCCTCCCCGCCCTCGGTGTACCGACCGCCTGCCCCACCCCGAGCCACCGCCGCGTGACACGCGGCTGAGCCGGACCCCGTCCGGCGGGGACGGGGCGGCGGAGAAGCCCAACATGGGCACGCGCTGGGCCCGTTTCGTGGTCCGCAGGCCCGTGATGTGCTGCTCGTGGCCGTGATCGGCCTCGGCGCCGCCGCGATCCCGGCGAGCTCCCTCGAACTCGGCCTGCCCGACGACGGCTCCCAGCCGACGTCCACCACCCAGCGCCGCGCCTACGACCTGCTCTCGGAGGGCTTCGGCCCCGGCTCCAACGGCCCGCTGATGGTCGTGGTCGACGTGAAGTCCGCCGACGACCCGAAGGTCGCCGTCAAGGACGTCTCCGACGAGGTCAAGGAGATGAAGGGCGTCGTCACGGTCACCCCGGCGACGTACAACAAGGCCGGTGACACGGCGATGATCACCGTGGTCCTGGTGCTGGGCCTCGCCTTCCTGCTGCTGATCGTGGTCTTCCGCTCCGTCCTCGTCCCGCTGAAGGCGGCCCTCGGCTTCCTCCTGAGCGTGATGGCGGCGCTCGGCGCGGTGGTCGCGGTCTTCCAGTGGGGCTGGCTGGCGGACGTGGTGGGCGTCGAGGAGACCGGCCCGGTCATGTCGATGATGCCGCTCTTCATGGTGGGCGTCGTCTTCGGTCTCGCCATGGACTACGAGGTCTTCCTGGTGACCCGGATGCGTGAGGCGTACGTCCACGGCGAGCGTCCGGGGCAGGCCGTGGTCACCGGCTTCCGGCACGGGGCGCGGGTGGTGACGGCCGCCGCGGTCATCATGATGGCCGTCTTCGCCGGCTTCATCGGCTCCAGCGAGTCGATGGTCAAGATGATCGGCTTCGGTCTCGCCGTCGCCGTCCTCTTCGACGCCTTCGTCGTGCGGATGGCCATCGTCCCGGCGGTCCTCGCCCTGCTCGGCGACCGGGCCTGGTGGCTGCCGAGGTGGCTGGACCGGGCACTGCCCGACGTCGACGTCGAGGGCGAGGGCCTGCGCACCGGCGACGGCCCGAAGGGCACGGACCGGGACGGGGAACTCGTGCGCGCCTGACGCGACGGCCACGGCCACGGTCACGGCGACGCCGACGGTCACGGTAACGCCGACGGTCACGGCGACCGCTCCGGACCGGCCGGGAGACGCGCGGGGCGATAGAGGACAGCATCTGGCCTACATCGCCCCTAGCGTGGCCGTACCAGCCGACGCCGAGGCAACCGGAGCGATCATGGACACGCAGGTCCGCCCCTTCCGCATCGACATCCCGCAGGCCGAACTGGACGATCTGAACGGCCGGTTGGCGCGCACACGGTGGCCGCGGCAGCTGCCCGGCGAGGGCGCGGACCGGGGAGTCCCGGTGGCAGAGGTGAAGGAGATGGCCGAGTACTGGCGCACGGCCTACGACTGGCGGACCCACGAACGCCGCCTCAACGCGTTCCCCCAGTACCTCACCACGATCGACGGCCTCGACGTCCACTTCCTGCACGTCCGCTCCCCCCGGCCGGACGCCGTGCCCCTGCTCCTGTCCCACGGCTGGCCCAACTCCGTCGTCGAGTTCACACGGCTGATCGGTCCGCTGACCGAGCGCGGGTTCCATGTCGTCGCCCCGTCCGTCCCGGGCTTCGGCTTCTCCGAGGGGCCGCGCGAGACCGGCTTCGGCGTCGACCGGGTGGCCGCGATGTGGGCCGAGCTGATGAGCCGCCTCGGCTACGACCGCTACGGCACCCAGGGCGGCGACCTGGGCGCGTACCTGGCGCCCGCGGTGGCCCGCGCGGCACCCGAGCAGGTCATCGGCGTCCACATCAACGGCGGTTTCGGCTTCCCGACCGAGAAGGACCTGCCCGAACTGACGCCGGACGAGCGGGCGTTGTACGACATGATCCAGCAGTGGTCGCAGGGCGGCGCCGACCACCACACCCTGCTCCGGCACACCCCGCAGACCTTCGCGTACGGCTGGCACGACTCCCCGGTGGCCCAGCTCTCCTGGATGATGCAGAAGTTCCGGGACTTCGGCGTCCGGGACATGGACCGCGACCTGTTCCTCACCAACGTCACGCTCTACTGGTTGACCGGGACGTCCGGCACCTCGTCCTGGTTCATGTACGAGCGGGACGAGTTCACCTGGCCGGAGGGGCAACGGCACGTTCCGACCGGCGTGTACTGCGGGCCGCCCGCCGTCCGCCGCCTCGCCGAGCGCGACAACCGGATCGTGCACTGGCCCGAGTCCAATCCGGGCCACCACTTCGTGGGGATGGACGAGCCGGAGACCCTGGCGGCCGACATCCGCGCGTTCTTCGACAAGATTGTCTGACGAGGCCGGCCCGAACCGGGGCCGGACGACGGTGGGGCCGGACGACGGTGGGGCCGGACGACCGCGCGGCCGGGCGGCCCCCGGGGCACCGGAGGACGGGGAGGGCGGCCGATGGCCGAGGACAAGCGTGTGGGGCCGCCCCACGTCGGCAGCGAACGGGAGACGCTGAGGGCCTTCCTCGACTACCACCGCGCGACCCTCGCCATGAAGTGCGAAGGCCTCACCGACGCCGAACTGCGCCGGCGGTCGATGCCGCCGTCGACGCTGTCGCTGCTCGCGCTGGTCCGTCACATGGCCGAGGTGGAACGGGCCTGGTTCCGCCGGGTGTTCGAGGACCCCGGCGCGCCCATGGTCTGGTCGGACGAGATCGACTTCCAGGCCGCCTACGACGACAGCGCCTCGACGCGGGCCGAGGCGTTCGGGGCGTGGGAGGCGGAGGTCGAGAACTCCCGCCGTATCGAACGCGAGGCGCCCTCCCTCGACCTGGTCGGCCACCAGCCGCGCTGGGACGAGGAGGTCTCCCTGCGGATGGTCATGGTCCACGTCCTGCTGGAGTACGGCCGCCACAACGGCCACGCCGACCTCCTGCGGGAGGGTGTGGACGGGACGGTCGGGGCCTGAGTGTCCGCCTGGCGCGGTAGGGCCGGGCGCGGTACGTCATGGGCTCGTCATGGGAGAAGCTTGAAGTTTCCACAGGTTGGGCTCGTAGCATCTCGCGCAATCCATGACGGGACGATCAGAGAGCGCGCAGGCCCCACATGAGCGAGAAACCGCACGTCCACAGTCACCGCCACGGGCACGGCCACGACCATGACGACGAGTTCGACAGAGGGCTCTCCCACGATCTGCCGGTGCTGGCGCGGCGGCGCATGATCCGGCTGCTGGCCGGGGCGGGCATGGTGCCGCTGGTGGCGGCGTGTTCCTCGGACGAGTCGGGTGGTACGTCGTCGGGGTCCTCGTCGTCGGCGTCCGCGTCCGGCTCGTCCTCCAGCTCCGGCTCCTCCTCGGCCTCCTCCTCCGGCGCGGACTGCGAGACCATCCCCGCGGAGACGGCCGGCCCGTACCCCGGGGACGGCTCCAACGGGCCCGACGTCCTCACGGAGAGCGGTGTCGTCCGCCGGGACATCACCAAGAGCTTCGGCTCGGCGAGCGGTGTCGCCGAGGGCGTACCGCTGACGGTGACCCTCACCGTCGTCGGCACGGACTCCGGGTGCGAGACGCCGAAGGGGGGCGCGGCCGTCTACCTCTGGCACTGCGACCGCGAGGGCCGCTACTCCCTCTACTCCGAGGGCGCGAGCGACGAGAACTACCTGCGCGGCGTCCAGGAGACCGACGCGAAGGGCCAGGTCACCTTCACGTCGATCTTCCCCGGCTGTTACACCGGCCGCTGGCCGCACATCCACTTCGAGGTGTACGACAGCCTGGACGACGCCACCGCTGCGCGGGACATCGCGGCCACCTCGCAGCTCGCCTTCCCGAAGGACGTCTGCGACACCGTCTACGCCACGGACGGCTACAGCGCGAGCGTCACCCACCTGAGCCGGCTGTCGCTGGAGACCGACAACATCTTCAGTGACGGCTACGACCGGCAACTGGCCACCCTGAAGGGCAGCGTGGAGAAGGGGTACACCGCGACCCTCACGGTCGCCGTGTAGGACCGCTCCGGCGCAGGACCTCTCCGCGACTCAGGCACCCTCCGGCTGCGGTCAGCGGCCGAGCCCGGCCGCCTTCGGTCAGCGGCCGCGTCCGGCCGGTGGCTGCGCGGGGCGGGCGGCCGGGAGGGCTGCCGGGAGGGCGCGGGGAGCGGTGACGGGCGGGTGCCCGCCGTTCGTCGGTGGCCGGGGAGCGGTCGCCGACCGGCTGCGCGCTGCCGCGGCCGCCGCGGTGGGATTGCCCCCGGGGCCCGCGCCCGCACCGGCGGTCGCACCCGCGCCCGCACCGGCGGTCGCACCCGCGCCCGCACCGGCGGTCGCACCCGCGCCCGCACCGGCGGTCGCACCCGCGCCGACTCCGCTCCCGGGTCCCGACCCGGGGGCCGGGGCCGTCCGCAGGGCCCGGCGGTGGGCCTCCTCCGTGGCGCGTGCCTCCGGGGACAGGGCGGAGCGGCGGGCCAGTTCGCCGAGCAGCCGGTCGGTGGTGTGCTCGTGGCGCGCGGCGGTCGCCGGGTTGCTGTCGCCCCGGGAGAGGGCGGTGTGCCGCTCGGCGAGGTTGTGGGCGAGGAGGTCGATTACCTCGTGGTCGCCGCGGGCCAGGAGTGTGGGCTCCGGATGCCGCGGTGGTTCCGACGCGCGCACGGCCGCCGCGCGGTCGGCGACGGCGCGCCAGGGGGCCTCGGGCGCCGGCAGGATCGGCGCGGCGGAGCGGGCTATGCGCTCCAGTTCCGGCAGCACGTAGTCCGGGGCGGTCACGACCGCCGCCGCGTGCCGCGCCGCGAACTGCGACGCCTCGGCGGTCGTCTGCACGCGCGCGTGCTCCCGCTCGACGGCCGCCGCCAGCGATGTGCCGGTCCCCCTCGTCTCCGTGGCGCCGTAAGCCAGGCCACCGGGGGCGATGTGCTGGGTGTGCACGGTCTCCCCGCCCCGGCGCAGCACCGCGGCGAAGTCCCCGAGCCCCTCGCGCTCCAGGGCGGCGGCGCCCCGGACCACGCCGCGCAGCGCCGCGTCATGGATGTCGGGGTCGACCAGGCGGCCGTGGCCGTGGCGCTGGAGTTCGTCGAGGTAGCGGGTCAGGACGCCGAGCCGGCTGACGGGACCGGGGACGGCCACGAACGCGGTCTCGATGCGGTACGGCGCCACGCCCTCGGGGAGCTGCGCGGAGCGGATGCGGCGGCAGATGTCCTCGTACTCGGCCGGGGTGACCATCGCGGATTCGAGCAGGATGTTGTAGCCGCGGGAGAGGGCGAGGTCCTGGGCCTGCTCCCACCAGCGGTCGCCGTCCGGACGGACCAGCGCGTCCGCCTCCTGGGGGCGCTCGGCCTGCCAGCGGGCGTACTCCGGGTGGTGCGGGTTGTAGAAGTCCATGTTGATCCAGGCCGCGGGGCCGCCCCGGTCCAGCGCGTCCTTGACCATACGGGTCACGGCGGTCTTCCCCGCGCCGGTCTGCCCCGCCACGATGACGGCGACCGGGGCCCGTTGCGGTGCGCAGCCGTCGAGGAAGACGGGGGCGATCTCCTCGCGGAAGATCCGCTGGTTCTCGGCGAGGGGCAGCCGCCCTTCGAGGGTCGGCCCCTTCGGCGTCCCCGTCGGCGCTCCCGTCGGCGTCCCCGTCGATGTCGCGGGGTCGTGCGGCGACCGGTTCACGCGTCGCCGCCCGGCAGTCGGGCCAGTTCCGCGCGGACCCGGCGGCACAGGGCGTGCGCGTCGGCCAGGGCGTCCGGGTCGTCGGGGCGCAGGCGCAACTGGAGCCGGTTCAGTTCCCGTTGGCGTTCGAGCAGGTGCTCGCGGGTGGCTCCGGTGGCGCCGCGCAGGGCGGCCGAGACCTCGCCGACGGCCTTGCGCAGGTCGCCGAGGGCCGCCTCGTAGGGCTGGTCGGCGTACAGACCGCCGTTCAGCGGTTCCACATGGGAGAGCACGGGCTCGGCATCGGGCTGCTCCGTCATGGGGTGTCCCTCCGTGGTAAGCGTGGTCGCCGTCTGAGACGTGGGCCGAGGGGTCCGTGGTTCAGGAGAGGTGCGCGGTCGGTGGTTCAGGCGAGGTGCGCGGTGTCGCCCCACCGGACCAGACGCAGCCGTCCGTCGGTGCCGTTCCACCACGAGACCGAGGCGTTGGGGACCGGCGGCAGCGTGGCGGGGGAGGGCGAGCCCAGACCGGCCAGGACGAAGCGGAGGGTGATGACGATCGCGTCGTGCGCCACCAGCAGCACCCGCCGGCCCGGCGCGGCCCGGTCCAGCTCCGTCGCGAAGTCCCGTACGCGCAGCGCGACATCGGCCATGGCCTCACCGCCCGGCGGTCGGTACGCCCACTCGCCGAGGAGGGCCCGTCGCGCGGCCTCCTCGGGGGCGCGGGTCCGCAGCGCGCCCGGTGGATGCAGTTCGAAGACGCCCATCTCCCGGTCCCGCAGCCGCTCGTCGACGAGCAGGGGAGGCGGTGTCACCCGCGGGTGCGCGGCCATGACCTCCCAGGTCTCCCGGGCCCGCGTGTACGGCGAACAGACCACCAGGTCCGGTCCCGCGCCCTCCTCCAGCCCGGCGAGCCAGTCGCCCAGCGACCCGGCCTGCGCCCGGCCCAGCGGCGACAGCGGGACGTCCGTGTCCCGTCCGGCGACCGGCAGTTCCGCCGAGCCGCTCCGCTCGGCCTCGGCGAAGGCGACGTTCGCGGTGCTCTGCCCGTGCCGTACCGCCCACAGCGCACGGAGTGAACTGGGCGCCGTCAGCCCGCCCTTGTGCATCTCATCGGCCATCCGGTCATTCTGCTCGACCGGAGCACCAGCGGTCAGTGCGCCACCGGCGCGGCCGTGTAGGTACGGCGGAGGAAGCGGATCAGCGCCTTGGTGTCGAACTGCATCACCGCGACCCCGTGGGCGGAGTGGAACTCCATCACGGCCTGCACCCGGCCGCAGGGCCAGATACGGACCGGGCCGGCGGTGGCGGGGGCGCGCAGACCGCGTTCGAGGAGGTCGCGGGGGAAGGTCCACTCGTGGGGACCGGGCAGCCCGACGCGGACGGCGGAGGGACCGCCGTCGGGGTCGTAGCGGAGGATCACGGGGACCGTGTCCCGGTCCATGGGGGAGTCCGTGACGACATGAGCCCGTGCGTACTGCTCGACGGTGACAGACATCGGGCGGCTCCTCACGCTGAGTGATCCAAGCAGAAGCTGTCGATCCGCTCTCCGTGCCTCTCCAATGTCGCACATTTTTCGCCATTCGCCCGCGGAGGGGGAGGCGGGGCGGAGGCGGGGCGGAGCTGGGGCGGCGATGCGTTCGCTATTCGAAGGTGAGGCGCTCTTGCAAGAACCTCGCAATAAGGCCCTATCATCGTAAGGTTCCAGCCACGCGCAGCCGGATGCGATCGCCGCCGGGCGGTCCGGAGAGCGAGCCCTCGCATGCATGTCCCCGACGGATTCATCAACGCCCCCGTCTCGGCGGTCGCCGGTGTCGTCGCCGCAGGCGCCGTCGCCGTCAGCCTGCGCGGGGCCCGGCGCGAGCTGGACGAGCGGACGGCACCGCTCGCCGGACTGGTCGCCGCGTTCATCTTCGCCGTGCAGATGCTGAACTTCCCGGTCGCGGCCGGCACCAGCGGACATCTGCTCGGCGGCGCGCTCGCCGCGATACTCGTGGGCCCCTACACAGGGGTCCTGTGCGTGTCCGTGGTGCTCCTCATGCAGGGCATCCTCTTCGCCGACGGCGGCCTGACCGCGCTCGGCGTGAACATCACCATCATGGCCGTCGTCACCACCGTCGTGGCGTACGTCGTCTTCCGCGGGCTGGTCAAGGTCCTGCCGAGGAAGCGACGCTCCGTGACCGTCTCCGCCTTCGTCGCCGCGCTCGTCTCGGTGCCCGCCGCGGCCGCCGCGTTCACCTTCGTCTACGCGATCGGCGGCACCACGGACGTGCCGCTCGGCTCCGTCCTGACGGCCATGGTCGGCGTGCACACCCTCATCGGCATCGGCGAGGCCGCGATCACCGCCGCCACGGTCGGCGCCGTCATCGCCGTACGCCCGGACCTGGTGCACGGCGCCCGCGGGCTGAGCGCCCCGCTGAAGCTCCGGGTGAACGGCGAACTCGTCGACGCCGCCCCCGCCGCCGGTCCCGCGCCCGTGCCGGTGGCCGCCCGGTCGCCCCGCAAGCTCATCCTCGCCGGGCTCGGCACCTCCCTCCTCCTCGCCGGTGTCGTCAGCTTCTACGCCTCCGCGAACCCGGACGGGCTGGAGAAGGTCGCCGCCGACAAGGGCATCGACGCCAAGGTCGAGGACCACGCCGCCGCCGACTCCCCGCTCGCCGACTACGGCGTCCAGGGCCTCACCGACGCCCGGCTCTCCGGCGGTCTCGCCGGTGTGATCGGCGTCGGTGTCACCGTCGTCGCCGGCACCGGGATCTTCTGGGCCGTGCGCAGGCGCCGGGCCGGCGAGGCCGAGGCGACCTCCCCGTCCTCCGTGCCCGAGAGCGTCTGACATGGGCGCCGGCCACGCCCACAAGCTCTACCGGCACGCGCACTCGCCGGTGCACGCCCTGCCTCCGCACACCAAACTCGCCGCCGTCTTCGCCTTCGTGGTCGTCGTCGTGTCGACCCCGCGCGAGGCGATGTGGGCGTTCGCGCTGTACGCCGTGCTCCTCGCCACGGTCGCGGGCGTCGCCCGGGTGCCTGCCGGGTTCCTGCTGCGGCGGCTGCTGATCGAGGTCCCCTTCGTCGCCTTCGCCCTGCTCATGCCGTTCGTGGCGCAGGGCGAACGGGTCGAGGTGCTCGGCATGTCGCTGAGCGTCGGCGGACTGTGGGGCGCCTGGAACGTCCTCGCCAAGGGCACCCTCGGCGTCGCCGCGTCCGTGCTCCTCGCCGCCACCACCGAACTGCGCGAACTCCTCCTCGGGCTGCAACGCCTCAAGCTGCCGCCGCTGCTCGTCCAGATCGCGTCCTTCATGATCCGTTACGGCGACGTCATCACCGACGAGATGCGCCGGATGCGGATCGCCCGCGAGTCACGCGGCTTCGAGGCGAGCGGCGTCCGCCACTGGGGGGTGCTCGCCAAGTCCGCCGGGGCGCTGTTCATCCGCTCCTACGAACGCGGGGAACGCGTCCACCTCGCCATGATCAGCCGGGGGTACGCCGGCACCATGCCCGTGATCGACGAGGTGACCGCCTCGCGGGCGCAGTGGTCGTACGCCTTCGCCCTCCCGTTCGCCGCGCTCGTCGTCTGTCTGCTGGGATGGACCCTGTGACCGTGTCCAAGGAATCCGCACCCCCCTCCCTCGAAGTCGCCGGGCTCGCCTTCGCCTACCCCGACGGCCACCAGGCCCTCTTCGGCGTCGACTTCACCATCGGCCGGGGCGAACGGGTCGCGCTGCTCGGGCCGAACGGCGCCGGCAAGACCACGCTCGTCCTGCACCTCAACGGCATCCTCACCGGCGGCGCCGGCACGGTCACCGTCGCCGGACTGCCGGTCGGCAAGCGGCACATGGCGGAGATCCGGCGCAAGGTCGGCATCGTCTTCCAGGACCCCGACGACCAGCTGTTCATGCCGACCGTGCGGGAGGACGTCGCGTTCGGCCCGGCCGCCGCCGGGATGAAGGGCCCCGAACTGGAGGCCCGCGTCGACCGCGCGCTCGCCCGGGTCGGCATGGCCGAGTTCAAGGACCGGCCCCCGCACCACCTCTCCTTCGGTCAGCGCCGCCGGGTCGCCGTCGCCACCGTGCTCGCCATGGAGCCGGAGATCCTCGTCCTCGACGAGCCGTCGTCCAACCTCGACCCCGCCTCGCGCCGCGAACTCGCCGACATCCTGCGTTCCTTGGACGTCACCGTCCTCATGGTCACCCACGACCTGCCGTACGCCCTGGAGCTGTGCCCGCGTTCGCTGGTACTCAGCGAGGGCGTCATCGCGGCGGACGGACCCACCGGTGAACTCCTCGCGGACGACGCCCTGATGCGGGCCCACCGCCTGGAGTTGCCCTTCGGCTTCGACCCGAGGTCGGTCGCCGCGGGGAGCTGAGGACAATGGGGCGCGTGACGAATCAAGAGGACGCCGCGTGGCCCGGGTCGCTGCTCCTCGACGAGCAGCTGTGCTTCGCGCTGTACGCGGCCCAGCGCGCGGTCACGGCCGCGTACCGCCCGCTGCTCGACGAACTCGGTCTCACCTACCCGCAGTACCTGGTCATGCTCTGCCTGTGGGAGCGGCGTGAGACCACGGTCAAGGAGCTGGCCGGCGCCCTGCGGCTGGACTACGGCACGGTCTCGCCGCTGCTGAAGCGGCTGGAGGCGGCGGGACTGCTGAGCCGGCGCCGCTCCGCCCGCGACGAGCGCTCGGTCCGGATCACGCTCACCGGGCGCGGCGAGCAGCTCCGCGACCGGGCGGAGGCCGTCCCCGAGACGCTGGCCGCCGCCACGGGCCTGCGGGGCGGCGACGTGGCCCGCCTGCGGGCGGAACTCTGGGAGCTGGCGGCACGGGCGGAGCGGTCGGCACGGGAGACGGCCACCTGACGAGGGCGGACGCGGCCCCGCAACACCGCTCACCGCGCCCCCGCAACACCGCTCACCGCGCCCCGCCTCCAACGCACCCGTTGTTACCCCTGGTTACTACCCCCTGGTAACCGCTGTCACCTACCAGCCGGTACCTTGTGCACGATGTACTTGTGCGCGCTTTTCCTGGGGGAGGCACATCCATGACCGACGGCGCCGCTGTCGAGACCCGCTCCGACAGTTCTGCTCAGGCCCGTCCGGACACCCGTCCGGCGAAGATCATGTACGTGGCCGAGGCCACCGCGCACGGCGGCCGGGACGGCTACATCACCAGCCAGGACGGCCACATCGACCTGAGGGTCGCCATGCCCCCCGAGCTGGGCGGCGACGGCAACGGCACCAACCCCGAGCAGCTGTTCGCGGCCGGCTACAGCTCCTGCTTCCACAACGCGCTGGTCCTCGTCGGCCGCCGCGAGGGCTACGACCTCACCGGCTCCACGGTCGCCGCGAAGGTGGGCATCGGCCCCAACAAGCAGCGCGGCTACGGCCTCGCCGTCGCCCTCAGCGTCTCCCTGCCCGTCCTCGACCAGGACGTCGCGGCCAAGCTCGTGGACGCGGCCCACCAGGTCTGCCCCTACTCCAACGCCACCCGCGGCAACATCGACGTGACGATCGTGCTCGGCTGAGGCCCCACGGGGGCACGGGGCACGGGGGCACGGGGCACGGGGGAGCCCGGCACGGCATCCCGAGCCCCGGCCGGAGGAATCCCCGGCCGTGCGTGTACGTTGCAGCCGTCGTCGTGGCGAGTGAACGGAACGGAGCGCCGGCGTGGATGTGAACGGCACGGTCGCCGAGGGCTTCGAGCCGGTGCGGGAGGCGTTCCTCCGCAACTTCGAGGCGTTCGGCGAGAAGGGCGCGGCGGTCGTCGTCTACCGGCACGGCCGCAAGGTCGTCGACCTGTGGGGCGGCACCCGCGACGTGGACGGCGACGAGCCTTGGCAGCAGGGCACCGCCCAGATCCTGCGCTCCGCCACGAAGGGCGTCGCCGCCGCAGCGCTGCTGATGCCGGCCGAGCGCGGCGAACTGGACCTGGACGCCCCGGTGGGCCGCTACTGGCCCGAGTTCAAGGCGCACGGCAAGGACGGCGTCCTCGTGCGGCACGTACTCAACCACCGGGCGGGCCTGCCCGTCCTCGACCGCCCCCTCACCCCCGCCGAGGCGTTGGACCCCCGCCGCGGCCCCGAGGCCGTCGCCGCCCAGACGCCCGCCTGGGAGCCCGGCACCGCGCACGGCTACCACCCGCTGACGTACGGCTGGCTCCTCGACGAGCTGGTCCGGCGTGTGACGGGCCGGGGCGCCGGTGAGTGGATCGCGTCGGAGATCGCGGCGCCCCTCGGCCTCGACCTCTGGCTCGGTCTGCCCGACGCGGTGGCGGCCGAGGGCCGGGTGGGCCGCGCCGGGCGGCTGCCGTCGGCACCCGAACCCACCGGGGGACTGCGCGTGCGCGCGAAGCGGTCGGTCACCGCCGCCTACGACGACCCCGACTCCCTCACCCGGCGCGCCTTCGCCGCGATCACCCCGTTCCCCGACCAGAACGACCCCGCGTACCGCGCGACGGCGCTGCCCGCCACCAACGGCATCGCCACGGCGGACGCCCTGGCCCGCTTCTACGCCGCGCTGATCGGAGAGGTCGACGGCGTACGGCTGCTCGCCCCGGCCACGATGGAGGCGGCCCGCGCGGAGGAGTCGGCCGGCCCCGACCGCACCCTCGTCATCAACACCCGCTTCGGCCTCGGCTACATGCTGCACGGCACCGCGTCCCCGCTCCTCGGCCCCGGCTCCTTCGGCCACCCCGGCCGAGGCGGCCCCCTCGGCTTCGCCGACCCGGACACGGCCACGGCGTTCGCCTACGTCACCAACGGCTACCGCAAGACGGTCACGGCGGACCCGAGGGCCCAGGCACTGGTAAAGGCGCTCCGCGCCCTTTAGGGGCGCGGGGAACTGCGCGAGAAACCACGACGGACCCGCACCCGCCGACGGACAGGCACCCCCGGCCCCATCAGGCGCCCCGGCCCACCCCGGCGGAGCGAAGACGCGGCCGCCCGGACACCGGAGACGCCCCAGAACTCCCCCGCAGAATGCCCTGGCGCGCTCCGATGAACCGGACGGCCGCCCTCCGTGAGCGGCGATCCCAGCATGCGCGACATTTCCCGCGCTGTCGTTCGCACCCGGTCCACAGTCGCTTGGCACCCCGTCCACGGCCGGACCGCCCGGCGGCCCCACCGACACGGCGGGCGGCTGCCCCCGGCCGCGCGGGGCCGCGGGCAGCCGCCCGGTCACCAGGACTTGTCACAGCTCAGAGGGCTATCGGGTGGGACGTCCTGCCCGACGCCTCGTCTATCTCGTCGTGCGCCTTGGTGAGCAGTTTCATGGCCAGCTCGTTGAGGGCCCGCGCGCCAGCTATCTCCTCGCCGACCCGTGGCTGATTGGAGTCGGTGTGGTGGCGGCTCGCGTACCCGTTGGCCCGGACCTCCTTGCCATCGGGCAGCCGTACGAGCGCCGCCGCCCGAGTCTTCTGTTCGTCCTCCTGGAACTCCAGCTCGATGTGCCATCCCACAGCGGTGTGCATCATGACGATCACCTCCGGAAACCGCTCTTTCCAGAGTGCTCCTCCGGGCCCGCCGACGCACGGCCTGGCCGAGCCTCGGCCCCGCGGCCCCCGCCCACCCGGTCAGGCCCCTACCCGGCCCGCAGCATCAACCCGATGCCGACCACCAGCAACCCGGCCGCCACGACGCGGGGAGCGCCGAACCGCTCCTTGAAGAACACCGCCCCGATCGCCGCCCCCACGATGATCGACGACTCCCGCAGCGCCGCGATCGGCGCCAGCTCCGCCTTCGTCTGGGCCCACAGGACCAGGCCGTACGCCACCACGGACAGAGCGGCGCCGAGCAGGCCCACGGTGGCGACCGGGCGCAGCAACGCCACCGTCTCGCCGCGCCAGCGGTACACCGCGTACGCGGGGACGGCCAGCCCTTCCAGTGCCATCAGCCAGGCGATGTAGCTCAAGGGGGACCCGGCGGCGCGTACGCCGAGGCCGTCGACGACCGTGTACGCCGCGATCGACAGGCCCGTGGCGAGCGCCGCCCCGATCGCGGTCCAGTGCGGCCGGTCCCCGCGCAGGCCCCACAGGGCGACCCCGGTCAGTCCGGCGCAGCTCAGCAGGATGCCGGCCGCGGCCCAGCCGTCCGGCACCTCGTGGGCGAAGACGGCGGCGAGAACGGTGACGACGAGGGGCGCGGAGCCGCGGGCGATGGGGTACGCCTGACCGAAGTCGCCCAGCCGGAAGGACGTCATCAGCAGGACGTAGTAGAGGAGGTGAAGGATCGTCGAGGCGATGAGGTAGGGCCAGGCCGCGGGCTCGGGCAAGGGCACGAACGGCACGGCCGCGAAGCCGATGAGTGCGCCGCCGCCGGATATCAGCGTGAAGCCGACGAGCTTGTCCGTGATGTTGTGGGCTATCGCGTTCCAACTGGCGTGGGTGACCGCGGCGAGCAGCACGGCCGCGGTGACCAGCGGCGTCACGAGTTGCGGTTCTGTGCGTCGGTGGGCATGGCCGGCAGGCTAGCGCGACGCTGGTTCGGGCTGGGAACCCGCCCCGAGCGCACCTTCCCCTCCTGGGTCGGCAAGAGCGTCCCGGGAGCGAAGGAACCCCTGCACCGAGTCGTCGACGAGAAGACCGTCGACGACAATCGCGAAAAATCCATTAGGGAGTGCAAGAAGGTCTGGGGCAACTACACCGGCACCGGCCTGGAGTGTGACGAGTACCCCTTCGCCTCCACGAAGGAAGGGTCCACCAAGGGCGACAACCGCTTCTCTGTCCGGTTGATCACCGGTGCGGACAACCGAAAGGGCGGAGAGCGTCTCAACGCGATGTACACCCTCAACCGCATCCTGGACGACGACCCCTTCTACGTGAAGATCACAAAGTAGCGGAAAGGCACCCCACCATGGCTCTTCTCGCCGAACACGACATCACCGCTATCCCGGGCCGACGCGTGATCGAGGTCTATGACGCTGACGCCTACGTCGGCGACGAAGCAGCCCTTGATTTGGCAGAGACCCAGGTGGTGGCCGGCAACGGCTATCACCTGTATCTCCTCAGCCTGCAACCGGACATGAAGGTCCAGGTGACCATCCGCATCTGGGACAGCCCACCCACTCCGCCCGCCGAGGCCGAGGGCCACACCGAAATCAGCCTGGAATCCGAGACGGGCATTCTTGTCGTCGGCCAACTGGACCGCGGGCCCGCCGACGAAGTGACTCTGCCCCGCCCCGGTGTGTACGAGGGCCACGCCTGGTGGCAGGGGCGCCAAGCAGCAGCCGACTATTACGACACCACCCTCGACCAGTTCACTGACGACTCCCCCGAAGGTGAACTCGTCGAAGCCTGGAACCACTGTCCCGTCACCGAACGCTACGTTCTCGACCTCGCCTACAGCCGCGAACCTGAAGTCGTCGATGACGACGACCTTTGAGATCACTACGGTTTGCCCCGCGATTGCGTTGGAGGCAACCCCGTCTGGAGCGTACGGGCGTGCACGGAAGGAACGCGCCTCCAGTTCCTCGAGCTCCTGAAGGACCCCCACCCACCCGCACCCCGAAATCCGGTCCGGACACAGAGACGGCACTGGACCGGAGTGATCGGGTTCCCTGACGATCGGGGTATGAGAGAGACTCCGCCGACATCGACCCACACCCCCCGCGCCTTCCTCGTCCTGCACGGCTGGCAGAACCACCGGCCGGTCGGGCACTGGCAGTACTGGCTGGCCGACCGGCTCGCCGACCTGGGGCACGAGGTGATGTACCCGCAACTGCCGGAGGCGGACGACCCGGACCTGGAGCGCTGGCTGGCGGAGCTGGACGCGCTGCTGGGGGAGTTGGCGGGCCGACGGGTCACCGTGGTGTGCCACAGCCTCGCCTGTCTGCTGTGGCTGCACGCCGTGGCCCGCGACGACGTCCTGTCGGGGCCTGTGGAGCGGGTCCTGCTCGTCGCCCCGCCGTCCGCGGAGGTCGCCCTGGAGCACCCGGAGATCGCCGAGTTCGCCCCGCCGCCGCTGACGCCGGAGCGGGTCGCGGCGGCCGCCGCGACCACCCGGGTGGTCGGCAGCGACAACGACCCGTACTGCCCGCCGGGCGCGGCCGCCGCGTACGCCGAACCGCTGGGCCTGCCCGCCGACGTGCTGCCGGGCGAGGCCCACCTCAACCCCGACTCGGGTTACGGCCCCTGGCCGTCGATGCTCGACTGGTGCCTGGCGGCCTCCTCCGACGGGTACGAGGAGATGGCGGTCCAGGAGCGTTCCGCGCAGCGGGCGGACGCGTCCGGGACCTGAACCGCCGGGCTCAGCGGCTGCCCGCCTTGAGGAGGGCCGCCACGATCGGGCCCGCGGACTCGCTGCCGTGGCCGCCCTCCTGGACGACGCCGGCGGAGGCCAGGTCGCCCTTCCACGCCGTGAACCAGCCGTTGGGTTCCTTCTGGCCGTCGACCTCCGCCGAGCCGGTCTTCGCGCCGAAGTCGGGGCCGAGGCCCGCCATCGCCTCGGCCGCCGTACCCGCCGCGGCGGTGTACTGGAGGAGTTCGCGCAGCTGGGAGCGGACGGTCGCGGACATGGGCCGGGAGGCGGTCGCGAGGGTGCGGCCGTCGACGGAGGGGGCCACCAGGTAGGGCTGCTTGAAGACGCCGGTCTTGGCCGTCGACACCACGGACGCCATGTTCAGCGGGTTCATCCGCACCCCGCCCTGCCCGATCAGCGAGGCGGCCATCGGCGCGGCGCTCTGCACCGGCACCGCGCCGTCGAAGGTGGGCACGCCGATGGCCCAGTTGTTCATGCCGAGGCCGAAGACCTGCTGGGCCTCCAGCGTCAGGGAGTTGTCGTCGAGCTTCTTCGCCTGGGAGATGAAGGCGGTGTTGCAGGAGCGGGCGAAGCTCGCCTTGAACGTACCGCCGTCGATCTTGAACTTGTCGTCGTTCTGGAACTTCCAGCCGCCGTACGACGAGTACTTCGGGCACGGGTGGACCTTGTCGGCGGAGGCCAGTCCCTTGTCGATGAGGAGCGCCGACGACACGATCTTCATCGTGGAGCCCGGTGCGAGGGAGCCCTGGAAGGCCACGTTGAAGCCGTGGCCCGAGTTGGCGACGGCCAGGATCTCGCCGGTCGACGGGCGCATCACGACCACCGACGCCCGCTTCCTGGTGTTCACCTGCTGCTCGGCGGCGGCCTGGAGGGACGGGCTGAGCGTCGTCCTCACCTCGCCGGGCGTGCCCTCGCTCAGCTCCAGCAGCGTCTTGTCGGCGTTCTTCTTCCTGCCCTTCTCGGCCTTCGCGCGCACCACCCGCAGTTCGACGCCCGCCTTGCCGCCGGCCTTCTTGCCGAACTTCTCCCGCAGCCCGTCCAGGACCGTGCCCAGCGACGGGTACTTCTTCGCCGTCAGCTCGCCCCCGTCCCGGTCCAGCGCCTTCACCGGGGGCGTCCCCGCCTCACCGGTGACCAGCCGGTCGCCCTCGCCGAGGTCGGGGTGGACGACGGAAGGCCGCCAGTCGACGACGGGCTCACCGTCCTTCTCGGCCCGTACGACGGTCAGGGACGACGTGTACGACAGCGGCTTGTCCGTGCCCTTGTACGACACCGTGCCCTTCACCGAGAACGCGACGTCGTCGCCCGCGCGCTTGCCGCGGGTGAGGGTGACGTCCTTGACGTGGGCGTCCTTGGCGAAGCCGGTCAGCGCGGTGCGCGCCGCCGCGGAGTCGTCCGTGGCGGCGGCGGCCTTCGTGACGGAGCCCTTCTGCCAGGCGGTCAGGAAGGTGGTCGCGGCCGTGCGGACCTCGGCGGCGGACAGGGGGCCCGTCTTCACCGGCTTCGCGTCGGCGGCCGACGAGCGGTCCTCGGCGAACGCGCCGCCGCCGAACACGGAGTACACGGCGAACGCGCCGCCGCCGAGCGCGACGACCGCCGCGCCGACGAGGACGGCGGACCGCCGGGACCTCGCCGACGCCGACGCCGGCCCCGATGCCGGCTGCGGCGAGTGCGGCGAGTGCGGTGACTGCGCCGAGTCCGGCCGCGTCGGCTTCGCCGGCCTCCGATTGTCGACACGCCTTCTCTTACCCACGCTCCCGACCTTCCGCTGCGGTTGCCTCTCGTTGCCCACAACGAGGACCCCCACCCTAGAGCTTCGGGGCCGGGCGCCTTGTAGCTCGGGGGTGCGCGGTTCGTTGGCGGGTGCGGGTGTGTTGTGGCTTCTCGCGCAGTTCCCCGCGCCCCTGAAGGCATGGGCCTGCGGCCCGGCCCTCATCTGAAAAGCACGGGGCGCAGCCCCGGTCACTTTTCAGGGGCGCGGGGAACTGCGCGAACAACGCCCACTCACCCGCGCCCCGCGACGACACCGCACCCCCAACGGCGCATCCCGGACCGCCGCAGCCCCCTCAGCCGCCGGCCCGCAGCACGTCCACCACGATCGGGCCCGCCGCCTCGCCCCCGCGGCCCCCCGCCTCCGCCATCGCCGCCGCGGCGACATCGTCGCGGAAGCCGGTGAACCAGCTGTCCGCCACGTCCTGCCCGTCGACCTCCGCGGAACCGGTCTTCGCGCCGATGTCGCCGGTCAGCCCGGACATGACGCCCGCGGCGGTGCCCTGCGGCGAGGTCGCGGTGAGCCTCATCATCTGCTTGAGCTGCGACGCGGTGGCGGGGTTCAGGCCCCGCGCCGTGGCCAGTTCACGGTCGTCCAGGTCGGGCGAGACCAGGTACGGCTGGCGGAACTTGCCGGTGATCGCGGTGGCCGTGACCGACGCCATGTTCAGCGGGTTCATCGTGACCTGGCCCTGCCCGATGGCGTTGGCCGCGCGGTCCGGCCCCACGGACTCCGGGACCGTGCCGTCGGTGGAGGTGATGCCCGTCTTCCAGTTGTCCCGGCCGAGGCCGAACCGCTCCTGCGCCTCGTCGGTCAGGGAGGCGTCGTTCATCGGGTCCTCGTCGATCAGCTTGATGAAGGCCGTGTTGCAGGACCGCATGAACGCCTTGGCGAGCGTGGCGCCGGACGACTCGTCGGGCTTCATCCCGGGCAGGTTCTTGAAGGTCTGGCTCTGCCAGGTCGCGGTGTCGGGGCAGGGTGCCGGGCCGTTCATCGTCGCCACGCCGTTGTCGATGAGCGTGGCGGCGGTGAGGATCTTCATCGTGGAGCCGGGCGGCACCTCCCCCTCGAACGCCGCGTTGAACGCGTCCTTGCGGTGGTTGGCGACGGCCAGCACCTCACCGGTGCCGGTCTTGACGGCGACCACGGACGACTCGGCGTACTTCTCGACGGCCTTCTCGGCGGCGGCCTGCACCTTCCCGCTGATCGTCGTCCTCAACTCGCCCGCCCTGCCCTTGGCGAGCGTGAGCAGCGGGGTGTCGGCGGCGTCGGTGGCGGTGTGCCGGATCGCCAGCTCGATGCCGGGGGTGCCGCCCGCCTTGTCGCCGTAGCGTTCGCGCAGGGTGTCCAGGATCGGCCCGAGGGAGGGGTACTTCTCCTTCGTCAGGACGGCGCCGTCGCGGTCCACGGCCTTGATGGGCGGCGCCTCGGCCTCCCCGGTGTACAGCTCGTCACCCTTCTTGAGGTCCGGGTGCACGACGGACGGCGCCCAGTCGACCAGGGCCCGCCCGGTGGTCTCGCCGCGCACCACGGTCAGCCGGCTCCTGTAGGCGAGCTTCTCGGTCTTCCCCTTGTACGACACCGTCGCCCGGACGGAGAACGGCACGGTCCGGCCGCCCGCGCCGGTCGGCTCGCCCGGCGCGATCTCCACGTCGCCGATCCGCGCCGCGCCGGTGTACTCCCCGAACAGCCTCCCCGCGCCGGCCGCGTCGTTGGTGTACGACGCCGCGGTCGTCGCGTCGCCCTTCTCCCACGCGGCGAAGAACTTCTCCGTGGTCTCCGCGACCTCGTCCGAACTCGGCGGCCCCGTCCGTCTCTCGGTGCTCTCCCCGCCGTTCAGCGCGTCGACGAAGTTGTACATCCCGTACCCGGCGCCCCCCACCAGCACCACGAGCACTCCGCCGACTATGGCGACCTTGGCCCCCTTGCGCATGACCTCTCCCCGTTCGTTCCCCGTGAGCGGCCCCGGCGGCTGGCACCGGGGGCGCTTTGAACATGTTCAGAAATCGCTTGCCGCGCCTCACTGTATGCGCGTCGGGTGACGAACGGGACGAGTGTTCCCCGAATCGTTAGACCGGGACGCCCTTCCACATACGCGAACAGCGACCGTGGTGCGGACCCGGGGCCGGCCTCCGGGATGCGACTCCTGGGGCGGAAGTGCACGGTGGTACTGGGGGTGTTACTTGGAGGCGAGAGACATGCGACGCTCGACCACTTGCGTGACCTTGGCCGCCTCTCTGGTCCTTGCGGGAGGCGCGGCCGTAGCGGTACCCCAGAGCCCTGATTCCGTGGCGCGCACGACGACGGCGCGCGCGGCGGCGCCCGAGAGGCCCGTCACACACGGAACTCTGGACGTCTGCAACCACACCATCCAGCGGCCCACCCTGAAGATCGGCTCGGCGGGCAGCGCCGTCCGGCAGGCCCAGTGCTACCTGAACAACTCCCTGTCGGGCCCGAAGCTGTCCGTGGACGGGAACTTCGGGCCGGTCACCAACGCGGCGACGAGGCGGTTCCAGCAGTGCGCCGGCATCACCGTGGACGGCACCATCGGCGCCCAGACCTGGTCGTTCCTGGTCTTCTGGGCCAACTCCACGTCCAACGTGTGCTGATCGGCCCAGCTCTCCCGGCGCCCGTCGTTCGGCCCTGGATGCCTAGACCCACGTATCCAGCCACATCCGTGAACGCCAGCTGTCGATCGGGATGGGCTGGCCGGTGTACAGGGGCCAGAAGTAGATGAAGTTCCAGGTGATGAGGAGGACGAGGACGCCCGCAGCCGCCGCGCCCGCCACGCGGCGGCGTTCGGGTGCCCCGGCCGGGCCGAGGACCGCGCCCACGAGCATCGCCACCGCCAGGCACAGGAAGGGGAGGAAGACGACGGCGTAGAAGTAGAAGATGGTGCGTTCCTGGTACAGGAACCAGGGCAGGTACCCGGCGGCGATCCCGCAGGCGATGGCGCCGGCGCGCCAGTCGCGGCGGAAGAACCAGCGCCACAGGACGTAGAGGGTCGCGAACGCGGCGGCCCACCACAGCAGCGGGGTGCCGATGGCGAGGACCTCACGGGCGCACTTCTCGACGGTGTCCGTCGGGCAGCCGTCCGTGCCGGGCGGCGGCGACTCGTAGAAGTACGAGACGGGCCGGCCGGCGATGATCCAGCTCCACGGGTTCGACTGGTACGTGTGCGGCGACGACAGGCCCACATGGAACTCGTAGACCGCGTGCTCGTAGTGCCACAGGCTGCGCAGCCAGTCCGGCAGCCAGCTGAACCAGCCGCCCTTCCCCTCGGTCGCCGCCCAGTTGCGGTAGTAGCCGCCGGTGCCGTCGTCGGGGGAGACGATCCAGCCGGTCCACGACACCAGATAGGTGACGATCACCACCGGGACCGTCGACAGGAACGCCCAGCCCAGGTCGCGCTGGAGCGTCGCGACCAGCGGCTGCCGGGCACCGGCGACCTTGCGCGCCGAGTAGTCCCACAGGACCGTCATGATCCCGAAGAACACCAGGAAGTACGCGGCGTTCCACTTGGTGCCGAAGGCCAGACCCAGGCAGAGCCCCGCCAGCAGCCGGTACGGGCGCAGGCCGAGCCGGGTCGTCTCCGCGACGACCGCATGGGGGCAGACGACCCCGTCGCCGTCCCGTGGCAGGGCCGCGGCCAGCCGCGCGCGTGCCTTGTCCCGGTCGATGACCAGACAGCCGAAGGCCGCCAGCACGAAGAACATCAGCACCTGGTCGAGCAGTGCCGTGCGGCTCATCACGAAGTGCAGCCCGTCCACCGCCATCAGCCCGCCGGCGAGGCAGCCGAGGAACGTCGAACGGAAGATCCGGCGGCCGATCCGGCACAGCATCAGCACCGACAGCGTGCCGAGCACAGCCGTCATGAAGCGCCAGCCGAACGGGTTGAACCCGAACATCAGCTCGCCCAGACCGATGACGTATTTGCCGATGGGCGGGTGCACGACATACGCCGGGTCCGTCGGGATCGGCACGTTCCCGTCGTTCTGCAGGATCAGCTCGTTGGCGTTCTTCGCCCAGTTGACCTCGTACCCGCGGTGGACGATCGCCCACGCGTCCTTGGCGTAGTACGTCTCGTCGAATATCACCGCCTTGGGGCTGCCCAGGTGCCAGAACCGCAGCAGGCCCGCGACCAGCGTCACCACCAGCGGACCGCCCCACGCCGACCAGCGCACGAGGCGCTCGCCCAGGCCCTCGCCCACCCCGATCGAGGCCCAGAAACGCGGGCCGGGCCGGGTGTACGGGGGCACGAGCCGGGCGCTCACGTCGCTTCTGCGCGGCGCCGTGTAGCCGAATCGGCGCAGCCGCTGCTGCCACGACGGCCGCTGGTCTTCGGTGGCCTGGTCCTGCCGGGTGTCCGTGGAGGACGCGGTACTGGTCACCGCGCCATCGTAGGGAACGCCGCTGTGGGAGTCCCGTGCGTCGGGGATGTGGCTCCGCCCGGATGGGCGGCTGGGAGGATGGGGGTGTGACAGGAACCCTTGTGTTGGCAGGTACTCCCATCGGCGACATCGCGGACGCGCCGCCCCGGCTGGCCGAGGAGCTGAGCGGTGCGGATGTGGTCGCCGCCGAGGACACCCGGCGGCTGCGCCGGCTCACCCAGGCGTTGGGTGTGCAGCCGGGCGGACGGATCGTGTCGTACTTCGAGGGCAACGAGGCGGCCCGCACCCCGGAGCTGGTCGAGGCGCTCGCCGGGGGCGCGCGGGTGCTGCTGGTCACGGACGCGGGAATGCCGTCCGTCTCCGACCCCGGGTACCGGCTGGTCGCGGCGGCCGTCGAGAAGGACATCCGGGTCACCGCCGTCCCCGGCCCGTCCGCCGTGCTCACCGCGCTGGCCCTGTCCGGTCTGCCCGTCGACCGCTTCTGCTTCGAGGGCTTCCTGCCGCGCAAGGCGGGCGAGCGGCTCGGCCGGCTCCGCGAGGTGGCCGACGAGCGCCGCACCCTCGTCTACTTCGAGGCCCCCCACCGCCTCGACGCCACGCTCGCGGCGATGGCCGAGGTGTTCGGCGCGGGGCGCCGCGCCGCGGTCTGCCGCGAGCTGACCAAGACGTACGAGGAGATCAAGCGGGGCCCCCTCGGAGAACTGGCCGCCTGGGCGGCGGAGGGGGTGCGCGGCGAGATCACGGTCGTGGTCGAGGGCGCGCCGGAGAAGGGGCCCGAGGAACTCGACGCGGCCGAACTGGTCCGGCGGGTGCGGGTGCGCGAGGAGGCGGGGGAGCGGCGCAAGGAGGCGATCGCCGCGGTGGCGGTGGAGGCGGGGGTGCCGAAGCGGGAGGTGTTCGACGCGGTGGTGGCGGCGAAGCGGACGCCGTAGGGGTGCGGGTTCGTCGCGGGGTGCGGGTGATTCGTGGTTTCGCGCGCAGTTCCCCGCGCCCCTGAGGGCATGGGCCTGCGGCCCCGCCTTCATCCCACCCCGCCGCACTCGGCGTCGCTCCCATGCGCCGGTAAAGCCACGCAAAGCGCAGGTCTCGGACGGAGGGTCTTCCCACAAAGGGAGCCCAAATCCGCTTCAACTAAAGGCAGATGGCGTGCATTCGGCCCGGCCTCGGGCGTCCACTGGTCGTGAGGACATACAGCGCCCTCACGGTCCAGCGGACAAAAGGAGCTGGCAATGACCGAGATCGCAGAGCGGGCCGTACTGCGGAACACCGCCACCGCCGTCGTTCACGAGTCGTATTCGTTCGCCTGCATGCGCTGCGGGCACGGCTGGGAGCAGTCGTACGAGATAGAGCACCACGACGACGCCCAAGGGCACGACTTCGTGATGTACGTGGCCGACGGCCACGTGGTGCCGTCCCCGCTGTCACGGCCCACGTGCCAGAACTGCGACGGTCATGTCGTCCGGATCATGCGGGCCGGCCAGGTCTCCTCCGTGCGGGACGCCGAGCGCCGCCGGACCCTGCCCAAGCCCCGCCCGGTCGAGACCCCGTCCGACGAGGCGGAGGCGGAGCGGACCGCGGCGAACGGGACGGGCACGCCGGCCGAACGGGCCGCCGGACACCACCACTGGCACCTCTCCGACCTCCTGCACCCCTTCCACCGCAGGGCGAGCTGACCCCCCGGCACGCCTGCGCGAGGCGAGCCGCCCCTCCCCCCGGCACGCCTTGGGGGCATGCCCCGATCCCGCGATTCGTAGGATCGGGGCATGCCTTCGAACGACACCGGCACCGCCTCCGCCGAGCGGGACGCCAAGCAGGACAAGCAGGCCGAGCACAAGCAGGACAAGAACGCCGCGCCCCCGCTGCCCGAGCCCCTCCGGGTGCCCGTCGCGGACTCGCACACCCATCTCGACATGCAGTCCGGCACCGTCGAGGAAGGCCTCGCGAAGGCCGCCTCCGTCGGGGTGACGACGGTCGTGCAGGTCGGCTGCGACATCAAGGGGTCGCGGTGGGCCGCCGAGACGGCCGCCCGCCACGACGCGGTCCACGCCACCGTCGCGCTGCACCCCAACGAGGCCCCGCGCATCGTGCACGGCGACCCCGACGGCTGGTCCCGGCAGGGGGCGCGTGCCGCCGGCGGTGACGCCGCCCTCGACGAGGCGCTCGCCGAGATCGACCGGCTCGCGGCGCTGCCGCAGGTCAAGGGCGTCGGCGAGACAGGACTCGACTACTTCCGGACCGGACCGGAGGGCAAGGCCGCCCAGGAGCGGTCGTTCCGCGCCCACATCGAGATCGCCAAGCGGCACGGCAAGGCCCTGGTCATCCACGACCGCGACGCCCACGAGGACGTCCTGCGCGTGCTGAAGGAGGAGGGCGCGCCCGAGCGGACCGTCTTCCACTGCTACTCCGGCGACGCCGACATGGCCGCGATCTGCGCCGAGCACGGCTACTTCATGTCCTTCGCCGGGAACATGACCTTCAAGAACGCGCAGCCGCTGCGCGACGCCCTCGCCGTCGCCCCCCTCGAACTCGTCCTCGTGGAGACCGACGCGCCCTTCCTGACGCCCGCGCCGTACCGCGGACGGCCCAACGCGCCGTATCTCATTCCGGTCACGGTCCGGGCGATGGCCGCGGTACGGGGCATCGACGAGGACGCACTGGCGACGGCGATCGCGGCGAACACGGCGAGGGCGTTCGATTACTGACGGATCACGCTCCGTCAGCCGTCCGGGGGACGCGAAAAGATGATGAGCGCCCCCGTGTCGCGACACTGTGTGATCGCGTTGCTTGGGAGGGTGACCGCCGTCCGCTAGGTTCACGTCGCCCGACCCGGACCCGGTTCACCTCTGGAGCGTGTCGTCGTGAGCAACGTGAAGTCCTCACCCCCGTCACCGTACGAGACCTACGACACCCACCGGACGTACGAGCCCCACGAGCCGCCGCCCCACCCGCACGACGCCGAGACCCTGCCGTACGGCGTCCACCGGGACACCTACCGCCCCGCCTACGAGGCCGGACCGGGCGCCGAGGCGGGACGCCCGGCCGGGGCCGGCGGCCAGGGCGGCTCCCGGCGGGGGGTACGGCGCAGACGGGCCGCCGACCGGCCGGGCTCGCTGCGGCGGCTGGTGCCGCAGGCCCTGGTGGTGGCGTTCCTCGCCGGCGGGACCTCCGCCTTCGTGGCGAAGGACAAGGCGATCGAGCTGACCGTCGACGGCAAGCCGCGCACGCTGCACACCTTCGCCGACGACGTCGCCGAACTCCTCGCCGACGAGGGCGTCGCCTTCGGCACGCACGACGTGGTCGCCCCCGCTCCCGGCACCGCCCTGGCCAGCGGCGACGAGATCGCCGTGCACTACGGGCGGCCCGTCCGCCTCACCCTCGACGGCCACCGGCGCGAGGTGTGGACGACCGCCCGCACGGTCGACGGGGCGCTCCAGCAACTCGGGGTGCGCGCGGAGGGCGCGTACGTCTCCACCTCGCGCTCCCAGCGGATCGGGCGGGCCGGGCTGGAACTGGACGTCCGCACCGAGCGGACCGTCACCGTCATGGCGGACGGGCGGACGCGGACGGTCCGCACCAACGCGGCGACGGTCGGGGAGGCCGTGGCCGAGGCCGGCGTCACCCTGCGCGGACAGGACACCACCTCCGTCCCGCCGACGAGCTTCCCCCGCGACGGGCAGACGGTCACCGTGCTGCGGGTGACCGGCTCGAAGGAGGTGCGGGAGGAGCCGATCCCGTTCCGGGTGCGGCGTACGGAGGACCCCTCGCTCTTCCAGGGCACCGAGGTCGTCGAGCGGGCCGGACGCCCCGGGGTGCGGCGGGTCACGTACGCGCTCCGCACGGTCAACGGGGTCGCCCAGCGGCCGCGGTTGGTGCGGACCGAGGTGGTGCGGGAGCCGCAGGACCGGATCGTGAAGGTGGGGACGAAGCGGATGCCGACGTCCGTGGCCGGGGCGGACGGCCTGAACTGGTCGGCCCTCGCGGCGTGCGAGTCGGGTGGCCGGCCGAACGCGGTGGACCCGTCCGGCACGTACGGGGGGCTCTACCAGTTCGACACACACACCTGGCAGAGCCTCGGGGGCCAGGGCCGGCCCCAGGACGCGTCGGCGGCGGAACAGACGATGCGGGCGAAGAAGCTGTACGCGCAGCGGGGGGCGAGCCCCTGGCCCCACTGCGGGGCACGGCTTCGGGGGTGAGCGGGGTGCGTGAGCGGGGTGCCTAGTAGCTCGGGGGTGGGTGTGGTTGGGCGGGTGCGGGTGGGTGGGGGGTTGTTCGCGCAGTTCCCCGCGCCCCTGAAAAGCGCCCGGGGCTGCGCCCCGTGCTTTTCGACGGCACCATCCCGCTGAAGGCCGGGCCGCAGGCCCAAGCCTTCAGGGGCGGGGGGAACCGCGCGAGAAACCACACACCACCCGCACCCGCCCAACCACACGCACCCCCGAGCTACCAGACGCCCGGCCCCCGTACCCTGGTGCTCGTGAGCAGCCCCACCCCCGACGCCCTCCTGGGCCCCGCCGACATCCGCGAACTCGCGGGAGCGCTCGGCGTGCGTCCCACCAAGCAGCGCGGCCAGAACTTCGTGATCGACGCGAACACGGTGCGCCGGATCGTGCGCACCGCCGACGTCCGCCCGGACGACGTCGTCGTGGAGGTGGGACCGGGCCTCGGCTCCCTGACACTCGCGCTGCTGGAGGTCGCCGACCGGGTGACCGCCGTCGAGATCGACGACGTCCTCGCCGCCGCGCTCCCCGCGACGATCGCCGCCCGGATGCCGGCCCGCGCCGACCGTTTCGCCCTCGTGCACTCGGACGCGATGCACGTCGCCGAGCTGCCCGGCCCGGCGCCCACCGCTCTCGTCGCGAACCTCCCGTACAACGTCGCGGTGCCCGTGCTGCTGCACATGCTGGACACGTTCCCGACCATCGAGCGCACCCTGGTGATGGTGCAGGCCGAGGTCGCCGACCGGCTCGCCGCCGGGCCCGGCTCGAAGGTGTACGGCGTCCCCTCGGTGAAGGCGAACTGGTACGCCGAGGTCAAGCGGGCCGGCGCGATCGGCCGGAACGTCTTCTGGCCGGCGCCGAACGTCGACAGCGGCCTCGTGTCGCTCGTCCGCCGCACCGAGCCGATCAGGACGACCGCGACGAAGGCCGAGGTCTTCGCCGTCGTCGACGCGGCCTTCGCCCAGCGGCGCAAGACGCTGCGGGCCGCCCTCGCCGGATGGGCGGGCTCCGCCGCCGCCGCCGAGGCCGCGCTCGTCGCCGCCGGTGTCTCCCCGCAGGCCCGCGGGGAGGCCCTGACCGTCGAGGAGTTCGCCGCGATCGCCGAGAACCGCGCGGCCCCCGACGCCTCCGGCACCGCCCAGCCCGCCCAGCGCACCAAGGAGTCCCGCCCGTCGTGAGCGTCACCGTCCGCGTGCCCGCCAAGGTCAACGTCCAGCTCGCGGTCGGCGGCGCCCGCCCCGACGGATTCCACGACCTGGCCAACGTCTTCCTCGCCGTCGGGCTGTACGACGAGGTCACCGCCACCCCCGCCGGCGAACTGACCGTCACCTGCGAGGGCCCCGGCGCCGACCAGGTCCCCCTGGACCGCACCAACCTCGCCGCCCGGGCCGCGCTCGCCCTCGCCGCACGCCACGGCATCGACCCGGCCGTGCGGCTGCACATCGCCAAGGACATCCCCGTCGCGGGCGGCATGGCCGGCGGCAGCGCGGACGCCGCGGGCGCGCTGGTCGCGTGCGACGCGCTGTGGGGGACCGGCGCCTCCCGCGCGGAACTCCTCGACATCTGCGCCGAGTTGGGCAGCGACGTGCCGTTCGGTCTGGTGGGCGGGGCGGCGCTCGGCACCGGGCGCGGCGAGCGGCTGACGCCGCTGGAGGTGGGCGGCGGCTTCCACTGGGTGTTCGCGGTCGCGGACGGCGGGCTGTCCACCCCGGCCGTGTACCGGGAGTTCGACCGGCTCCACGAGAACGACGAGGTGCCCGAGCCCGTCGCCTCCCGGGCGCTGCTCGACGCGCTCGCCAAGGGCGACGTCGACGCCCTCGCGGCGTTCCTGCCCGGCTCCAACGACCTCCAGCCCGCCGCCCTGTCCCTCTTCCCGAAGCTGGCCGACACCCTCGCGGCGGGTCGTGCGGCCGGGGCGCTCGCCGCCCTCGTCTCCGGCTCCGGGCCGACGACGGCCTTCCTCGCCCGCGACGCCGCCTCGGCGCACACCGTCGCCGAGGGGCTCCTGGCCGCCGGCGTGTGCAAGGCGGCCCGCGTGGCGGCCTCCCCGGCACCGGGGGCGACGATCCTCCCGTAGCGTGCGGGCTCCCACGGGGGCCCAACCGCACGTACTCAGAGCCGACTTGAGTACCTGAGCGCTGCCCCCGCACCGTGCGCCCGCGCGACGGTACTCCCATGACTGCCAGCGTCTGCGCGAGCGCCCTCGCCGCCGCCACCCCGTCCACCCGTGACCGGTACGTCGACCTGCTGCGGGTCGCCTCGCTCGGCACGGTCGTCCTCGGCCACTGGCTGATGGCGGCCGTGACGACCGGCGGCGACGGACGGGTGGAGGTCGGCAACCTCCTCGCCGTCGAGCCCCGGCTCCAGATCCTCACCTGGGCGTTGCAGATCATGCCGGTGTTCTTCTTCGTCGGCGGCTTCTCGCACGCCCTCTCCTACCGTTCCCTGCGCCGCAAGGACCCGGAAGCCGCCTCCGTCTACCCGGCCTTCCTCCGTGCCCGCCTCCAGCGGCTGCTGCGGCCCACCATGGTGTTCATCGGGGTGTGGGGCGCCGCCGCCGTCCTGCTGCGGCTCGGCGGACAGGGCGGCGGACTGCTCGACGTGGCGCTGCGGCTGGTGGCGCAGCCTCTGTGGTTCATCGGGATCTACCTGGCGATGGTGGCGTTCACCCCGCCGCTGCTGAGGCTGCACGAAAGGTACGGCTGGGGCGCGTTCGGCGGGCTGGTCGCGGCGGCAGCCGCCGTGGACGTGCTGCGCTTCGCGCTGGGTGTGCCGTACGTCGAGTTCCTGAACTTCGCCCTCGTCTGGCTCGCGGTCCACCAGCTCGGATTCCTGCGCGCCGACGGCCGGTTGACGCGGCCGTACCTGCTCGCCGGGGCGGGCCTCGCGGGGGCCGCGCTGCTGGTCGCGTACGGACCGTACCCGCTGTCGATGGTCGGGATGCCCGGCGAGAAGGTGTCGAACATGGCGCCGCCGACCTTCGCGCTGCTCTGCCACGGGATGTGGCTGGTCGGCGCGGTGGAGTGGGTGCGCGGGCCGGTCGCGCGGTGGCTGGAGCGGCCGACGGTGTGGCGGGCGGTCGTCGCGGCCAACGGCATCTCGATGACGGCGTTCCTGTGGCACCTGACCGCGATGCTCGGGGTGTACGGGGTGCTGCTCGCCCTCGACACGTCTCTGCCGGACCCGGCGACCGGTGCGTGGTGGGCCCAGCTGCCCCTGCGGCTCGCCGCGGCGGCCGTCGTGACCGCCGCGCTGGTGGCCGCGTTCCGGGGCTTCGAACGGCCCGCGGCCCGCCGGGGGCGGGGGCGCCCCGCCGGGGCGGCGTCGCACGCCGGGCACGCGGGACCCGTCGCGGCCCTCGGGGTGACCCTCTGCCTGTTCGGCGTCCTCGGCCTGTCGATGGTCGGCTTCGGCGGACTCTTCGAGGGGCGCACGGCCCTGCTGATCGCGATCCAGGTGACGGCCCCGGCGGCGGTGGGCATGACCCTCGCGGGGTGGCTGCTGGTGGAGCGGGTGGGCCGGGGCGCCTAGTAGCTCGGGGCCGGGGGTGCGGGGGCGACTGCGGGTCCGTCGTGGTTGTTCGCGCGGTTCCCCGCGCCCCTGAAAAGCGGCCGGGGCTGCGCCCCGTGCTTTTCATGGGGAGGGCGGGCCGCAGGCCCGTCCCTCCAGGGGCGCGGGGAACTGCGCGACCAGCCCCCACCCACCCGCACCCGCTGTGCATCGGCGGATCCCGAGCTATGAGGCGCCCGCCATCCCCTCCGCCTTCTCCAACCAGTCCAGGTACCACCTCGCGAACGTCACCGGACGGCCCGCCTCGTCGAGGAGGGGCGTCAGGTCGACCTCGTCCACCCGGCAGTCGGACCAGACCGTGCCCCGGTGGGGGCCGCTGACCACGAGCCACTCCCGCTGGGCGCAGCCCAGATGGCAGATCACCACCGCGCCCGCGGTGCGCTCCGGCGCCCACAGCAGGGCCTCCAGCCGCTCGTCCCACGCCTGGTACGCCGTGTCGAAGTGGTCGAGGTCGTCGAAGTCCTCCTCCTCGGGGCACTCGGCGACGAGTGCCGCCAGCGCCTCCGGGTCCGGCCCCTTCTCGGGGAACGGCTCGGCGAGCAGCGACAGGTCGGCGAGGTCCGCGCCGTCGCCCTCCCAGCGCCAGCGGCCCTCGACCCGCCGTACCGGGAACACCCCGTAGGCCGGGCCCGCCCCACCCGCCCCGACCCGCGTGAGGAACGACCGGTACTCCTCCGGGAGGCGCACCCCCACCTGGCTCTCCAGCTCCCCGAGCGCGTCCTCGGTGAGCGGTTCCTCCAGCGCCCACCCGTGTCCGTGCGCCCCGAACACCTCACCGCCGGCCCGCTCCCCGCGCAACGCCACGACCCGCTGCCGTACGCCAGCCCACACCTGATCCGCCTCAGCCATGGACGCACGGTACGCCCCGCCACCGACAACGCCGGGCGGCCCCGTCGTCGGGAGCGGGGTGCCCCCGGTTCCGTACTCCCGCCCCCGTACGCGCGGATACTCTCCCCGGCAGACGACCACCCCCGCCGCCCCCCGGCAGGGTGACCGTATGAGGACAAGTCGCCCCGTACGCCGGGCCCTCCTGGTCGTTCACGTCGCCGTTTCCGCCTGCTGGCTCGGGCTCACGCTCGGGCTGCTCGCGCTCGGGGCCACCGCGAGCACCGCCGGGTCGGCGGTGACCGTGGAGGCGTCCGTACGCGCGATGAAGCTGTTCGCGGACTGGCTGCTGATCCCCGTCGCGCTCCTGACCTTCCTGAGCGGCCTGGCGCTGTCGCTGGGCACCGCGTGGGGGCTGGCCAGGCACCGCTGGGTGTACACGAAGTTCTGGCTGACCCTGGCCACACTCACCGCCACCGTCCTCGCCCTGCGCCCCGGGGTGAACGGCGCGGTCACCGCCGTCGCGGCGGGCGGACCGCTGCCCGACGCCGGTGACGTGCTGTTCGGGCCGGTGGTGTCGTTCTCCGCGTACGTCTTGATGACGGTGATCTCGGTGCTCAAGCCGTGGGGGCTCACCCGGCGTGGCCGCCGGCTGCGGGCGGCCGCCCAGGGCCGGGGCAAGCGTCCCGGCACGGCCGGCACGGCCGCCGACTACCCTGGAGGGTCGATCGTCCCCGTGGCAGGAGAGTAATGGCCGTCAACCTGGTCAATGTCGAGAACGTCAGCAAGGTGTACGGCACCCGCGCCCTGCTCGACGGGGTCTCGCTCGGCGTCTCCGAAGGGGACCGGATCGGAGTCGTGGGACGGAACGGGGACGGCAAGACCACCCTCATCCGGATGCTCGCCAAGCTGGAGGAGGCCGACACCGGGCGGATCACCCACTCCGGCGGCCTCCACCTCGGCGTGCTCACCCAGCACGACTCCCTCGACCCGGCCGCCACCGTGCGGCACGAGGTCATCCGGGACATGGCGGACCACGAGTGGGCGGGCAACGCCAAGATCAGGGACGTCCTCACCGGCCTGTTCGGCGGCCTCGACCTGCCCGGCTTCCCGCAGGGCCTCGACACCGTCATCGGCCCGCTCTCCGGCGGTGAGCGGCGCCGGATCGCGCTCGCCAAGCTGCTCATCGAGGAGCAGGACCTGATCGTCCTGGACGAGCCGACGAACCACCTGGACGTCGAGGGCATCTCCTGGCTCGCCAAGCACCTGCGGGAGCGGCGCTCCGCGCTGGTCTGCGTCACCCACGACCGCTGGTTCCTCGACCAGGTGTGCACCCGTATGTGGGACGTGCAGAAGGGCTCGGTCTACGAGTACGAGGGCGGCTACTCCGACTACGTCTTCGCGCGGGCCGAGCGGGAGCGGATCGCAGCGACCGAGGAGGTCAAGCGGCAGAACCTCGTCCGCAAGGAGCTGGCCTGGCTGCGGCGCGGCGCCCCCGCCCGTACGTCCAAGCCCCGCTTCCGTGTCGAGGCGGCCAACGAGCTGATCGCGGACGTGCCGCCGCCGCGCGACACCAGCGAACTGATGAAGTTCGCGTCGACCCGGCTGGGCAAGACCGTCTTCGACCTGGAGAACGTCACGGTCCAGGCCGGACCCAAGGTGCTGCTGAAGCATCTGACCTGGCAGCTCGGCCCCGGTGACCGCATCGGCCTCGTCGGCGTCAACGGCGCCGGCAAGACCTCGCTGCTGCGGGCCATGGCGGACGCCGCCCGCAGCGAGGGCGAGAAGCAGCCGGTCGCCGGACGCGTCGTCACCGGCAAGACCGTCAAGCTCGCCTACCTGTCCCAGGAGGTCGCCGAACTCGACCCCGAGTGGCGGGTGCTCCAGGCCGTGCAGCAGGTCCGCGACCGGGTCGACCTCGGCAAGGGGCGCGAGATGACGGCGGGGCAGCTCTGCGAGACCTTCGGGTTCAACAAGGAGAAGCAGTGGACGCCGGTCGGCGACCTCAGCGGCGGTGAGCGGCGGCGGCTCCAGCTGCTGCGGCTGCTGATGGACGAGCCCAACGTCCTCTTCCTCGACGAGCCCACCAACGACCTCGACATCGAGACCCTCACCCAGCTGGAGGACCTCCTCGACGGCTGGCCCGGCTCGATGATCGTCATCTCCCACGACCGGTTCTTCATCGAGCGGACGACGGACCGGGTGTTCGCCCTGCTGGGTGACGGCGCCCTGAGGATGCTGCCGCGCGGGATCGACGAGTACCTGGAGCGGCGGCACGCCATGGAGGAGGCCGCCGCGGCCTCCGCGCCGGTCGCCGCCAGGACCGCCGCCTCGGCCTCGGCCTCCGAGAAGACCGTCTCCGCGGCCGACGCCCGCGCCGCGAAGAAGGAACTCCAGAGGATCGAGCGGCAGTTGGACAAGCTCTCCGAGCGCGAGACCAAGCTGCACGCGCAGATCGCCGACAACGCGACGGACTTCGCCAAGGTCGCCGAACTCGACGCGGAACTGCGGGTGTTGGCGGGGGAGAAGGACGAGCTGGAGATGCGTTGGCTGGAACTTGCCGAGGACGCGTAGCGGGAACCGGCTGGGGAGCCTCGGCCTAGGCCCTGGTGTTCGACGCCGGGTGCCGGTCGTGCAGGGCTGGTCGCGCAGTTCCCCGCGCCCCTTCAAGGGCACTGCCCGTGCCCGGCGTTCGCTCGCCCTCCTGGGCCTCCGAAGCCGTGCGGAGCAAGGGGCGTGCGTCTCGTGAAGGGGGCGTGAAGGAGCGTAACGGAGGCATCACGGGGCGGTTCTCCCTTGGGAACAGGGGAGCGACCGGCCCCGTGCGCGGTCGTGTCGCAGTGATAGAAAGAGCCGACTGGCAACAGTTTGGGAAGCGACACCACGCGTGACGACGGGTGGCTCGAAAGCAGCGAAACAGGGGGAATCGCGCTGATGACTCAGCCACCCAACCAGCCGCCCCAGGGCGGCTTCGGAGCTCCGCAGAACCCCGGACCGCAGCAGCCGTACGGCTATCCGCAGACCCCTCCGCCGCAGGGCCCGCCCGTGCCGCCCCCCGGCTACGGCTACCCGCAGCAACCGCCCGCGCAGTCGGGCCCGTACCCCCAGCAGCCCGGCCCGTACGCGCAGCAGCCGGGGCCCTACACCCCTCCGCCGCAGCCCGGTTACGGCTATCCGCAGGGGCAGTACCCGGGCGCGCCCACCCCGCCGTCGGGCGGCGGCTCCAAGAACCCCTTCAAGGGCAAGCCGGCGCTGGCGATCGGCGCGGCGGTGGCCGCACTGCTCGTGATCGGCGGCACCGTGTTCGCGGTGACGAGCCTCGGTGACGACGGCGGCAAGAAGGAGCCGGTCGCCAAGGAGAGCGCGAGCAAGGGCGCCGACGACCCCAAGGCGTCCTCCTCCCCGTCCGCGCCCGTCAACCCGGGTGACGGCAGCGGGGGCGGCGGCGACGACCTCGACATCTCCGACCTCAACGAGGGCCGCGAGGCGGGCGAGGCGAAGGTGCTCTGGTACAAGAGCGCCCCGGACGCCCCCGGTTCGGGTGCGCAGGCCCCCGGCCTGTGGGTCACCGACAAGGTCGCCGTGAAGGCCGCGTACAAGCAGCTCTTCGCGTTCGACGTCCAGAGCGGCGACCCGGCCTGGGACCCCATCGAGTTCGAGGGCGCGATCTGCACGGTGACCCCGGAGCCGACCGCGGACGGCCACATCGTGGTCGCCTCCAAGCGCGGCACCCGCAAGGACTCCGAGTGCGACCAGCTCCAGCAGATCGACCTGAACACCGGGAAGACGGGCTGGACCGCCGAGTTGGAGAAGGGCGCCCTGTTCGACAGCAACATCAGCGTCGGCCTGTCCGTCACCGGTGACACCCTCATGGTGGGCCGCTCGCAGTCCGGCACCGCGTACGACGTCAACACCGGCAAGAAGCTCTGGGACAAGAAGGACTACGGCCAGTCCTGCTACCCGGGCGGCTTCGCGGGCGGCGCGCGTCTGGTCGCCGTCTCCTCCTGCGCGGTCACCGCCGACAAGGAGCACGACGAGGTCCAGGAGCTCGACCCGAAGACCGGCAAGGCCAAGTGGACGCGGAAGATCCCCAAGGGCTGGCGGGTCGACCACGTGTACTCGCTGAACCCGCTCGTCCTCTACCTCACCAACGAGGAAGAGAAGAAGTGGAACATCTCCGCCTTCGAGGCCGACGGTTCCACCCGCTCGCAGCTCGACATCAAGGGCTCCATCAAGCCCGACTGCGACACCGGAATCATCTCCCGCAACCTCCAGGGCTGCTCCGGTGTCGCCGCCGACGCCGACACGCTCTACCTGCCGACCGAGGCGAAGGACGACGCGAACGAGATCGTCGCGGTCAACCTGTCCACAGGCAAGGAGAAGTGGCGGGTCAAGTCCCCCGCCGACGCGGCCATGTCGGCCGTGAGGATCGAGAACTCCAAGCTGATCGCGTACGTCAAGCCGACGCGCGAGGGCGACGGCGGCCAGATCGTGTCGTTCCCGACGACTGGCTCCAGGCCCAAGGTGACGAAGCTCCTGCAGATGCCGGGCAGTGCCGCGAAGATCGAGAGCTCCTTCTACGCGAAGGCCATCGCCTACGTGGACGGGCGCTTCTACATCTCCACCGCCCGGCTGCTGGGCGTGGGCGAGTCGAAGGAGAAGTTGATGCTGGCCTACGGCAACTGAGCCGGGGACCGGTGTCCCGGTCGACCCTCCCCCTCGTCCCTCATCCGCCTTCCACCATCCGTCCCGAGGTATTCACGTCATGACGCAGCCGCCGCCCCCGCCGAACCAGCCGCCGGGCCCGCCCCCGAACCAGCCGCCGCAGCCCCCGGCCCAGCCCCCGCAGGACACCCCGCCGCAGGGCGGCTTCGGCGCGCCCACACCCCCGCCGGCCGGCGGTTTCGGCGCCCCGACGCCCCCGCCGCAGGGCCCGCCGCCCGCGCAGGGCGCCGGGTACGGCTACCCGCAGACGCCTCCGCCCGCCGGCCCGCCGCAGGGCCCGCCGCCCGCCCAGGGCCCGGGTTACGGCTACCCGCAGACGCCCCCGCCGCAGCCGCAGCCCGGCTACGGCTACCCGGGCCAGCCCGGTCAGCCGGGACAGCCGGGCCCGTACGGGCAGCCGCAGCCCGGCCCGTACGGTCAGCAGCCCTACGGCCAGCCCGGTCAGCCGTACGGCTACCAGCCGCCGACCATGGCGATGCACCCGCACGCTCCCGGCGGCAAGAAGAAGGTCAACTCCACGGCGATCATCATCACCGCGGCGGTCGCCGCCATCGCCCTCATCGTCGGCGGCGGCGTCTTCTACGCCGCCTCCAAGGGCGGTGACGACGACAAGAAGAACACCGCCAGCTCCGAGGGGACGACCGGCGGCAAGGACGACCCGAAGGGCACCGACGGCGGCACCTCGTCCTCCGGCGGCTCCTCCTCCGGCGGTGTGGAGATCCCGGCCGAGGCCCAGGAGAAGGCCCCCTCCAACTCCAGCGCCAAGGTCCTCTTCCAGGTGCCGGCGCACGAGATCAAGGACAAGGGCCAGATCGACAGCGTCAAGGGGTCCTGGCTCACCGGCAAGACGTACGCCAAGGCCGGTCTGAACAAGATCGTCGGCTATGAGCCGGACAGCGGCAAGGCCAAGTGGACGCTGGACCTGCCCGGCCAGACCTGCGCGAGCTCCCGTGAGATCACCACGGAGGGGATCTCCGTGGTGATCACCGAGGAGGCCAAGCGCAGCAAGGCGGACGAGCGTCCGGCGTGCACCCAGGTCATCGCGTTCAACGTCGACACCGGCAAGGAGATCTGGACGAAGACCGCCGACGTCAGCGGCAGCAAGGTGCCGTTCGGCGAGGTCACCATCTCCGGTACGACGGTCGCCGCGGCCGGCGGCTACTCCGGCGGCGCCGCCTTCGACGTCAACTCCGGCAAGGTGCTGTGGTCGCCGAAGGTCGGCGAGTGCACGGACGAGGGCTACGCGGGCGGCGCCCAGCTGGTCGCGGTCCGCAAGTGCGGCGACTACGGCGAGGAGACCTTCGAGATCCAGCTGCTCGACCCGAAGTCGGGCAGCGTCAAGTGGACGTACAAGCTGCCCAACGGCATCGACCGCGCCAAGATCATCTCCACCAAGCCGGTGGTGTTCGGCGTCGTGACCGGCAGCGACATCCCGCTGACCGGCACCAGCGACATCTTCTCGCTCGACGAGAAGGGCAAGCTGCGCGCCAAGATCTCCATCCCGGACAAGAAGTACAACTACGACTGCCCGGTCCGCGGGGTCTGGGCCTGCAAGGGCATCTACGTCGGCAACGACAAGGTGTACATGCCGACCGAGAACCACGACGGCACCGGTTCCTACAGCCGGACCAACGAGATCGTCTCCTTCTCGCTGGCCACGGGGAAGCCCACCGGCGACCGGGTGGACGCGGGCGACGACTACGAGCTGTTCCCGATCCGCATGGACGGCCCGAACATCATCGCCTTCAAGGACGGCCCGTACGACAAGGGCGCCCAGGTCGTCTCCATCGACGGCAGGACAATGAAGCAGACCACCCTCATCGAGACCCCGTCGTCCGAGTCGGTCCTCCGCGCGATCAGCGCGATGGTGCCGACGCTGAGCGAGATGCTCTACACCGACGGACGGTTCTTCATCGGCAAGGACCTGGTCAGCAAGCCGTACGACAAGGACGAAAAGGAGTACACGGCGCTCGGTTTCGGGGCGAAGTAACACCACGCGCCCCCTGGGTCCCGCGCGACGGCCCCGCCCCTGGTCAGGGGTGGGGCCGTGCACGTATACCGCATCACTCGCGAAGGGGAGGGATGTCGGTAATCCGGGGCACTTCCCACCGGTAGGGGGAGCGCAACGTCGAACAAGCGTGTAGCTTCCGGGGGCATGAGAGCGGGGGAGCAGACGGCGGAGTCGGGGGGCTTCTGTCCGTGAGGCCCGGTGGGCGGCCATAGTTGGCAACCATTGGGGGGACTGGGGGGTGGCTGGCTCGATGGGAGTGCGGCTCATGGTGGTCGACGACCACCGACTGCTCGCCGAGGCGCTGGCCTCGGCGTTGAAGCTGCGGGGGCACCGGGTGCTCGCCGCGGCGGCACCCGCCGCGGGCGCGGCGGAACTGGTGATCACACGGGCGCCCGAGGTGTGCCTGCTCGGCACGGCGACACCCGCCGAGCCGGGCATCTTCGACCCGGTGGTCAGGATCAAGCGCGAGCGTCCGCAGGTGGCGGTGCTGGTCCTCGGCCCGGTGCCGAACCCGCGCGGCATCGCGGCCGCGTTCGCCGCCGGCGCGTCCGGCTACGTACGGCACGACGAACGCATAGAGGGCGTCGAGCGGGCCATCATGAAGGCCCGCGCGGGCGAGGCGGCGGTGGCGCCGCAACTGCTCCAGAGCGCGTTCAGCGAACTGCTGAACCCGGCGGTCCAGCCGGACGACGAGGGCCAGCGACTGCTCCAGATGCTGACCCCGCGCGAGGTGGAGGTCCTGGTCCGCGTCGCGGAGGGCGAGGACACGAGGCTGATCGCGGCGGGCATGGGCATCGCCCCCTCCACCGCCCGCACCCACGTCCAGCGGGTCCTGATGAAGCTGGGCGTGGGCTCAAGGCTGGAGGCGGCGGCCCTGGCGGCCCGCACGGGCTTGCTGGACAGGGCGGGACCGGTGGGGCCGCCCCCCGGGTGAGCTGGGCCCGGAACGGCGTTGAGCAAAACTCCGCTCGGCGTGGATCGAGCCGCATGGCCGTACCTAGTCAGAAGGTGTCCGCTCATTCGACCCTGACGGGAGCCATGATGACGACGTCGCCGAACCCGAACCCGAATCCGGGTTCACCGACCCCTGACCCGCAGGTTCAGGACGAAGGGCCGCTGGTCGGCGTACGCACTGCGGTCATTTTCCTGATCTGCGCGTTCGTCGGGCTGGTCGTCGGGGGGCTCACACACCTCGACGGGCATTCGACTGCCATGGCTCTTCTCGCGGGAGCTTCCGCCGCGGGGATGAGTCTTCCGGTATTGCACAAGCTGATCGCCACGCGCTGACTCGGGTCGAGGAACCGAAGGTTCGGGGTGGCATCCACCTTCACACGCGGATGCCACCCCGACCGGTCTGCGAATCCGTCTCCGGTTCGAACGCCGAGGATCACGCCCCCAGCAGGATGCGCTCCGCGGTGCGCAGCGCGTTCTGGGCGTATTCGTGGAGTTGTGTGCGTTGCTCTCTCGGAGTCAGAACCGAAAGGAACGCGAACACGGCCGACGTCGTGACCAGGAGCGCCGCGACCGGCAGCAACGGTACGGCTCTCACCCCGTCCGTCCAGGACAGGCGCGCACCAGTGGTCCCAGGGGTCCTCGGCGGTTGCGTACGGGTGAGTGCCAGTGCCGTGAGCAGGAACAGCACCCCCAGGGCGATCAGGAACGGTGACAAGGTCAGGAGAGAGAGCCCGGCGCCCGCGCCAGGAAACACCAGCCAGCTCGTCACGGTGATGGCAGAGGCGCCCGCCGTCAGTTGCAAAGTGGCCTGCTGGCGGGCTGAGGACCGCTGCCGTGCCGCAGTTTCGCCTTCGTGCCGGGCGGCCTCGATCTCCGTGTTCCGCTCCCGCAGGGCGAGTTCACGCATCTGCTGGGCGTTCTGCAGGTCCAAGCGTTGCTGTTCCAGCGAGTAGCGGCGGTCGCTCTCACGCTCACTCATCTCCAGCCGTTGTCGTTCCAACTGGAGCTGCTGCTCCTCGACTTCGATCTGGCGCACAGCCACACGCATGGTGTCATGAGCGTAGGAGCTCTGCCGTACATTCAGTTCTCGTTCCGCGACCTCCTGTTCGGCTTGCTGTACGGCGATCTCGGCCTGCTGCAGATTCCTTTTCACTTCCAGCAGCCCGGCCATCGAGGAGTCCGTCCCGCCGTCGCCGTCGGCGCGCTGTCCCGTGGGGCCCTCGGTGCCCTGAGCCGCTCGCGCGGCTTCAACCCGTGCGACCAACTGCTCAAGCCGCTCGATGTCGTCGTGGTCGTCGTGGTCGTCGCTGTCCCCGTGGTGGAAACGGTCGTCTTGCTGGTGGTCGCCGTACTGGGCAAAGGCCACCATCGACGACTCGTCCTTCAGGCGATGCGGGGAGACAAACGCGGACATCGCGTATCCAGCAGGCGGCGAGTCGGAGTCGGCCTCGCCGCTGACATGCGCTCCTACCGCGGCCACTTTCTCAGAGCAGGGGAAGAGCTCGTCTTCAGGCTGGTCATCCTCAGCCGGTTCGGCCCATTCGGCCGTGTCCTCGGCGATCACTTCGTCGTCCTCGATGCTAGGGCTGAGCGAAGACGAGCCCAGCAGATCCAGGTACTCCGTCACCTCGGCGAGGGTCTCTGTGTCCTGGGGAATCTCATGGGGTGTTGCCGCAGCCAGTGGCTCCAGAGCAGCGATCCAGCGGGCTCGCTGTCCGCTGTCGTCGACCTCCACCTGGTCCAGTTGCCGAAGCAAGGCCAGTGCCTCACCGGCGACGGTCCGCATCTGGTGCGGCGTCAGATCATCCGTAGACGCATGCATGTCAGACCTCCTTCTCAGGGTCGTCCGATTCGTCTCTTCGCTGAACAGGTGGTTGGGGCGGGGTGCGGGGGCCGCTGGACGTCTCCAGGTCTGACGCCTTGTCCAGGCCGTCCTGGCGTTTGCGCGCGGCGGCACAGAACCGGCGCCACTTCTCACTGGCGGAGTTTCCGCTCTTGCCCAGTGCGGCACCGATCTCGCTCCACTCCCAGTCAAGTTTGAAGCGCAGCTCCGCGATCTTCCGGGTCTCTTCGTCGGCTTGCTGGAGCACGCGTTCCAGCAAGTCGACGATGATCGCGTGGTTCATCGGGTCGATGGGCGGATGCAGGAGGAACATGCGCGCTGCGGTGCGTTCGAGGGCCGCTAGGTCCTCCGAGTTGACGGCGCGCAGTCTGCGGTCCTCGTCCCACCGCCTACGCCACCTCCGAAAGGCGTTGGGGAACTCCAGCACGAGCGCCCCGACGTAGTAGGACCGCAACAGGCCGCCCCGGTCCGGCTGCCATTGGCCGCCGCGCAGGGCGTGCTCGCGGAAGCGTTCCGCGACCACTGCCAGGACGTCCATGACCAGCCCTTCGCGGGCGGTCACGTGATCGCGCAGGAGAGCGCGCTCCCGTGAGGTGCCGACCGGTCGTCCACGATCCTTGCACCGTTGGAAGATGCTGCTGTCGCAGATCGTCTTGTGCAGGAAATTACGCCCATAGGCGGTGAGCTTCCCGATGAACAGATCCCACCGCGGTCCCTGGAATCCGTCAGCTCGAAGTTGCTCCACGAGGGCGCGGTCGGCAGACAACCGAGACTCGGCGGTAGCCTTCTTGGCTGCCACCGAGTCCTCGGTATTGTCAGGCGCTCCGCCCTCCGTCCGCTCTTCGTCCGACGCCGAACTCTGGCCTTGTCCCCCTTCTTCGGGCATCGCTCTTGTCGAGCTCGCGCCCGATGCTTGTTCGTCACCGTCCGATGGCATCTGCCGCTCCACTTCCCCTCCAGGCGGCCAGGATCCGCCGCTGCTGCGGCTCATGGACCTGTGTAGGTCGAGCCGACCGGGATGTTCCACACGTGAAGCCGAAATGCTCGTTTGTCGAGGTTTCTGCTCTTCCTGCGTTCCCTATGTCACCTGCTGCTTCTGCTCCCTCCTGGGCCCGGGCCAGGGTGTGGTCGACCAAGGCGGTGAGGGCCTGGATCTGCCGGACGGCGGTTGCCTCGTCGGCGGGTCGGTTGTGCACGGCGACGGTCACCGAGACACGGCCGTCCGCGGTTGTCGCGGGCCACGCCAGGAAGCCGAAGCCGCTGCCGCCGTGCCCCCAGCAGCCGCCGCCGCAGCTCATCGAGGTCCAGCCCCAGCCCCAGCCCGTACCGGGAGCCCGGTACCTCGCCGGGAGTGTCGGGCACGGCGACGGTGCGCCGCATCTCGCCGGCGGGGCGGGGGCGAGGAGCCAGCCGCAAGGAGCGCGGAGAAGAAGCGGTTGGTGTGGGCGGCGGTACTGATGACCGACCCGTCGGCGGCCCCGTCGAAGCGGGGTGGGCGAGGGTGGTGTCGGTGAGGGAACCCGGTGCGGAGGCGGACGCCGTCCGCGTGGACGCCGGCCCGCCTCCCCTGTCCACCGCCTCGAACTGCTGGCAGTTGCGGGCGTGGGGCCGAGGGAGAGGGGTGTCGTCGCCCGGCGTGTACGTCCGGGTGAGCCGCAGCGGACCAGGATCCGCGCCTCGACCTCCCGGTCCCAACTCTGGCCGATGAGCGCCTCGATCACTCCTCCGCCTCGGCCCATGCCGGGGCGCGCGTAGCGCCGGAGGTGTCCGCCCGGAACACCGGCGACTCCGCGACCGTCGTCCGCACCCACAGTCCCACCCCCACGAGCACGGCGCTGAGCAGGAACGGAACCCGCCAGGCCCACTCGGTGAAGCCGTCCCTGCCGACGATGTCGAGCGTGGGGACGATGACGGCGCCGGAGAGCAGGAAGCCGAGCGAAGGGCCCACGTCGGGGACGGCCGCGTACAGCGCGCGGCGTCGGTCCTACGGGCCCAGGGCGCTCGGCATCCCGCAGCGGAACACGATGCTGACGGCGACGACCATCGGGGCGGCGGCCGGGATCGCGGTCACCCTTCCCGTAGCCCGGCTCGCCGACCGGGTCGGACGGCGGCCGCTCCTGCTCACGGGCGCACGGAGTCGCTGTTGGAGCACTCCCAGCGGGCGCCCGGCGCGAAGACGGGCGGACGCGTCATGGCGAAGGCGACGCGCTGCCGGGAGGTGTACGCGGTGGACCGGTGCTTGAGGTATCCGGCGGCGCTCATGTCCGGTACGGCGTCCGCGATGTGGGAGGACGGTCGCGACGTACGTCTTGGTGGTGCTGCCGATCCGGATGTACTCGGCGGGCGGCACCGGCCGCACGTCCCCACCCCGCTTCGGGCGGTCCGCACAGCACGAGCCGGGTCCACCCGGACGGACACCCCGGTGACCCCGCTGTCCCGCACGGCGTCGGCGTCGCGGTGAAGGATGGCCGCTGCCGCGTGGGCGTGGGCTGGGGAGAGGATGCCGAGGAGGGCGAGGGGGAGAAGGGCGGTCGTGGCGGCGCCGGTGCGCCGGACTGTGCGGTGGACGCTGCCTCGGGCAGTAAGGGTGAGGGGGCATGACCCACCGGTAGGAAGCCGCACTTCAGCCCCACCACCCGGCAATTCCCCGCGTGTCACCGGGGTTTCCCTCAGCGGCCGGCCTTGAGGTGGTGGAGCAGGCCGGCGAGGGGGTGAGAGCGCCGGCTGGCCGGAAGCCGTGTGCGGCTCCCGGCCCCTCACTCGGCGGTCACCCGAGGGCATCCCCCGGCGGTAGCGCTTCGGACTGCTCCGCCGGTCGGATCGGTCGCATCCACAGCCACACCAGGAAGAACACCCCCAGCGCGAGCATGCCGAGGCCCGTCCACAGGTTGATGTTGACGCCCTCCGCCTTGTCGATCTCGGCGTCGGACGCGGTGATGCCCGCGAGGGTGACGATGACGCCGTAGACCACGAAGAGGCCGCCGATGATGCGGCGGATGTCGAAGAGGCGGGCCGCGGTGGTGGACCTGCCCTCCAGTTCGGTGACCTCGCGCTGGACGTCGCGCTCGGAGTACCCGGAGCGGGCGGCGTGATCGGGGTGTTCCCGCCCGCCGTGCTCGGCGTCGTCGTGGCGCCCGGAGTGCTCGGGAGGCTCGGGGAAGTCGGACATCGGTGTCGGTCCTCCGGTCGTCAGAACGAGAACGGGATGTAGCAGGCGGCGGCCAGCACGACCGCGCCCCAGCCGAGCAGGGCCGGCCGGCGGTACCACGCGTCGTCGCCCTCCGCCGGCGGCTCCTCCATGCCGGGGGAGCGCGTCCCGTACACCAGCCCCTGGAGGTCCTCCTCCGGCTTGGGCGCGGTGAAGAGGGAGACCGCGACCATCACCACCGCGCCCGCCACGAATCCGGCGATCGCGGAGACGAAGTTGGCCCCCTGGTCGGTGGGGATGTCGAGGACGTCCCGCTTGTAGAGGACGAAGTAGTTGACCATCGCGGCCGTCGTCCCGGCGAGCAGCCCCCAGAAGCCGGACTTCATCGACGCGCGCCGCCAGAACATGCCGATGATGAAGACGACGAACATCGGCACGTTGAAGAAGGAGAACAGCGTCTGGAGGTAGCTCATGATGTTGGAGAAGGACGACGCGAGGAACGCCGTCCCGATCGACGCGAGCACCCCGATCGCCGTGATGAGCCGCCCGAAGCGGACGTAGTACTCGTCCTCACGCCCCCGGACCGCGTACTTGGCCCAGATGTCGTTGGTGAACACGGTGTTGAAGGACGACACATTGGCCGCCATGCCCGCCATGAACGCGGCGAGGAGCCCGGTGACGGCGATGCCGAGGACACCGTTCGGGAGCAGGTCCTGCATGAGGTACGGGATCGCGTCGTTGTACTGGTAGCCCGACTCGGCCGTACCGAACCCGGGCACGAGGACGGCGGCGACCAGCCCCGGGATCATGACCAGGAAGACGATGAAGATCTTCGGGTAGGCGGCGATGAGCGGGGTGCGCTGGGCCGCCGACAAATTCTTCGCCGACAACGCGCGCTGCACCTCGGCGAAGTTCGTCGTCCAGTAGCCGAAGGACAGGACGAACCCGAGGCCGAGGACGATCGTCAGCCAGTTCGCGCCGAGCGGGTTGTCGTTGCCGATGCCGGTGCCGTCCCAGGCGGTGACGAAGTCCGGGCCCTTGCTCGCCGTCAGTGAGTCGGACAGGCCGTCCCAGCCGCCGACCTTCTTCAGACCGAGCACGCTGATCGGGATGAGCGCGGCGAGGATCACGAAGAACTGCAGGACCTCGTTGTAGATCGCCGACGAGAGACCGCCCAGCGTGATGTACGCGAGGACGAAGAACCCGGCCACCACGATCGACACCCACTCCGGCCAGCCCAGCAGCGCCTCGACGACGATGGCGAGGGCGTACAGGTTCACCCCGGCGATCAGGATCGCGGCGAAGGCGAACAGGATCGAACTGAGCAGATGCGCGCCCCGGTCGAAGCGCAGCAGCAGGAACTCCGGTACCGAGCGGACCTTGCTGCCGTAGTAGAAGGGCATCATCACCAGGCCCAGGAAGACCATGGCCGGGATGGCGCCGATCCAGTACCAGTGCGTGGTGTAGACGCCGTACTGCGCGCTGTTCGCGGCCATGCCCAGGATCTCGGTGGCGCCCAGGTTGGCCGCGATGAACGCCAGCCCCGTCACCCAGGCGGGCAGCGAACGCCCGGAGAGGAAGAAGTCGAGGCTCGTGCGCACCGACCGCCGGGCGGCGAACCCGATGCCGAGGACCACGACGAAATAGACGGCGAGGATCGTGTAGTCGAGCCAGTCGGTGGGGAGCCGTAGCTCGGCGGCGAGATTCTGCATGCGCGGCTCACTTCGGTCGGTTGGCCTTGTGGTGATCTTTGTTTGATTGTGATGGTGACGGGCGTGGGGACTTGTGCTTTGATGTGTTCGGTTCTGTTTGGTGAGCCGGATGACGTGATGGCTTTACGGCGTGATGGCTACGGCGTGATGGCTTGATCGCTCGACGGCTTGATCGCTCGATTGCGGGTACGGATGGGGAGTCCGGCGTGAAGAAGACCTCGACCCGGCTGGCCGACGGTCGTGAGCTGATCTACTACGACCTGCGCGACGACACCGTGCGCGACGCGGTGGACAAGCGGCCCCTGGAGCGCACCGTCACCACTTCGGAGGTACGCAGGGACCCGCTGCTCGGCGACTCCGTCGCGATCGCCTCGCACCGGCAGGGCCGCACCTACCACCCGCCGGCCGACGAATGCCCGCTCTGCCCCTCCCAGGGCGACCGGCTCAGCGAGATCCCCGACTCCTCGTACGACGTCGTCGTGTTCGAGAACCGCTTCCCGTCACTGGCCGGCGACTCGGGCCGCTGCGAGGTCGTCTGCTTCACCTCGGACCACAACGCGTCCTTCGCCGACCTCACCGAGGAGCAGGCCCGCCTCGTCCTGGAGGCATGGACCGACCGCACCGCGGAGCTGTCGCATCTCCCCTCCGTCGAACAGGTCTTCTGCTTCGAGAACCGGGGCGCGGAGATCGGCGTGACCCTCGGCCACCCCCACGGGCAGATCTACGCCTACCCCTTCACCACCCCCCGCACCGCCCTGATGCTGCGCTCGCTCGCCGCCCACAAGGACGCCACCGGCGGGGAGAACCTCTTCGACGCCGTACTGGAGAGCGAACTGGCCGGCGACCGCGTCGTGCTCCGGACCGAGCACTGGGTGGCGTTCGTGCCGTACGCGGCCCACTGGCCGTACGAGATCCACCTCTACCCCCGCCGTCGCGTACCGGACCTCCTGGCCCTCGACGAGGACGCGCGTACAGAGTTCCCCAAGGTTTATCTGGAACTCTTGAGGCGCTTCGACCGGATCTTCGGCGAAGGTGAACCGCCCACGCCGTACATCGCGGCCTGGCACCAGGCACCGTTCGGCGCGCTGGAGGAGTTCGAGGGCGTCAACCGCGACGACTTCGCCCTCCACCTCGAGCTTTTCACCATCCGCCGCACCTCCGGCAAGCTGAAGTTTCTCGCGGGTTCCGAATCCGGCATGAACGTGTTCATCAACGACGTGCCGCCGGAGCGCGCGGCCGAGCGACTGCGAGAGGTAGCGAGTTCATGAGCGGTAAGTACCTGGTCACGGGCGGTGCCGGTTACGTCGGCAGCGTGGTCGCCCAGCATCTGCTGGAGGCGGGCCACGAGGTCGTCGTCCTCGACAACCTCTCCACGGGCTTCCGCGAGGGCGTACCGGCGGACGCGACCTTCATCGAGGGCGACATCCGCGACGCCGCGAAGTGGCTGGACGCCTCCTTCGACGCCGTCCTGCACTTCGCCGCGTTCTCGCAGGTCGGCGAGTCGGCCGTCAAGCCCGAGAAGTACTGGGACAACAACGTCGGCGGCACCATGGCCCTGCTCGGCGCGATGCGCGAGGCGGGCGTGCGCAAGCTCGTCTTCTCCTCGACGGCGGCGACGTACGGCGAGCCCGACACGACCCCGATCGTGGAGTCCGCGCCGACCCGGCCGACGAGCCCCTACGGCGCGACCAAGCTCGCCGTCGACCACATGATCACCGGCGAGGCGGCGGCCCACGGCCTGGGCGCGGTGTCGCTGCGCTACTTCAACGTCGCCGGCGCCTACGGCTCCTGCGGCGAGCGCCACGACCCCGAGTCCCATCTGATCCCGCTGGTCCTCCAGGTCGCGCAGGGCCGCCGCGAGGCGATCTCCGTCTTCGGTGACGACTACCCGACGCCCGACGGCACCTGCGTCCGCGACTACATCCACGTCGCGGACCTCGCCGAGGCGCACCTGCTGGCGCTGGACGCCGCGGTGGCCGGCGAGCACCTGATCTGCAACCTGGGCAACGGCAACGGCTTCTCGGTCCGCGAGGTCATCGAGACGGTCCGCAAGGTGACCGGTCACCCCATCCCGGAGGTGGTCGCCCCGCGCCGCGCCGGCGACCCGGCGATCCTGGTCGCCTCCGCCGACACGGCCCGCGACCGCCTCGGCTGGAACCCGTCCCGGGCGGACCTGGCGGGGATCGTGGCGGACGCGTGGGAGTTCGCGCGGCGACAGGCGGGGTGAGGACGTCCCCGGGCGGAGAGTTGTGCGCGGGTGAGTGTGGGCCGGGGTGGCGGCCGGTAGGTTCGACCGGTGTCGCGGTCGGTGGGTTCGGCCGGATCGTCGGCCGGTGGGCAAGGAAAGGGCAAGGTCAGGGCATGAGCGAGGCCGTAGAGGGCGAGGCCGTGGGGGTCGGAGCCGTGGACGCCGGGGCCGTCGAGTCCAGGGCCGTGGAGTCCGGGGCCGAGGTCGCTGTCGCCGAGCGCTTCGAGGAACTGTACGGGGTGGCGCCGGAGGGGGTGTGGGCGGCGCCGGGCCGGGTCAACCTGATCGGCGAGCACACCGACTACAACGACGGCTTCGTCATGCCCTTCGCCCTCCCGCACACCACCGTCGCCGCGGTCTCCCGCCGCACGGACGGCGTCCTGCGCCTGCACTCCTCCGACGTGGACGGCGGTGTGGTGGAGCTGGCGCTGGACGGGCTGGCCCCCGAGACGGACCGCGGCTGGACGGCGTACCCGGCGGGCGTCGTCTGGGCCCTGCGCGAGGCCGGCCACGCGGTGACCGGCGCGGACGTGCACCTGACGTCGACGGTCCCGACGGGCGCCGGCCTGTCCTCGTCGGCCGCGCTGGAGGTCGTGGTGGCCCTGGCCCTCAACGACCTCTTCGACCTCGGCCTGAAGGGCTGGCAGCTGGCTCGCCTCTGCCAGCGCGCGGAGAACGTCTACGTCGGCGCGCCGACCGGCATCATGGACCAGACCGCGTCGGCGTGCTGCGAGCAGGGCCACGCCCTGTTCCTCGACACCCGTGACCTCTCCCAGAAGCAGATCCCCTTCGACCTGGCGGCGCAGGGCATGCAGCTGCTGGTCGTCGACACCCAGGTCAAGCACTCCCACAGCGAGGGCGAGTACGGCAAGCGCCGCGCCGGCTGCGAGAAGGGCGCGGCCCTGCTGGGCGTGGACGCCCTGCGGGACGTGGCGTACGACGACCTCGACGCGGCCCTGGAGCGGCTCGGCGACGAGGAGGAGGTCCGCCGCCTGGTCCGTCACATCGTGACGGAGAACCACCGGGTGGAGCAGGTGGTGGCGCTGCTGGAGGCGGGCGAGACGCGGGCGATCGGCCCCGTCCTGGTCGAGGGCCACGCGTCCCTGCGCGACGACTTCCGCATCTCCTGCCCCGAGCTGGACCTGGTCGTCGACACGGCGACCGCGTCGGGCGCGCTGGGCGCGAGGATGACGGGCGGCGGCTTCGGCGGCTCGGCGATCGTCCTGGTCGAGTCGGCGGACGCGGACACGGTCACGAAGGCGATCGAGGAGGCGTTCGCGGCGGCGGACTTCACGGCCCCGCGGGTGTTCGTGGCGGTGCCGTCGGCGGGGGCACGGCGACTGTCCTGACCCGCCCCTCCCAGGGCCGCGCCCGGCCGACGACGTACGACTTCACGCACACCGCGGGAAGGGCGCGGCTCCGCAGCGGTGTGATTTCACCCGCGAACGCCCGCCGACACCCACAACAAGCTCACTGACGATGGCCCCCGAGCCCCACGCCTGGGTGCGAGCCCGCATGCGCGCGAGAAATCGCGCGCAGGTCGGAAGAGACCGGCGGAACTCAGGGTGGGCGCTCCACGCCTGCTGAACGTGCGAGCGCGGGGCCTCGAACTGCGCTCATCGAGGCGTGACGCCGCCGGTCGACTCACAACTTGCCGAAGACGACTCCGCGCCACGTCCAGCCCGACTCGAGGACCGCGCCGCGCAGTGGTCTCCGTAGGTCTGCTCCGTCAAAGCGGAAAGTCTCGGTCGCTTCGACGCGGCCACTTTCTGCCCGCTCGATCGTCCAGTGGCGGGAGATGGTTCGATCCGGCCCGCGCGAGTACCCGGACGAGATGGCGAGCCGGGGAGGATTTCCGACGCGGGTGACCTCCCACTGCTCTTCGAGAGCACGCACTTCGTGGTCGACCGCGTTCAGGCGCATCCGGATTCTGATCGCCCGAGTCAGCTGAGATTCCAGGAACAGCGTCTGCCAGGCAGGCTCCCGCATCCGCCACTCGGCCACGAGGTCGGCTTCGTCCCCGGAGCCGTCACGGATGACGTAGGGGACGTCGGAACGGTTGAGACTGAGCAAGGCCACACGGACCTCCTCAAGGGAGCGAGGCGCAACACCACCGTCTGGATGCTTGGTTCCGGTCAGCTTGTCGAAGAGTCCCATGAAGTCAACCTACGAGAAAGGAGAAGGGCGAAGCGCCCCTCACCCCAACCGCTTCGTCAAGGTGTACTCCGTGATCCCCGGCGGGTAGTCCGGGATCACGCAGACCACCTCGTAGCCGCGCTTCTTGTAGAAGGTCGGGGCCTGGAAGTCCCAGGTTTCCAGGCGGGAGGCCTGGCAGCCGCGGGTGGTGTGGGCCGTAAGTTCCGCCTCCGTCAGGAGGCGTGAGCCCAGGCCCGTGCCTCGGGCGCCCTCGTCGACCCAGAGGTACGTGACGTGGAGCCAGGTCGCCCATGTGTGGCCCACGAGGCCGCCCATGAGGGTGCCCCTCTCGTCGAGGGCCCAGATGTGCAGGGGCGTCTCCCGTTCGCCGGGGGTGCCGCGCAGCTCGCGCAGGACCGGTGAGGCCGCCGTGTTGGTGGCCCGCAGCCGGGAACGCAGCAATTGGGCCCGTTCTTTGTCGACTTCTGTCTCGATACGAAACATGCGGCTCACCATAAACGCGTTCGTCGGCCAGTTCTGCAAATTGCCTTCCGCTCCTGCCCTCCGGCCCTACCCTGATGAACAGCACCGGTGGGGGCCGGTGCTGATCAGGGGGCGAGACAAGTCGGGTACGACGCCCGGAGTGGGGGTAGCGGTTCAGCACGGCGGCGGCCGTGCGGCTACGGCGCCCCGTCCCAGGTGTAAACCGGGGTACATTCCGGGCGCCGTACCCGCGCCGGTCGTCCCCCGACCAGTGGGGGTTTCAGTGGTTCGCATCCGAGTCCTGGTCGTCGACGACCACCGCATCTTCGCCGAGTCGCTCGCCGCGGCCCTCGCCGCCGAGCCCGACGTCGACGTGTCCGCGGCCGGCAGTGGCCCCGCCGCGCTGCGCTGTCTGGATCGCGCGGCGGCGGAAGGACGGAAGTTCGACGTGCTCCTCGTCGACGCCGACCTGGGCGGGCACGGTCTGCCACCCGGCACCGGCACCGGCATCGGCACCGGCATACGCCCCGGTCACGCCTCCGGAGGCCCGGGCACCGGCGTAGGCGCCGCCCCAGGTCCAGGCCCAGGCTCAGGTCCAGGGGCGAGCGCCGGCGTCGCGAACGGCTTGCGGTACGGGCCCGGAGCGGCTGTCGCCGGCGCCGGCCGCTCCGGGCCCGTCGCCGCCGTCTCCGGGCCGGTGCCCGTACAGGACGGCGGTGAGGACGGGCTCGTCGACGGCATATCCCTCGTCGCGGGCGTCCGGTCGGGGCAGCCGAGCGTACGGACCGTCGTGCTCGCCGAGAAGGACGACCCGCGCCGGGCCGCGCTCGCCCTTCAGGCGGGAGCCTCCGGATGGGTCGCCAAGGACTGCTCGCTGTCGCGGCTCCTCACCGTCATCCGCGGAGTGCTGCGCGACGAGACGCATCTGCCGCCCGCCCTCCTCACCGGCGTGCTGCGGGAACTGACCGCCGCCCGCAAGCACCGCACGGAGAGTGAGCGGCTCGTAGAGTCCCTGACACCGCGTGAGCGGGAAGTGCTTCGGTGCATGGTGGCGGGGCTGGGGCGCAAAGCCGTCGCTGAGCGCCTGTTCCTGTCGCCCCACACTGTCCGCACCCATATGCAGAACGTCCTCGGCAAGCTGGGCGTCCACAGCACCCTCGCCGCCGTCGCCCTCGCCCGCCGGGCCGGCGTCGGGCCCGTCGACCTAGCCGGGGATGTTGTCGAACGGGGCGGTCAACTGGCGTAGCAGTCCCGCCAGTTCGCCTCGCTGGGCGCGTGACAGCTCGGCCAGGATCGCCCGTTCCTGGTCGAGGAGTCCGGCGAGCGCCTGGTCCGCCCGGTCCCGGCCCTCGTCCGTCAGCCGGACGAGGACGCCCCGCCGGTCGCTGGGGTCCGGCAGCCGCTCGACCAGGCCCTTCTTCGCCAGCCGGTCGATGCGGTTGGTCATCGTGCCCGAGGTCACGAGTGTCTGCGTGAGCAGTTGCCCCGGGGAGAGCTGGTACGGCGTACCCGCGCGCCGCAGCGCCGTCAGCACGTCGAACTCCCAGGGCTCCAGTTGGTGCTCGGCGAACGCCAGCCTGCGCGCACGGTCGAGATGCCGGGCCAGTCTGCTCACCCGGCTGAGTACTTCAAGCGGCTCCACGTCGAGGTCGGGGCGCTCCCGGCGCCACGCTGCGACCAGCCGATCGACCTCGTCCTCCATGGCGATCAGTGTAGTGGTTGTGTCGATGTGAAGTCTCTTGGTGTCGAGAGGATTGTTGTCGAGATTCTTGACATCGAGATACTTACCCCAGGACAGTGGTGGCACAGTGCGGCGGTGATCGCCGAGTGACGAGGAGGTAGCCCGACCATGCCCCCCACCACCCCCACCTGGGACCCCCAGCAGTACCTGCGCCACGCCGGCCACCGGGCCCGTGCCTTCGTCGACCTGCTCGCCCATGTGCCCGAGCCGCCCGGCGGTGACCGCCCCCGGATCGCCGACCTCGGCTGCGGTCCCGGCAACGTCACCCAGCTCCTCGCCGACCGCTGGCCCGGCGCGCGCGTCACCGGCTACGACAACTCGCCCGAGATGCTCGACAGGGCGCACGTCGAGTACGAGGGGCCCACGCCAGGCGGTGGCCGGATCGACTTCGCCGCCGCCGACCTGCGTACGTGGGAGCCCGCCGAACCGTTCGACCTGATCGTCAGCAACGCCACCTTCCAGTGGGTGCCCGGGCATCTCGAACGCTTCCCGGTCTGGGTGGACGCCCTCGTGCCGGGCGGCACCTTCGCCTTCCAGGTCCCCGGCAGCTTCGACTCGCCCAGCCACCGCCTGATGCGGGAGTTGGCGCGTTCCGACCGGTGGCGGGACCGCCTCGGCGAGACCCTCCGCCACGACGACGCCGTCCACACGCCCGCCGCGTACCTGACCGCGCTCGCGGACCTCGGCTGCGAGGTCGACGCCTGGGAGACGACATACGTCCACCTCCTCCAGGGCGAGGACGCCGTGCTCGACTGGGTGAAGGGGACGGGGCTGCGGCCGATCCTCACCGAACTCGGCGACGACGCCGGCCCCTTCGTCGCCCAGTACCGCACCGCCCTCCGCGAGGCATATCCGGCCACCCCGCACGGCACGCCCTTTCCCTTCCGCCGCATCTTCGTCGTGGCCCGGAAGCCGGAAGCCGGGAGCGCGGGGTGAGAGGGGTGAGGGGTGAGGGGGCGAGGCGGGGCCCGCCGAGTGGATGTTGTGCAGAATATTGACGGCAGGTAGGTCCACGCCTACCTTCGCGGTGTTGCTCCCTCGTTCCCCCCTCGCTCCAGGGAGACCCGCATGCCCCCGTCCCCCCTCCCCGTCCCCGGTCCCGCCGAACAGGCCGAGCGGACCCGGCAGTTGCGGCGAGTCGCACTGTCCGGGCTGCTCGGTACCGCCGTCGAGTTCTACGACTTCCTCGTGTACGGCACGGTCGCCGCCCTCGTCTTCGGCGAACTGTTCTTCCCGGGCGCCGACCCCGCCGTCGGCACCATCGCGGCGTTCGGCACCTTCGCCGCCGGATACGTCGCCCGACCGCTCGGCGGCATCGTGTTCGGGCACTTCGGCGACCGGCTCGGCCGCAAGTCGATGCTGCTGCTCACCATGGGCCTCATGGGCGGCGCCAGCTTCCTCATCGGGCTGCTGCCCACCTACGACACCATCGGCGTCTGGGCCCCCGTCCTCCTCATCACCCTGCGCGTCCTCCAGGGCGTCGCCATCGGCGGTGAATGGGGCGGCGCCACCCTCATGGTCGTCGAGCACGCCGGCGAGAAACGGCGCGGCCTGTGGTCGAGCTTCACCCAGATGGGAGCACCGCTCGGCTCCCTGATGTCCTCGCTCGTCGTCACCCTCGTCGTCACCATGCCCCGCGACCAGTTCGCGGCCTGGGGCTGGCGCGTCCCGTTCCTGCTCAGCGTCGTCCTGCTGGCCGTCGGTCTGTTCGTACGGCTGAAGGTCGTCGAGAGCCCGCTCTTCGCGGCGGTCAGGAAGGACCGGGCCGAAGCGCGGATGCCGCTGCTCGACGTGCTGCGCCGGCCCCGCGCCCTGGTGCTGGCCGCCTGTGTCGGGATCGGCGCGTTCACCGCGCAGTCGCTGCTCACCAGCTACCTCATCGCCTACGCGACCGGCATCGGCTACGCCCGCCCGCAGGTCCTCACCGCCCTCACCGTCTCGGCGTCCGTCGCGCTGGTCGTGCTGCCCGCCGCGTCCGCGCTCTCCGACCGGGTCGGCCGACGCCCGGTCGTGCTCGCCGGGGCCGTCACGTCCGCCGCGCTCGCCTTCCCGGTGCTCGCGCTGGTCGACTCCGAGTCGCCCGGGCTGCTGATCCTCGCGGTCGTCCTGGGCCACGGCATCGCCCAGTCGGTGATGTACGGGCCGCTGGGCGCGCTCCTCACCGAGATGTTCGGCACGAGGGTCCGCTACACGGGCGCGTCGCTGGGCTACCAGCTCGCCACGCTCGTCGGGGCCGGGTTCTCACCGATGATCGCGGGGAGCCTGGTGGCGGCGAACGGGGGCTCCAGCACACCCATCTCGCTGCTGGTGTGCGGGGGCGCGGCCGTCACCGCGGTGACCGTGTGGTTCGTACGGGAGACCCACCGGGACTCGCTCGGCGACGGGACGGTTCGGGGGAGCGCCGTGAAGGAGGAGGTGGCCTCGTAGCGGGGGCCTCCCCGGCCCCGCCGTACCCTTACCGCTGTGGAGGACGAGATCCTGGACGTCGGTGTCGCCGGCTCGCCGCAGCCGCGGCCGCAGTCGCTCGTGCTGGCCTTCTTCGGCAACCACGTGCTCGACCGGGGCGAGGGCGACCTCGGGGTGTACTCGGGGAGCATCATCGACGTCCTCGGACGGGTCGGCACCGGCGAGCAGGCGGTGCGCTCGACGCTGACGCGGATGGTGAACCGGGGGCTGCTGTGCCGCCAGCGCGAAGGGCGCAAGATGTTCTTCGGCCTCACCCCGCACGCGAACGGCATCCTGCGCGACGGCGGACAGCGCATCTGGCGCGACGGCGCCGTCAACGAGGACTGGGACGGCACCTGGACCCTCCTCGGCTTCTCCCTCCCCGAGTCCTGGCAACGGCAGCGCCACGACCTGCGCTCCCGGCTCACCTGGTCAGGATTCGGGGCGCTCTACAGCGGGCTGTGGATCGCGCCGGGACGCGTCGACGTACGGGAGATCGTCTCGGAGCTGGGGCTCGACGCCCATGTGAAGGTGTTCCACGCGCGCGCCGACGAGTTCACCGACATCGGGCTGATGATCCGCGAGAGCTGGGACCTGGAGGCCCTCGCCGCGCGGTACGTCGCCTTCGACAAACGCTGGACCACCGCGGACCTGGCCGCCGCCGACCCCATCGCCACCCGGCTGCGGCTGGTCGCGGAGTGGCTGCGGATCATCCGCACCGACCCCCGGCTGCCGGTCCGGCACCTGCCGGGGGAGTGGCCCGCGCGGCAGGCCCAGGAGACGTTCCGGCGCATCGCGGAACAGACGGCGGGGCCGGCGGGGCGAATGGCGGCGGAGGTCCTGGAGACGACGCCGCTTCGCTCGGGTCCGACCGACGGAGGGTGAGGCGGTGCCGACGCCGGGAGAATGCGAGGTGGCATTCGCCCAAGGGGGTGGGGTGTGCGGTCTCTCGCGGGTGCGGGTCCGTCGTGGCTTGTCGCGCAGTTCCCCGCGCCCCCGAAGACTCCGCAGTTCCCCGCGCCCCCGAAGACTCCGCTCCGCAGTTCCCCGCGCCCCCGAAGACTCCGCGGCTCCCCGCGCTGCCGAGGCGCTGCCCGCTTCCCCGGGCCCCTGGAGAACAGCGCCCCGACGACCGCCCAGCCCCCCCGGCCTCGAAACGATCCCTAGCTCTTGCGGTGGCCGATCAGGCGGGGCTTCTGTTCCAGGCCGTCCAGGCCGTGCCATGACAGGTTCACCAGGTGCGCGGCCACCTCCGCCTTCTTCGGGCGGCGTACGTCCAGCCACCACTGGCCGGTCAGGGCGACCATGCCGACCAGGGCCTGGGCGTACAGCGGGGCGAGCTTGGGGTCGAAGCCGCGGCTCTTGAACTCACGGCCGAGGATGTCCTCCACCTGCGTGGCGATGTCCGAGATCAGCGAGGCGAAGGAACCCGTCGACTGCGGGATCGGCGAGTCACGGACCAGGATGCGGAAACCGTCCGTGTACTCCTCGATGTAGTCCAGGAGCGCGAAGGCCGCCTGCTCCAGCAGCTCACGCGGATGGCCGGCCGTCAGCGAACTCGTCACCATGTCCAGCAGGCGCCGCATCTCCCGGTCCACCACCACCGCGTACAGGCCCTCCTTGCCGCCGAAGTGCTCGTACACCACCGGCTTGGAGACCCCCGCCTTCGCGGCGATCTCCTCCACCGACGTGCCCTCGAACCCCTTCGCGGCGAAGAGGGTGCGGCCGATCTCCAGCAGTTGCTGACGGCGTTCGGCGCCCGTCATCCGGGTGCGGCGAGCACGCCGCGGCTTCTCATTGCTCGGGGTGCTGCTGGAGTCGGTCGCCACGGCGTCAATCATGCCGCCTCGGCGGGCGCCTTCCGGTGCCGGGAGCCGTCCTCACCCGTGTTACGCCTGGAATCGATACGCGAGCGTGACGGCCAGCGCACGTCATAGGCCCACCCCAACTGTTCGAACCACCGGATCAGCCGGGCGGAGGAGTCCAGCTGGCCCCGTTCGACGCCGTGCCGGGCCGAGGTCGGGTCGGCGTGGTGCAGGTTGTGCCAGGACTCGCCGCACGACAGGACCGCCAGCCACCACACGTTGCCCGAGCGGTCGCGGGACTTGAAGGGGCGTTTGCCGACCGCGTGGCAGATCGAGTTGATCGACCACGTCACGTGGTGCAGCAGGGCCACCCGGACGAGTGAGCCCCAGAAGAACGCGGTGAACGCGCCCCACCAGGACATCGTCACCAGGCCCCCGATCAGCGCGGGCAGGGCGAGAGAGACCATCGTCCACAGGATGAACTGGCGCGAGATCGTCCGCAGCGCCTTGTCCTTGATCAGGTCCGGGGCGTACTTCTCCTGCGGGGTCTGCTCCTCGTCGAACATCCAGCCGATGTGGGCCCACCACAGGCCCTTGATCAGCGCCGGAACCGTCTCGCCGTAGCGCCACGGCGAGTGCGGGTCGCCCTCGGCGTCGGAGAACTTGTGGTGCTTGCGGTGGTCGGCCACCCAGCGCACCAGCGGACCCTCCACGGCCATCGACCCCGCGATCGCCAGAGCGATCTTCAGCGGGCGCTTCGCCTTGAACGAACCGTGCGTGAAATGCCGGTGGAAGCCGATCGTGATGCCGTGGCAGCCCAGGTAGTAGAAGAACACCAGCAGGCCGAGATCCAGCCAGCTCACGCCCCAGCCCCAGGCCAGCGGGACCGCCGCCAGCAGTGCCACGAACGGGACGGTGATGAAGAGGAGCAGCGTGATCTGCTCGATCGAGCGCTTCTGCTCGCCGCCCAGCGTCGCCGAGACAGCGGGGGAGTCGGGCGTCGCGGAGCCCGGGGAGTCGTTCGCCTTCGGGGCGTCTTCGATCACATCGGAACTTGTGGTCATGGGGGCGTCCCCTAGGGGGTCGAGGGTGGAGAAGGGGGAGTGCCTGTCGGCGACAGGCTGCGCGGGCCGCCTTACGGCATTCCCTACGGTTCCGTAACCTACGGCATCGTAAGTATGTCAGCGCGTCGCCCGGCGGCAAGAGCCCATCCGCATCGCGTCCCGGAGCCGAGTGGACATCTGCCGCCCCAGCACACAAAACACCGGCTTCCGGTCCCCGAATCTGGCACTCAGTGCCGTACATCGGGCACCTGGCGGCCTGCGCGTGACACCGGCCACCTATCCTGGTGTCGGTCGGACAGCGCGGTCCGCTTCTGAATCCTGCCCGGATGCCAAGCCCACCAAGCGGCGCCTGCACCTCCTCGAGTCGCTGGGCCGCCCTCCGGGTTCCCTCCCAGACGAGCTTCAACACTGCAAGGAGCCGCACCTGTGAGCAGTGCCGACGACCAGACCACGACGGTCAGCAGTGAGCTGCGCGCCGACATCCGGCGCCTGGGCGATCTGCTGGGCGAAGCCCTCGTACGCCAAGAGGGTCCCGAACTCCTGGAGCTGGTCGAGCGCGTCCGCCGCCTGACCCGCGAGGACGGCGAAGCCGCCGCCGAACTGCTGCGCGGCACGGAACTGGAGACCGCCGCCAAGCTCGTACGGGCCTTCTCCACCTACTTCCACCTGGCCAACGTCACCGAGCAGGTGCACCGGGGCCGCGAACTCAGGGCACGCCGTGCCGCCGAGGGCGGCCTCCTCGCCCGAACGGCCGACCGCCTCAAGGACGCCGACCCGGACCACCTGCGCGAAACGGTCAGGAACCTCAACGTCCGCCCCGTCTTCACCGCACACCCCACCGAGGCCGCGCGCCGGTCGGTACTCAACAAGCTCCGGCGCATCGCCGCGCTCCTGGAGACCCCGGTCCTCGAATCCGACCGCCGCCGCCACGACACCCGACTGGCCGAGAACATCGACCTCGTCTGGCAGACCGACGAGCTGCGCGTCGTCCGCCCCGAACCGGCCGACGAGGCCCGCAACGCCATCTACTACCTGGACGAGCTGCACGCCAACGCCGTCGGCGACGTCCTGGAGGACCTCACCGCGGAACTGGAACGCGTCGGCGTCCAGCTCCCCGACCACACCCGCCCCCTCACCTTCGGCACCTGGATCGGCGGCGACCGCGACGGCAACCCCAACGTCACCCCCCAGGTGACCTGGGACGTCCTCATCCTCCAGCACGAACACGGCATCAACGACGCCCTCGACCTCATCGACGAGCTGCGCGGCTTCCTGTCCAACTCCATCCGCTACACCGGAGCCACCGAGGAGCTCCTCTCCTCCCTCCAGGCCGACCTCGAAGCCCTCCCCGAGATCAGCCCCCGCTACAAGCGCCTCAACGCGGAGGAGCCCTACCGCCTCAAGGCCACCTGCATCCGGCAGAAGCTGGAGAACACCAAGCAGCGCCTCGCCAAGGGCACCCCGCACGAGCCCGGCCGCGACTACCTCGGCACCAGCGAACTCCTGGGCGACCTCACCCTCATCCAGACCTCGCTGCGCGAGCACCGCGGCGGCCTCTTCGCCGACGGCCGCATGAACCGCACCATCCGCACCCTCGCCGCCTTCGGCCTCCAGCTCGCCACCATGGACGTCCGCGAACACGCCGACGCCCACCACCACGCCCTCGGCCAGCTCTTCGACCGCCTCGGCGAGGAATCCTGGCGCTACGAGGACATGCCCCGTGAGTACCGGCACAAGCTCCTCGCCAAGGAGCTCCGCTCCCGCCGGCCCCTCGCCCCGACCCCGGCGCCCCTCGACACCGACGGCGCCAAGACCCTCGGCGTCTTCGAGACCGTCAAGAAGGCCCTGGAGGTCTTCGGCCCCGAAGTCATCGAGTCGTACATCATCTCCATGTGCCAGGGCGCCGACGACGTCTTCGCCGCCACCGTCCTCGCCCGCGAGGCCGGACTCATCGACCTCCACGCCGGGTGGGCGAAGATCGGCATCGTGCCGCTCCTGGAGACCACCGACGAGCTCAAGGCCGCCGACACCATCCTGGAGGACATGCTCGCCGACCCCTCCTACCGGCGGCTCGTCGCCCTGCGCGGCGACGTCCAGGAGGTCATGCTCGGCTACTCCGACTCCTCCAAGTTCGGCGGCATCACCACCAGCCAGTGGGAGATCCACCGCGCCCAGCGCCGCCTGCGCGACGTCGCCCACCGCTACGGCGTCCGCCTGCGTCTCTTCCACGGCCGCGGCGGCACCGTCGGCCGCGGCGGCGGCCCCTCCCACGACGCGATCCTCGCCCAGCCCTGGGGCACCCTCGAAGGCGAGATCAAGGTCACCGAACAGGGCGAGGTCATCTCCGACAAGTACCTCGTGCCGTCCCTGGCCAGGGAGAACCTGGAACTGACCGTCGCCGCGACCCTCCAGGCGTCCGCCCTGCACACCGCGCCCCGCCAGTCCGTCGAGGCACTCGCCCGCTGGGACGCCGCCATGGACGTCGTCTCCGACGCCGCCCACGCCGCCTACCGCGCCCTCGTCGAGGACCCGGACCTGCCGACGTACTTCCTCGCCTCGACGCCGGTGGACCAGCTCGCCGACCTGCACCTGGGCTCCCGGCCCTCCCGCCGCCCCGGCTCCGGTGTCTCCCTCGACGGCCTGCGCGCCATTCCCTGGGTGTTCGGCTGGACCCAGTCACGGCAGATCGTCCCCGGCTGGTTCGGCGTCGGCTCCGGCCTCAAGGCGCTGCGCGAGGCCGGCCTCGACACCGTCCTGGAAGAGATGCACGAGCAGTGGCACTTCTTCCGCAACTTCCTCTCCAACGTCGAGATGACGCTGGCCAAGACCGACCTGCGGATCGCCCAGCACTACGTCGACACCCTCGTCCCCGACGAGCTCCGCCACGTCTTCGACACCATCAAGGCCGAACACGAACTCACCGTCCGCGAGGTCCTGCGCGTCACCGGAGAGGAGAAGCTGCTCGACGCCAACCCCGTCCTCCAGCAGACCTTCTCCATCCGCGACGCCTACCTCGACCCGATCTCCTACCTCCAGGTCGCCCTCCTCAAGCGGCAGCGCGACGCGGTCGCCGCCGGAGAGACCCCCGACCCGCTCCTCTCCCGAGCCCTCCTCCTCACCGTCAACGGCGTGGCGGCGGGCCTGCGCAACACCGGCTGACCCCGCACACGGAAGAACGGTGCCCCCGCGGTCCTACGACCACGGGGGCACCGTCGTGTGTGCTCAGGGCTGTGTGCTCAGGGCTGTGTGCTCGGGATCGTGTGCTCAGGGGCCGCCGGCCTCGCCGTGTGCTCCCGGGCGGACGGCGTCACAGGGCCACCCAGGCCGCCGTGATCAGGGCCAGTCCCGCACCGCCCAGCACCCACGCCGAGCGACGCATCCGCAGCCCGCCCGCCACGACCACCGACGCCAGCAGCAGCGCACCACCGAGCGGCACCCACGCGTGCAGCAGACCCGCCGGTCCCGTCCGGACCACATCACTGCTGCCCGGCTTCACGACGACCGAGTACGTCTCCCCCGTGCTCACGGCCACCGAGTGCTCGATGCTCACCCGCTGCCGGGCCGTCGACCCCGCCGACACCGGCTCGTACGGCCCCCAGCAGACCGACCCGTCGCACCGGGACACCGTCATCGTGCCCTGCTCGCGCCCCTTGCTCAGCATCACGTGCTGGGCGCACCCCCAGGAACCCCACACCCCGGCGACCAGGATCACCAGCGCCACGACTCCCATCGCCGCGAGCCGCCCGTACCGCAGCGCGCTCGACGCGTGCCCCTTGCGCGGCAGCGCACGGGCGCGCCGCGAACGGGAAGCGGAGGCATGGCTGGCAGGCATGGCCGGGATCATTGGCCATGGCACCGCGGTCGGTCAACTCCCCGGGCCAACTCGGACGAGAAAGCAATCAGGACTTGTCCCGATCCCTCCCCAAGGCACCCCTCAGGAGTTGTACGTCCCCTGTGCCCGCTCCAGCCCCTCGATCACCAGGCACTCCACCGCGTCCGCCGCCCGGTCCACGAAATAGTCCAACTCCTTGCGCTCCGCCGACGCGAAGTCCTTCAGCACGAAGTCCGCCACCGGCATCCGACCCGGCGGCCGCCCGATCCCGAACCGCACCCGGTGGTAGTCCGAGCCCATCGCCTTCGTCATCGACTTCAGCCCGTTGTGACCGTTGTCACCACCGCCCAGCTTCAGCCGCAGCGTCCCGTAGTCGATGTCCAGCTCGTCATGGACGGCCACGATGTTCCCCACCGGCACCTTGTAGAAGTCCCGCAGCGCGTTCACCGGACCACCGGAGAGATTCATGTACGACATCGGCTTCACCAGCACCACCCGCCGGCTCATCGGCCCCGGCGGACCGATCCGCCCCTCCACGACCTGCGCCTGAGCCTTCCCGGCCCGCTTGAACCTCCCCCCGATCCGCTCGGCCAGCAGATCCACCACCATGAACCCGACGTTGTGCCGGTTCATGGCGTACTCGGGCCCGGGATTCCCCAACCCGGCGATCAACCAGGGGGCAGCGGGATCGGTCGTCACGTCCATGTCTCCATTCCTACGCGAACCAGCCGCCGCTCCCGCGAGGGAAACGGCGGCTGGACAACTGCCCGGCGGCGGATCAGGCCTCCGCGACCTCTTCGCCCTCGGCGCTCTCCTCGGCCGGCTCCTCCGCCTGCGCGGCCAGAACCTGGAGGACCACCGCGTCCTCCTCGACCGCCAGGGAGACACCCTTCGGCAGCGCGATGTCCTTCGCCAGGACCGAGGCACCCGCCTCAAGACCCTCGACCGAGACGCTGACCGACTCGGGGATGTGCGTGGCCTCGGCCTCGACCGGCAGCGCGTTCAGGACGTGCTCCAGCAGGTTGCCACCCGGCGCCAGCTCACCCTCGGCGTTCACGGGGATCTCGACGTTGACCTTCTCGCCCTTCTTCACGAGCAGCAGGTCGACGTGCTCCAGGAAACCCTTGATCGGGTCGCGCTGCACGGACTTCGGGATCGCCAGCTCGGAGGTCTTGCCGTCGATGTCCAGCTGGATCAGGACGTTCGGCGTACGCAGCGCCAGCAGCAGGTCGTGACCCGGCAGCGTCAGGTGCAGCGGGTCGGAACCGTGACCGTACAGAACACCGGGAACCTTGGAGTCACGACGGATACGACGGGCGGCACCCTTGCCGAACTCGGTACGCGTCGACGCGGTGAGCTTCACCTCGGACATGATCACTCCTCGTAGAGATAGCAACGGACGTGGTCACCCGGCCACGAACGGCCTGCTACGAAGAGCGCGTCGATAACGGACCGCCGAACCCGCGCACAGAACGCGGACGGCCTCCCTCGCCGAGCAACTGCAGCAGTCTACTCGGCAAGGGAGGCCGCACCCAAAACGATCTCTACGGGACCGCTCCGCGATCCCCTACTGCTCGTCGAACAGGCTCGTCACCGAACCGTCCTCGAACACCTCACGCACCGCGTTCGCGATGGTCGGCGCGATCGACAGCACCGTGATCTTGTCCAGCTCCAACTCACTCGGCGTCGGCAGCGAGTTCGTGAACACGAACTCACTCACCTTCGAGTTCTTCAGCCGGTCGGCGGCCGGACCCGACAGCACACCGTGCGTCGCCGTCACGATGACGTCCTCCGCGCCGTGCGCGAACAACGCGTCCGCCGCGGCGCAGATCGTGCCACCCGTGTCGATCATGTCGTCCACGAGGACACAGATACGGCCCTTGACCTCACCCACGACCTCATGCACCGTGACCTGGTTCGCCACGTCCTTGTCACGCCGCTTGTGCACGATCGCCAGCGGCGCGCCCAGCCGGTCGCACCAACGGTCCGCCACCCGCACACGACCCGCGTCCGGGGACACCACCGTCAGCTTGCTCCGGTCCACCTTCGCGCCCACGTAGTCCGCCAGCAGCGGCAGCGCGAACAGGTGGTCCACCGGACCGTCGAAGAAGCCCTGGATCTGGTCCGTGTGCAGATCGACCGCCAGAATCCGGTCCGCACCCGCCGTCTTCATCAGATCCGCGATCAGACGCGCCGAGATCGGTTCACGGCCACGGTGCTTCTTGTCCTGCCGCGCGTAACCGTAGAACGGCACGATCACCGTGATGGAGCGGGCCGACGCACGCTTCAGAGCGTCGATCATGATCAACTGCTCCATGATCCACTTGTTGATCGGAGCCGTGTGGCTCTGGATCAGAAAGCAGTCCGCACCACGCGCCGACTCCTGATAACGCACATAGATCTCGCCATTGGCGAAGTCGAAGGCCTTCGTCGGGACGACCCCGACACCCAACTGCTGGGCGACCTCCTCGGCAAGCTCGGGGTGGGCGCGGCCGGAGAAGAACATCATCTTCTTCTCGCCGGTCGTCTTGATCCCGGTCACAGCACTGTCTCCTCAGAGGTGTCACAGCTGGGCACGGATGACCGCTCAGCTGGGGTGCGGGTGTGCACTTATCACGGTACGCCGTCCCCGACGCACCCGTTTCCGGTCAGCTTTCGCTTTCCGCCTCCCGGGAAGCCGCCTCGGCCGCCTTCGCCGCCGCGCTCCCCGGACGCTTACGGGCCACCCAACCCTCGATATTCCGCTGCTGGCCACGGGCCACGGCCAGCGAACCGGGCGGCACATCCTTCGTGATCACGGACCCGGCGGCGGTGTACGCACCGTCCCCGACCGTGACAGGAGCCACAAACATGTTGTCCGAACCCGTCTTGCAGTGCGAGCCGACGGTCGTGTGGTGCTTCTGCTCACCGTCGTAGTTCACAAAGACACTCGCCGCACCGATGTTCGAGTACTCCCCGATGGTCGCATCCCCCACATACGACAGATGCGGAACCTTCGTCCCCTCGCCGATCGACGCGTTCTTCGTCTCCACGTACGTACCGATCTTCGCCTTCAGCCCCAGACGCGTCCCCGGACGCAGATACGCGTACGGCCCCACCGTCGCCTGCGGACCCACCTCCGCACCGTCCGCCACCGTGTTGTCCACGCGCGCGCCGGCCCCGACCACGGTGTCCTTCAGCCGCGAGTTCGGGCCGACCTCCGCCCCCTCGCCGAGATGCGTGGCGCCCAGCAACTGCGTACCGGGGTGCACCAGAGCGTCCTGCTCGAAGGTCACGGTCACGTCGACCCACGTGGTCGCCGGGTCCACGACGGTGACACCCGCGAGCATCGCCTCGGTCAGCAACCGGTCGTTGAGGATCCGGCGCGCCTGGGCGAGCTGCACCCGGTTGTTGATGCCGGCGATCTCCCGGTGGTCCCCGGCGATCGAGGCACCCACCCGGTGCCCCGCCTCGCGCAGGATCCCCAGGACGTCCGTCAGGTACTCCTCGCCCTGGCTGTTGTCCGTCCGCACCTTCCCGAGCGCGTCCGCGAGCAACTGGCCGTCGAACGCGAACACGCCCGAGTTGATCTCCCGGATCGCCCGCTGCGACTCCGTCGCGTCCTTGTGCTCCACGATCGCCGTCACGGCACCCGAGGCGCCGTCCCGCACGATGCGGCCGTAGCCGGTGGCGTCCGGGACCTCGGCCGTCAGCACGGTGACGGCGTTGCCGTCGGCCGCGTGTGTCTCGGCGAGGCGGCGCAGCGTCGCGCCGGTCAGCAGGGGGGTGTCACCGCAGACGACCACGACCGTGCCGTCGACACCGCCGCCCAGCTCCTCCAGGCCCATCCGGACGGCGTGCCCCGTGCCGTTCTGCTCCGCCTGGACCGCGGTGCGTACGTCCGGGTCGATCCCGGCGAGGTGCGCGGCGACCTGCTCGCGGGCGTGCCCCACGACGACGACCAGGTTCTCCGGGTCCAACTCGCGCGCGGCGGCGAGGACGTGGCCGACCAGGGAGCGGCCACAGATGCTGTGCAGAACCTTGGGTGTGGCCGACTTCATACGGGTGCCCTCACCCGCTGCGAGGACGACGACGGCTGCCGGGCGGGTTGCGCTCACGGGGATGCCCTTCGGCTGTGGATGAGTGGGGTGTGGACATCCGCAGGATACCGGGGGGCTGTGAGGGGGAAATGTGAGCGGGTCCTGACCCGCCTTGCTGGGGTCAGGACCCGAACTGAGGTCTTGTGTGCTGTGGCTCCCGGAGAAGGATTCGAACCCTCATTCAACGGACCAAAACCGTTTGTCCTGCCCTTAGACGATCCGGGATGGTTTGTTCGCTATGTCCGATTTTCTGGATCGGAAGCGACGCCAGCCCCTACTATGCCGTACCAGGCACCCTCCATGCGACGGTACAGGTCGGCGCTACCGAGCACGTAGATGATCAGGCAGCCTCGATACGCCTGGCCGGTGTTCTTCCGCTTCGTCTTCGGGTTGTGCTTCTTGAGGCTGGCTTGCTGGAACGTGGAGGGGTCCACGCCGACCAGTCCGGCCCAGAATGCTTCGGCGTCCGCTACGTTGGCCGACTCGTGGATGCTCACCCGGAAGCGCAGCCGGTCGCGTTCTACGTCGAGTGTTTCGAGCCAGCGAAGAAAGAAGCTGATGACGTTCGGGTCGCTGTTGATGAAGTGCAGTCTCTCGCGGCGGCTGTACGACTTGTCCTTGGCTCCTTCTGCCCAGTAGAGGGCGACGCCCGCCAGGAAGATCTCTCGATCGGACAGCTCGCCGACTGCATGCATGGCGGCAGCTTTTGTCTGTAGACGCTCCTCTTCGCGGCGTCGCAGCGTGGCTTCCCAGCCTCTCCTGGCGATGGCGGAAGCTTCCTCGGTGCTGCGCTTGCGCTCCGGCTTGGGTAGGTCCCGTACCCACAACGAGATCGAACTCTTCGAGCAGCCCAGCTCCACCTGGATCTGGTCGTACGTCCAGCCCTGGGCGCGAAGCTCTCTGGCCTTGACGCGGAGGTCGTCCTTGGCGCGGGGCCGCTTGGTCCATTCCGGAGGGGGTTCGCCCTTCAGGAGGCGGTTGAGGAGGTCGTTGTTGTCGACGTGCAGGCGGTCGCGGATCTGTCGGCGGCTGAGGCCTGCCCGGCGCAAGGTGATCGCTTGGTCCCGCAGGGTCTCGAAGTCGGCGTACTTGCCATGGGGATGTGCCATGGGCTTACCGTCCGGGCGGAATGGGGGGTTCCGGGATCGAACGATGTGCGATTCAGCAGTTCGAGGGATACCGGGTGGTTTCGCTTCTGTTCGATTGGGCCGTGTGGTGTAGGCCAGTACGAGAAACTCGCCGGAAAATCGGGGGCGCTCGAACGTAGGCTGGGGGTATGACCGCGACGGGGGAAGACCGCACCGGGGCCAGGATGGAGGGCCGCCCGGTCGGCCCGTGGTGGTGGGAGCGATGGCGCAGCGCCGTGTTCGACGGGGCGCTGGCGTTGGTGTCGGCGGTCGAGTGTTCGGTGGAGGGTGTCGAGTTCGCCCGGGACGCGGGGCTGCCCTCGTCCGTGGGCGTCGTGTTCGGCGCGCTCGCCGGTTCCGTGCTGCTGGTGCGGCGGATGTGGCCCGTGGCCGTGGTGCTCGTCTTCATCGCGGTCGCGCCCGCCCAGATGGGGTACCTGATGGGGCTCGTCGGGCTCTACACCCTGGCCGCGTCCGAGGCGCCGAGACGGATCATCGGGGCGCTGTCCGGGATGGCGTTCACGGGGGTGTTCATCGTGTGGTTCGTGCAGGCCACGCAGATCACCCGGGGTGAGGACGGCGGGGTGAGCGGGAACGCCGTGGTCGGCGGTGACGAGTGGTTCGCGCTGTTCCTGGCGTTGACGGTGGCGATCGGGCTGACGGCGCCGCCGGTGCTGCTGGGGCTGTACGTGGGGGCCCGGCGGCGGTTGATGGAGAGCCTGCGGGAGCGGGCGGACTCGTTGGAGCGGGAGCTTCAGCTGCTCGCGGAGCGGGCGGAGGAGCGGGCGGAGTGGGCCCGGGGCGAGGAGCGGACGCGGATCGCGCGGGAGATGCATGACGTGGTCGCGCACCGGGTGTCGTTGATGGTGGTGCACGCGGCGGCGTTGCAGGCGGTGGCGCGCAAGGACCCCGAGAAGGCGGTGCGGAACGCGGCGCTGGTGGGGGACATGGGGCGGCAGGCGCTGACCGAGCTGCGGGAGATGCTCGGGGTGCTGCGGTCGGGGGAGGGTTTCTCGACGGTGCGGTCGGCGGAGCCGGCGTCGGTGCCGTTGGCGGCGGTGGGGGCTGCCGCGGCGGCCGCGGCTTCGCGGGCGGAGGACGAGGTGGGGGAGGGGCCCTGTCTCGCCGAGCTGGAGGAGTTGGTGGGGCAGTCGGCGGCCGCGGGGATGGTCGTGGAGCTGTCGGTGGAGGGGGAGGTGCGGGTGTATGCGGCCGAGGTGGAGCAGACGGCGTACCGGGTGGTGCAGGAGGCGTTGACGAACGTCCACAAGCACGCGGCGGGGGCGAAGACGCATGTGCGACTGGCGCACCGTTCGGCGGAGATCGCGATGCAGGTGGAGAACGGGCCGCCGCCGGAGCCGGGGGCGGCGGGTGCCGCGCGGCTGCCCAGTGGGGGGAACGGGCTGCTCGGGATGAAGGAGCGGGTGGCCGCGTTGGGGGGCGTGTTCGTGTCGGGGCCGACCGATGCCGGGGGGTTCCGGGTGTCGGCGGTGATCCCGGCGTAGCGCTCCGCCGCCGTCTTGCGGCCGTCCCGTTGCCTCGGTTGCCCCGTTTTCTCAGTGTGCCGTCAGGCGGGTCGGTGCCGTGCCCGTGAGGAGGGTGGTGAGGGCCGCGTCGATGTGGGGGCCCAGGTACCAGTCGCCGGTGTGGTCGAGGGCGTAGGCGCGGCCCTCGGTGTCGATGGCGAGGAGCGCTCGGGTGGCGGTCTCGTGGCCGAGGGGGCAGACCTCGGTGTCGAGGGCGCGGCCGAGGTCGCCGAGGGTGCGGGCCATGTGGAGGCCGTGCAGGGGGTCCAGGTGGAGGTCGACGGGGGCGAGTTGGCGGCCGGGGCCCTGTGCGGTGAGGTGGAGGCCGCCGAATTCGGCCCACGCCTCGACCGCGGCCGGGAAGACGGCGTGGCGGTGTCCCGCGGGTGAGGTGTGCTCGCGCAGGGTGTCGGCCCAGAACTCGGCCTGCTTTATGTCCCAGCGTCCGGGCTGCCAGCCGGCGGCGCGCAGGGCGGCGTCGACGGGTACGGAGAAGCGCGTGGTGGAGGTGCGGTCGGTGTGCATCTGCCCTTTGTTCGTCGGGGGGTTGGTCGGCGGCTCGGGTGGGGGTCGGCGTGGGTCGTCGAGGGTCTCCTGGTGTCCGGTGCGTGAGGCGTGTGTTTGCTCGCGTAACAGGTGACGTGTCGGGCGGGGCGGTGGTTCCGGGGGGTTCCGGTGAGTCCGTCCGGCTCGGCCGGTTTTCCTCCGGGGGCTTCCCTCAGTACTCCCGGTGAGGTGATCCCGTTCAGTTGCCCTGGGTCGGGTCGACGATGCGGACGCCGAAGTGGGCGCTGAGGGCGGTGCAGGCGCGGCAGGGGGTGGCGAAGCCGCCGTGGAGGGGGTCGCCGTCCTCGCGGATGTGGCGGGTGGTGAGTTTGGCCTGCTTGAGGGCCTTGCGGGCCTCGCCGTTGGTCATGGGTCTGCGGGAGGCGCGCTTGCTGCGGGCCGCGTCGGCGGTGGTGATGTGCCGCGAGATGAGGATGGCCTCGGCGCAGCGGCCGGTGAAGCGGTCGCGTTGCGCGGTGGCGAGGGAGTCGAGGAACTCCTGCACGAGGGGGTGCAGGGGCGGGGCGTGGTCGCCGCGCGCCGCGGTGCCGGTGAGGGTCTCGCCGCGTACGGAGAGGGCGGCGGCGACGGTGGGCAGGATGCCGTCGCGGCGGTGGAGGAGGGCGGGGGCGGGTGCCTGTTCGGCGGTGCTCCAGCCGATGCGTGGGTCGCCCGAGGGTCCCGCCTGCGTGGTGCTCATGATCGTCATCCCCTCCTGTCGCATCCCCCGTCAGCGGACACAGAGTGCCAAATGGCGTGGCCTGTGTGGAAGCTGGGGTTGTGCGACACGCCCGGGCTTAGGCGCACGGTGAGGGTGGTGTGACGGCTGGTCACGGAAGCGGAGGGCCGGTGACCGGGGTCGCCGTACCGCATAGGCTGTCGACAACCGCGATCCCCACGGGTCCCGCGTTCGAGTGCGGGTCCGGGGCGGGTCGGGGAGTGGGAAGGGGCCTTCGACGGGGCCTTTTTCACTGCCAGTGGTCAGTCCGTACAGACGTCAGTACCAGTCAGCCAACACCGTCAGCCAGTACCAGAACAGGTCGACAGAACGCCGCAGGGGGCTACCGCCATGACGACAGGTCGGCTCGGGCAGCAAGCCGCGCCGCCGAACGCGGCCTACGCCGGGCAGGTCGTGCAGTTCCCGGACCCGGTCCGGGCCGCGCGTCATCCGAGGGGTGTCCGTGTGGACGCGCACGGCTATCCGGATTTCTCGCCCTACGCGCGTGCCGCCGCGGAGATCGCCGATCCCCCGGAGGGGTTCGGGGTGGACGAGCTGCGGTTGACGGACTACGTGTCCGCGAACGCGGCGCTGGCGGCGTCGGGGCACGCGTTGTGGGACACGATTCCACCGGTGGCGACGCCGCACGGCTGGACGTGGCACCACGTGGTGGGCAGCCGGCGGCTGGAGTTGGTGCCGGTCGAGGTGAAGGCGCTGCTGCGGCACCACGGTGGTATCGCGACGGCGCGGGTCGACCAGGGCAAGCGGGGCACGCGGCCGTTGCAGGAGACGCGGCCGGCGCACTTCGGGTTGCCGAAGTCGTCGGCGGTGGCGGTGACGGAGGCGCAGGTGCAGGGGGTCGAGGAGGACCTCGGGTACCGGTTGCCGGGCGCGTACCGGTCGTTCCTGAAGGCGGCGGGCGGTTGCGCTCCGGTGGGGGCGGCGCTGGACGCGGAGTTGGGGTTGCTGGTGGACCAGCCGTTCTTCACGGTGCGGGACGAGGCGGCGATCAACGACCTGGTGTATGTCAACAAGTGTCTGCGGGACCATCTGACCAAGGACTATCTGGCGGTGGCGTTCGCGCAGGGCGGGCTGGTCGCGGTGAAGGTGAAGGGCGACCGGATCGGTTCGGTGTGGTTCTGCGCGTATGACGACGCCCGTGACGTGGATCCGTCGTGGCCGCCGGCCGAGCGGGTGGAGCGGTTGCTGCTCCCCGCCGGTGAGGACTTCGACGTGTTCCTGTCCCGGTTGGCGGGCAATCCGCCGGAGTTGGAGACGGTGGCGAATCTGATGGTGGACGGTGGGTTCGCCCGGGCCGTTCCGGTCGCCGCCTCGTCTTCGGTGGGGGAGTGAGTTCTTGATGGTGACGTTCGCTCAGGCGCAGGAGCGCGCCGAGGAGTGGATCAACGGTGATCTGCCCGCGTACCAGCACCGTGAGGTGCGGGTGCGGGAGTTCGACCTGGGGTTCGTGGTGTGGGCGGAGGACCGGGCGGACGGTCCGCGGTCCGACGGCGGTGCCCAGCGGCTGGTGATCGCCCGGGACAGCGGGGAGGCCACGTTGTGGCCGTCGCTGCCGGTGGGTGAGGTGATCCGCCGTTACGAGGAGGAGTACGGGCGGACGGAGGTGCCGCCCGCCGAGGCGCCGGCTCCTCCGGCGCGGGTGGATCTGAACCAGACGTCGTTCCTGCTGACTCCGCCGGAGTGGTTGCAGGACGCGGCGGACCGGATGGGTATCCCGGATCGTCGTTCTGGTGCCGGCTCGGGCGGCGCCGGCGCGTCGGACGGTGCCGGGTCGCGTCCGGCGGCGTCCGTGACCGGCGGTGCGATGCCTCAGACGCTGGCGGGGCCGTCGGGTCCGCCGTCCCCGGCGCCCGCGGACGCGCCGCCGGCCGGTGCCACGCCGTGGCCGGCCGCCGCGTCGGTGGAGGACGAGGTACGGGACGCGGTGCCGCCGCCGAGGGACGCCGAGCCGCAGGACGCGGCGCCGGGTGTGCCGGACGGGGCGACGCCGTGGGCCGGGACGGACACCAACGCCGAGGTCGAGGACGACCGTTCGGTACCGCTGCCGGACACGGTGTTCGCGCCGCAGCTGACCGAGGTGAGCGACGAGGACGACACGCCGCCGCCCAGTGCCCTGCCCGAGGCCAAGACCGCGCTGATCTCCGGCGGCAGTCAGCTTCCGCGGACGGCGGTCGCTCCCGCGCTGGATCCGTCGGGGCAGCCGCAGCCGCAGCCGCAGCCGCAGTCGCAGTCGCCGGCCGGTCCGGGGACCCCGCCGCCGGGTACGCCGTCGTACGGGTATCCGCAGGCCGGCGCGCAGGGGCCGGGTACTCCGCCGCCGGGGCGTCCGCTGGCGCCGCACGCCGGGGACATCGCCGACGCCGCGACGAGCAAGGCGGCGCCGCCTCCGCGCAGGGGTGGTGGGCTGGGTACGCCGCCGCCTCCGCCGGGTGTTCCGGGGGCGCCCGGTGCCCGTCCGGGCGCCACGCCTCCGCCGCCGTCCGCGCCGGGCGCGCCTGGCGCTCCGGGGGCGCCGGCGGGTGCGTATGTGCCGACACAGATGGTCTCCGCCCTCGGCCCGGACGGGCCCGGGGGTGCGCCCGGCGCTCCGGGCCGGCCGGGTGCTCCCGGTGAGCCTGGGGCTCCCGGCGCACCTGGTGCGCCGAATCCGCCGGGGGGTACGCCCGCCGGTGGTGTGCATCACGCGGCGACGATGCTGGCCGGGCCGTCGATCGGCGGTCCGGGCGCGCCGTTGCCGCCGGGCGCGCCCGGTGCTCCTGGTCAGCCGGGTGCTCCTGGTCAGCCGGGTGCTCCTGGTCAGCCGGGTGCTCCCGGTGCGCCGAATCCGCCGGGGGGTACGCCCGCCGGTGGTGTGCATCACGCGGCGACGATGCTGGCCGGGCCCGCCGTGGGCGGTCCGGGGGCTCCGCTGCCGCCGGGGGTTCCTGGCGCGCCCGGTGCTCCGGGGCAGCCCGGGACCCCGCACGGTGGTCCCGCTCCGGTGCATCACGCCGAGACGATGCTGGCCGGGCCCCCGGTGGGCGGCCCCGGCGCCCCCGGCATGCCGCAGCCGCCCGGCCCGCCCGGTATGCCGCCGGGGGCGCCGCAGGGCATGCCCGGTCACCCGGGTCAGCCCGGGCACCCCGGGCACCCCGGGCAGCCGATGGGTGGTCCGCCGGCGTACGGGTATCCGCAGCAGCCGACGGGGCAGCCGACCGTGGGCCCCGGCTACCAGGCCGTCCTGCGGTACCGCGCGCCCGACGGTTCCGAGCAGCAGGTGATCCGGCGTTCCGCGCCGGGCACCCCCCACCCGGAGTGGCAGATCTTCCACGAGCTGCGCGGGCTGAACATTCCGCCGGAGGCGGTGCTGGAGCTGCACACGGAGCTGGAGTCGTGCGAGCTGCCGGGGGCGTACTGCGCGCGGATGATCCGCGAGCAGTGGCCCAACGCGCGCATCACGTCCATCGCCCCGTACGGCAAGGACCACGCGAGCCGGCAGCAGGGCATGGCGCAGCTGCTGGCGCATCAGGGCGAGCTGCACCAGGTCGCGGACGGTCCGGCGCGGCCCGCGCCGGTGCGGGCGCCGTTGCCGCCGGTGCAGCCGGCGCCGCCGATCCCGCCGGAGGCGATCGGGCAGGAGCTGGCGGCGGCGTTCGGGCCGGGGGTGTTCCGGTTCGACCAGCAGGCGGTGTCGCGGCAGGGGGTTCCCCCGATCGTGGCGCACACGCTGGTGGTGGCCGGGCTGCCGGTGGACATGGGTCCGTTCTTCTGGGCGCAGGCCCAGCCGGGCCGTCCGGTGCCGACGCTGGCGGAGCTGGCGCAGGAGCGGGGTGTGCGGCCGGCGGCGGACGCGGGCTCGTACCTGGTGATGGGCAGCGACTTCGGCAAGGCGCTGTGTGTGCAGTACGGCACGGCGAACATCGTGGCGGTACCGGTGGAGGCGGGGCCGGGCGGTGCGCCCGTACCGCCGCAGTTCGTGAACACCGGACTGCCGGAGTTCGCGCGCTGCCTGGCGCTGCTGGGCCGGATGTGGCGGCTGCGGTTCGGGCTGAACCAGGAGCAGGCGGGTCGCTGGACCGTCGACTTCCAGGCGCAGCTGGCCGCCCTGGACCCGGCGGCGCTCGGTTCGCCGGAGAGCTGGTGGTCGGTGCTGCTGGAGCAGATGTGGGACGGCCTGCTGTGAGCCGAGGCTGTAGCTGTAGCCGCTGACGTAGGCGGCGGCGGACATGAGGGGCCGGGCCCGGTCGTGCGACCGGGCCCGGCCCCTCGTTGTTTTCCGCCGTCTCGCGTGACCTGCTTCCGCCGCCCGGCCCTCGCACGGAGTGTCGTGTTGTGAACACGTCTGTCCGGTACCTCAAGATATGCGCGAAATCATCATTTCGTGTGCGTCCGGCGAGAGGTTCCCAGCATGAGCAGCGCACCGGCGGCGCCCCAGGGGTGCGACTTCGACTTCGACGTCGTACGGCGTGGCTACCGCCCCGACCAGGTCGACGCCTGCGCGGCGGCCCTCTCGCAGGACCGTGACGCGGCGTGGGAGCGTGCGGCCCGGCTGACGGTGCTGGCCAAGGAGATGGGCGCGGAGCTGGCCCGGCTGCGGGAGACCGTGGCCGGGCTGCCCCGGCAGACGTACGAGGCGCTCGGGGGGCGGGCCCGGCAGCTGTTCGAGCTGTGCGTCGAGGAGGCGGCGGCGCTGCGGGAGGACGGGCGCGCCGAGGCCCGGCGGCTCGTCGAGGAGGCCGAGGAGGCCGCGCGGCGCGCGCGGGAGGAGGCGCGGGCGTACGCCGACCAGCTGCGCGGTGAGGCGGAGGAGCGGGCCCGGCAGCGGGTCCTCGCGGCGCGGGCCGAGGCGGACGACCTGCGGATCACCGCACGGCTGTCCGTGAAGGAGGGGCGGACCGAGGCGCTGGCGGCGCTGCGGGAGGTGCGGGAGCGCACCGAGGGGATGCTCACCGAGATCGACAAGGAGTTCGCCGAGCGGGTGGCCGGCATCGAGCGGGCGGTCGCCGAACGGGAAGCCGTGTTCGACGCCCGCCACGCGGAGCGGGTCGCCCGCGCGGAGGCCGCCGTCGTCGAGGCGGAGCGGGCCCTCGCCGAGGCGGAACGGCACGCGGCGCAGACGCAGGCGGAGGCGGAGGCCCGTGCCGCCGAGGTGATCGCGGAGGCACGGGTCCGGGAGGAGCGCGTCGCCCGGGACACCGAGCGGGTCCTGCGCGAGCACGCCGAGCGTGAAGAGGGCCTGAAGGTGCAGATGGACTACGTCCGCGACAGCCTCTCGGCGCTCACGGACCAGTAGCCGGTCACCCGCCCTCGTTCGCGGCCCCGCTGCGCACCGCGCCCGCGAGGATCCAGCCCTCCACCGCCTCGTACTGCCTGCGCTGCTGTTCCGCCTTGCCGCGGCCCGACCACACCGTGCCCAGCCAGCCGAACGCGAAGCCCAGCGGGATGGAGACCAGGCCGGTCGTGGTGAACGGGAACCAGTTGAAGTCGGCGCGCGGGAACGCGGCGAACGGTGAACCGGACACCAGGTTCGTGCCGGTCATGAGGACCATGACGGCGAGCGTGCCGCCGATGAGCGTGCACATCAGCCCCGTACGGGTGTAGCGGCGCCAGAAGAGGCCGTAGACCAGGGCGGGGGCGATCGCGGAGGCGCCCAGGCAGAACGAGAGGGTGACCAGCGGCTGGAGGCTGCGGTTCTGGACCAGCGTGGCGAGGACGATCGCGGTGACACCGACGGCGCCCGCCGACAGCCGGGCGATGGTCATCTCGCGGCGGGGCGTGAGGGGCCGGGTGGCGACGGCGGCGAACACGTCGTGGGCCAGGGAGTTCGCGCAGGCGAGGATCATGCCCGCCACCGAGGCGAGGAGCGTCAGGAAGACCGCTGTGGCGACCGTGGTGAACAGCAGTGTCTCCGCGGTGGAGACCTCGGCCCCGAACGCCGCCATCGAGCCCAGCAGATAGGCCGTGTTGCCCTGCGGGTCGGCCGTCGCGATCACCTCGCGGCCGATCAGTGCCGTCGCGCCGAAGCCGATCACCGCGATGATCAGCACGAACAGGGCGACCGACGGCACCGCCCAGGACAGTGAGCGGCGGACCTGGCGGGCGCTGCGCGCGGTGTACATGCGCATGGTGACGTGGGGCAGGCAGGCGCCGCCGAGGACGACGGTCAACTGGGCGCTGATCATGTCGAGATCGGGGTACGGGCCGCCCGAGAACTGGAGCCCGGAGTGGAGGTAGCCGGTGCCGACCCCGCTCTTGTCCGCCGCGGCACCCAGCAGGAGGCCGGGGTCCCAGTCGAACCTGTTGAGGATCAGGACGGCGATGACGCCGCCGGAGCCGAGCAGCATCACGATCTTGATGATCTGGATGAGGGCGGTGCCCTTCATCCCGCCGATCGCCGCGTAGCCGATCATCAACGCGCCGACGACGACGACCACACCGGTCTTCAGGCTGTCGTTGGAGAAGCCGAGGATGAACGCCAGCAGGTCGCCGGTGCCGGCCAGTTGCACCAGCATCATCGGCATCAGCGCCGCGAGCGTCACGACGCACGCGGTGATGCGCACGGCCCGGCCGGGCATCCGCCGGGCCAGCGCGTCCCCCATGGTGAACCGGCCCGCGTTGCGCAGGGGTTCGGCCAGCAGGAGCATCAGCAGCATCAGGGACAGGGCCGTGCTGAGGGCCAGGACGACACCGTCGTAGCCGAAGAGGGCGATGACTCCGCCGGTGCCGAGGACCGTCGCGGCGGAGATGTAGTCGCCCGCGATGGCGAGGCCGTTGCGCATGGGGGAGAGCGAGCTGTAGCCGGTGTAGAACTCGTCGAGGTCGTCCCGGTCGGGGCCGGTCATCACGCACAGCAGCAGTGTCACCGTGGCGACCGCGGTGAAGCCGACGAGGGACATGGCCTGCGCCGATCCGCTGAACTCGGCGACGACACCGGCGGCGGTGGGCAGGGAGGAGGCGGTGGTGATCATCGGGCGGGCCCCCACGAGGAGTTCTGGTTGACGTTCCGTCGGGGGGCGCGGTCGGTGCTCCGGCGGGTGCGGTCCGCCTCCCGCTGGGCGTCGCGGCGCGCATCGGCCTCCGCCAGTCGGCGTATCCGGTCCGCGAGGGGGTCCACGCGGCGGCGCGCGGTGCGTTCGTACAGCCAGATCGCCAGACAGGTCACGGGCACCTGGAGCAGCCCTAGCAGCAGTCCCGTCGACAGTCCGCCGCTGACCGTGCTCGTCATGAACGACGGGGCGAACGCCGAGAGGGCCAGGAACAGCACGAAGTAGCCCAGCGCGGTCAGCGTCGCCACCCGCCGCTGCCAGCGGTACGCGCTCCGCAGCAGGCGCAGGTCGCTGTGGTGGTGCAGAAGGGGGTCGTCGGACGCGTCGGGCAGCGGCGGCGCGAGAGGGGGGTCGTACGGGGACGGGTACTGGGTCGGGTACGTGGGTGAGGACTGCTGGGCGTACGCGGACGGGGACGCGTACGCGGACGGGGGCGGGGGCGGGTACGAGGGGGCGGACTGGTGGGGTGGACGGGACGGGGGTCGGTGCGGGGGTGACGAGAACGGGTCGGTCATCCCTTGTCTCCTTGCGCGGCTCTGGTCCGGTGCCTGCGGACCGCAGGGAGCGGGGGGCGGGCGTGAACGCTACCCGCGGGTTCGGTTACGCGCGAGGGTTTCCGCAAACTGAGTGGTCGGTATGCGCTTTCTTCTGGGAACCCGTGCTGACCTGGGGTGTTACCCGGATTAACTCAGGCTTTTTCGCGGCCTCGGCTCAGTCCTTCAGCACCGGGAACCGGCGCGGCGCCACCACCAGTAGCACCAGCAGGGCCACCGTCGCCGCGCAGGCCGCGCCCAGGTACACCGCGTGGACCGCCTCCGCGACCGCGCGGCGGACCGGCTCCGCCGTCGTGCCCGCGTCCAGACCATGGGTCACCGCGTCGAGGTCGCCCGCACCGCCCAGGCGGGAGGCCAGGACGCCGTTCGCGACCGCGCCGAAGACCGCCGCGCCCAGGGTCTGGCCGGTCTGGCGGCAGAAGAGGATCGATCCCGTCGCCGTGCCCCGTTCCTCCCACCGCACCGTCGACTGGACGCCCACGATCAGCGGGAGCTGGAAGAGGCCCAGCGCGGCGCCCAGCAGGAGCATCAGCAGGGTCGGCTGCCACGCCTCGCCGGGGTACGGCAGGAACGGGAACGCGAACAGCAGCAGCGCCGCCGCCGCGATGCCCAGGATCGCCGTGTCCCGGAAGCCGATACGGCGGTACACGTGCTGGCTCAGGGCCGCCGACACCGGCCAGCTCAGCGTCCAGATGGAGACGACGAAGCCGGCGGCCACCGGGGCCAGGCCCAGGACGGACTGGGCGTAGGTCGCGAGGAAGACCGTCGGCGCCACCATCAGCAGGCCCAGCGCGGCCAGCGCCAGGTTCACGGCCGCGATCGTGCGCCGCCGCCACACCCAGCCGGGGATGATCGGGTCGGCCGCCCGGCGTTCGATGACGATCAGCGCCGCGACGAGGGCGACTCCCGTGCCCAGCAGGGTCAGTGAGGGCCACGACAGCCAGGCCCAGGCCACTCCGCCCTGCACCAGCGCCGTCAGCAGGGCGCCTCCGCAGGCGAAGACCGTCAGGGCGCCGGCCCAGTCCACCCGGGGCCGGGCGGTGCGCTCCCGGGCCGGCTCGTGCAGATGCCGGACCAGGAGCCAGAGGGCAGCGGCACCGAGCGGGAGGTTGATCAGGAAGATCCAGCGCCAGTCCGCGTAGGCGGCGAGGACGCCGCCCACTCCGGGGCCGGCCACCGCCGACACCGCCCAGACCGTGGACAGCTTCGACTGGATCCTGGGCCGCTCCTCCAGGGGGTAGAGGTCGGCCGCCAGCGTCTGCACCGTGCCCTGGAGCGCCCCGCCGCCCAGGCCCTGGACGACGCGGAAGGCGATCAGCGCGCCCATGTTCCAGGCCAGCGCGCACAGCAGCGAGCCCAGCAGGAACAGGGCCGCGCCCGCGATCAGCACCGGCTTGCGGCCGAAGGTGTCGGAGAGCTTGCCGTACAGGGGGAGGGTGACGGTGACGGCGAGCAGATAGCCGGAGAACAGCCAGGAGAAGACGGAGAAGCCGCCGAGGTCGGCGACGATCTGCGGGACGGCGGTCGAGACGATCGTCGAGTCCAGCGCGGCCAGGCCCATGGCCAGCATGAGCGCGGCGGTGACCGCTCCCCGTCTGCCGGATCCGGTGTGCCGTGCCGTGTCGCGGAGCGCGGGTCGCGTGTCGCCCACCGGATTCCTTCCCCCTGCATCTATCTGCCGGGCACCACCATGCCACTTGTCCCTCAAGCCACGGCAGGGTGCAACCTGACTGCATCGGAAGGCGGAGTCCGACCCTGAGACCGGCTCCACCTCTCGGTGGAGATCCCTTAGGGGTACCTCCGTACAACGGCCAGGGGTGGGTTCGTACCGCCGGAGGAAGAGGCGGACCTCTCCCCGTCCTTAACGTGGTCCTACGCCGCTGGGGGGCGGCGCGCCGGGACCACGGGGGTGGGGGCCGGAGCCCCGGGGGTGGGGTTTTCCCCAGCGGAAGACTGCGCCGAGCACCAGGGCGCCGGACACCCCCGGACGACCAGACTCAGGGCATCACCTCGTACCGCCGCGCATCCGCTGAGCGGCGGAACCACTTGCTGACGACATACCTGCTCACCGACACACCTGCTCACCGACATACCTACAGAACGACATAGGAGACATACCGTGACATCGGCTGTGACCATCACCAGGCACGGGGGCACTGGAGGGCGTACGGCCGTTGCCGCGCGGGCGCGGCAGGTCGTGAAGGCGTACGGGTCCGGCGAGACCCGTGTCGTCGCCCTCGACCATGTGGACGTGGACATCGCGCGGGGTCAGTTCACCGCGATCATGGGGCCCTCGGGGTCCGGCAAGTCCACGCTCATGCACTGCCTCGCCGGACTCGACACCGTGACGAGCGGTCAGATCCACCTCGACGAGACCGAGATCACCGGCCTGAAGGACAAGAAGCTCACGCAGCTGCGCCGGGACCGGATCGGGTTCATCTTCCAGGCGTTCAACCTGCTGCCCACACTCAACGCCATCGAGAACATCACGCTGCCCATGGACATCGCCGGGCGCAAGCCCGACAAGGAGTGGCTCGGCCGGGTCGTGGAGACCGTGGGGCTCGCCCAGCGGCTGAAGCACCGGCCGACCCAGCTCTCCGGCGGCCAGCAGCAGCGCGTCGCCGTGGCCCGGGCCCTGGCCGCGCGCCCCGAGATCATCTTCGGGGACGAGCCGACCGGCAACCTCGACTCGCGCGCCGGCGCCGAGGTGCTGGGCTTCCTGCGGCGCTCCGTCGACGAGCTGGGCCAGACCATCGTGATGGTCACCCACGACCCGGTCGCCGCCTCGTACGCCGACCGCGTGCTGTACCTCGCCGACGGACGCATCGTCGACGAGATGCACCAGCCGACGGCCGACCAGGTGCTGGACCGCATGAAGGACTTCGACGCCCGGGGGCGCACGTCATGAGCGTGATGAGAACGTCGATGCGCAACTTCTTCGCGCACAAGGGCCGGATGGCGCTGTCGGCCATCGCGGTCATGCTGTCGGTGGCGTTCGTCACGGGCACCCTGGTCTTCACCGACACGATGGGCACCACCTTCGACAAGCTGTTCGCGGCCACCTCCTCCGACGTCACGGTCTCCGTGGCCGGCGGTGAGGCCGACGAGGTCTCGCGGACCGGACGGCCCGAGTCCCTGCCCGCCTCCCTGGTGAAGGACGTGGCCGCCGCCGAGGGCGTCAAGTCGGCCGAGGGCGCCGTCTCCTCGATGGACGTGACCGTCGTCGACCGTGACAACAAGAACATGGGCTCCTCCACCGGCGCCCCCACCATCGCGGGCAACTGGACGAAGAACGACCTGCGTTCCATGGAGATCACCTCCGGGCACGCCCCGCGCGGCCCGACCCAGGTGATGGTCGACGCGGACACCGCCGACAAGCACGGACTGAAGCTCGGGGACGAGCTGCGCACCATCACCGTCAGCGGTGACGTCACCGCCCGGATCGTCGGCATCGCCTCGTTCAAGGTGACCAACCCCGGTGCCGCCGTGGTCTTCTTCGACACCACCACCGCCCAGCGCGGACTCCTCGGCGCCACCGACCGGTTCACCCAGGTCAACGTCGTCGCGGAGGCGGGCGTCAGCGACACCCGGCTGAAGCGGAACGTCAGCTCGGCCCTGGCGGCCCTCAAGGCCCGGGACGCGCAGGGTGCGAAGGGCGAGCAGGGCGGGCAGGGCGCGAAGGGGGCGCAGGAGGCGGCGTACCAGGTCCGTACGCAGCAGGAGACCGCCGACGCCAACCGCGGCGACGTCGACGAGTTCATGAGCGTCATCAAGTACGGGATGCTCGGCTTCGCCGGGATCGCGTTCCTCGTCGGTGTCTTCCTGATCATCAACACGTTCTCGATGCTGGTCGCCCAGCGCACCCGCGAGATCGGCCTCATGCGGGCGGTCGGATCCTCCCGCGGACAGGTCAACCGGTCGGTCCTCGTCGAGGCGACCCTGCTCGGTGTCCTCGGTTCGGTCGTCGGCGTCGGCGCGGGCATCGGCCTCGCGGTCGGCCTGATGAAGCTCATGTCGGCCGTCGGCATGGAACTGTCCACCCGCGACCTGACGGTGCACTGGACGACCCCGGCCATCGGCCTGCTGCTGGGCATCGTGGTCACGGTCCTCGCGTCCTATCTGCCGGCCCGCCGCGCGGGCAAGGTCTCCCCGATGGCGGCCCTGCGCGACGCCGGCACCCCGGCGGACGGCAAGGCCGGACTCGTCCGGGGCCTGGTGGGCCTGGCCCTCACCGGCGCGGGTGCCTTCGCGCTCTATCTGGCCGCCACCGCGGACCAGGCGAAGCAGGGCTCGCTGGTCCTGGCCGCGGGCATCGTCCTCAGCCTCATCGGCTTCGTCGTGATCGGCCCGCTCCTCGCGGGCGGTGTCGTGCGGGTGCTCAGCGTCGTGCTGCTGCGGGCCTTCGGCCCGGTCGGCCGGATGGCCGAGCGCAACGCCCTGCGCAACCCCCGCCGTACGGGCGCCACCGGCGCGGCCCTGATGATCGGCCTGGCCCTGGTCGCCTGCCTCTCCGTGGTCGGCTCCTCCATGGTGACCTCCGCCACCGCCGAGCTGGACAGGTCGGTCGGCGCCGACTTCATCGTCACCGCCGGCAACGGCGGCAAGCCCCTCAACCCCGCCACCGTCAAGGCAGTCGAAGGGGTCAAGGGCCTCGGCCACGTCACCCGTCTGAAGGAGGCACCGGCCAAGGTGACCGCGCCCGACGGCACCTCCGTGTCGGAGCAACTGCTCGCCGCGGAGCCCACCTACGCCGACGACCTGCGCCGCGAGACGGTCGCCGGTGACCTCGCGGCCGCCTACGGCGACGACGCGATGTCCGTCGGCTCCGAGTTCGCCGAGAAGGCGGGCCTGAAGGTCGGCGACACCCTGACCGTGGCCTTCGACGGGGGCCGCACCGCGAAGCTGAGGGTGGCGGCCATCACCTCCGACGACACGGGCCTCGACCAGGGCGCGATGTACACCAACCTCACGACCGTCGAGCGCTATGTGCCGGCCGAGCGGCTGCCGCTGGACACGGCCCTGCTCGCCAAGGCGGACGAGGGCAGCAAGGACCAGGCGTACGCCGCGCTCAAGACGGCCGTCGCCAAGGACCCCACGGTCCAGGTCATGGACCAGACCGACTACAAGCAGAACCTGAAGGACCAGGTCGGGCAACTGCTCAACATGGTCTACGGCCTGCTGGCGCTGGCCATCGTCGTCGCCGTCCTCGGTGTCGTGAACACGCTGGCCCTGTCGGTGGTCGAACGCACCAGGGAGATCGGCCTCATGCGGGCCATCGGCCTCTCCCGCCGCCAGCTGCGCCGCATGATCCGCCTGGAGTCCGTGGTGATCGCCCTGTTCGGCGCGCTGCTGGGACTGGGCCTGGGGATGGGCTGGGGCGCGACCGCCCAGCGACTCCTCGCCCTGGAGGGCCTGGAGGTCCTGGACATCCCGTGGCCGACCATCATCGGCGTCTTCGTCGGCTCGGCGTTCGTGGGCCTGTTCGCCGCCCTCGTCCCCGCGTTCAGGGCGGGACGGATGAACGTCCTCAAGGCGATCGCGACGGACTGACGCCGGCGCGGTAAGGAGCCGGGACGACCGGGCGGACCCGGCCCCTCGGACCGGTACGGGGGTCCCGCCCGAGGGGCTGTGCAACGGGGACGGCGGGGCGTGGGGAATGATCCCCACGCCCCGCCGGTTCTCGTCAGCCGGAGAGGCGGACGGCCTGGTAGTACTTCTTCGCCGTCTTCAGGCAGGCGGCCTTGGCCTTCGCGCGGACGGTCGGCGTCAGCGGATCGGCCCAGAACCTCTGTCCGCAGACACGGTTCATGTCGCCCAGAAACGCCTTGTCGATCCGCTGCTTGTGGGACCGCTTGAACGCGGCCTTGCCCGCGATCGTCTTGTAATTGCGGTATCCGAAGTCGTGCCGGTAGCAGGCGAACGAGAAGTCGTAGCCGCCCCAGAGCTTGTCCGGCGACGAATTGCAGTAGTTCGTGCTCCAGTTGAACTTGTACTTCGTGATCGCCGGCTTGTGCTTGCGGTGCTGCCCGAGCGCCGTGAACCAGTTGGTCTGGGAACCGGACGAGTTCCCCGTGAGAGTGCCCAGTTTCGAGAGCTTCTGCGCCTTGGTGACGCCGGCGACCGCCTGGGTGGACGCCCCGCCGTCCGCCGTGACGGGACCGGCGAGGGCGGGTGCGGCGCCGGTCAGCAGAAGAACTGCCGAAAGAGTGGCGCCGGGAATTACTCCGCGTAACGTGGTCATGGTTTTTCCCCGTTTCTGGTCGACTGCTTCCCGGAAGCGATCGCCACGGTGTCATGTCCACGGAGGGGTGCCAATTGTCCCTTGGTGCAGGGCGGAGGGCAGAGGGCAGGCGGTCACACGCGGCGCAGCAGTACATGTCCCTGGATGACGCCATCGAGTTCGTAGCGGTCCCGGGGATGCAGCTGACGGGCGTAACGGGGCACGTCCTTGACCCACCGCGAGGAGTTGTCGAAGACGATGTAGTCCGGGGCGAGGCCCTTGGTCCAGCCGATCCAGAAGACGCGGCAGCGTGACGTCAGACGGCTGATCGGGCCGATGTTGGACTCGACGGTGGCGCCGTCCGGGATCGTCGCCAGCAGCTTCTCCACGGCCACCACACGCTCCGGCACCCGGTAGGCGTCGGCTTCGGTGAGCGCCGACAGGGGCAGCGAGGTCGTCAGCGCCAGCGCCGCCGACGCGACCCCGGCGGGCAGATGGAACGCGTACGAGCGCAGCCACCGCCGGGGGCTGCGGCGCGCGGCCGGCAGCGCGTCGACGAGGGTGAGGAACACGATCGGCATCAGTACGGCGCTGTAGTGCCAGTTCGTGCCCCAGTAGTGGTCGTCGGACGACAGGAAACGCCAGCCCAGGGTGGGCAGGGCGGCGAGGAGGAGCGGCGAGCGCAGGGCGAGCAGCCCGGTGGTGGGGACCAGCAGCCACAGCAGGGTGCGGACCTTGGTGTCGAGGCCCTCGAAGGGGCCGGCCCCGCCGACCTTGCTCCAGTAGCCGTAGCCGCCGGAGGTGTGGAACGCCGGGATGATCATGGTGACGGTGACCAGCGCCGCGACCGCCCCGAACGACGCGACGGCGACGCCGAGGGCGACGTCGCGCTGCGAACCGTGCCGCCCGGCCCGCAGCACGACGAGCAGCGCGAGCGCCGCCACCGTGACCCCCAGGTCCTCCTTGACCAGCACCAGCGGCAGGGCCCAGAGCAGCGCCGCCCGCCATCGGTGGGCGAGCAGCGCCTCCAGGGAGAACCCGATCAGAGGTGCGGCGAAGCAGACCTCGTGGAAGTCGAAGTCCACCGCGCGCTGGAGCCCCCACGACAGCCCGTACGCCACGCCGATCGCGAGCCCCCGCGGCCGTCCCAGCCGCCGGGTCGCGGCACGTGTCACCGGCACCGCCGACAGGGCGAACAGCGCGGCCTGGGCGACGAGCAGCGTCACCGGCGAGGGGAAGACCCGGTACAACGGCGCGAGCAGCGCGGTGACCGGGCTGAAGTGATCGCCGAGCACATGGAACCCCGGCCCCTTGAGATCGACGACCGGCGTCCGCAGGTGCGCGTACGCGCGCACCGCCTGCTCGAATATCCCCAGGTCCCACGATCGTGTCCCCATGTTCCGGTACCGGCAGACGGACTCCGTCGCGTACGCCGCGAACAGGCCCACGGCCAGCAGATGGGGGGTGCGCCGCGCGAGGAACGAGCGCCGGTCGAGCGGCCGCGACGGCGCGGCCGTGACCGGCTCGGGTATACCGGGCGGGACGGAGGACGCCGGTGGTGACACGGTCGAGGACATCGGGACTCACGTTCATCGCGGGACTGCTGTGCGCCGAGCGCCCTACAGGGTAGGCGCACCCTCCGGACGAGGGGCGTGGAGCGAGGCGGTACGGAGGAAACCGGCCGCAGGCACCCATAGGGGCGCGGGGAACCGCGCGGGAAACCACGACGGTCCGCAGCCGAGCGAGCGCGGGAAGCCCCCTGCTTCATTGGGCGGGGCCCGGGGGGCCGGCCCCCGGCGGGGTCGAAGGGGCGCAGCCCCTGGGAGGGGACGGGTGAGCGCGGCGGGGCCGACTCCCTGACGGGGCCCGCCCCCGGTTGTCCACAGCCTCCGCACCACCCCCACCACCCGTCGTACCCTGGACACCCCCGGCCCCTCCCACGAGGTCGGGCGTTCGTGTTGCCCCCGCTGTACCCCAGCCGCAGCCTGACCCCCGGACGGGAAACGCCCTTCATGAGCCTCCACGGTCTGCTCGACGCCGTAGTCAAGGACGCCCCCCTCGCGGAAGCGATCAGGGCCGCGGCCGACGGCCACCGCACCCACGTCGACCTGGTCGGCCCCCCGGCGGCCCGGCCCTTCGCCGTCGCGGCCCTCGCCAGGGACGCCGGCCGCCCCGTACTGGCCGTGACGGCCACCGGCCGCGAGGCCGAGGACCTCGCGGCTGCCCTGCGCTCCCTCCTCCCCCCGGAGGGCGTCGTGGAGTACCCGGCCTGGGAGACCCTGCCCCACGAGCGCCTCAGCCCCCGCAGCGACACCGTCGGCCGCCGCCTCGCGGTCCTGCGCCGGCTGACCCACCCGCGCCCCGACGACCCGGAGACCGGCCCGGTCCAGGTCGTCGTCGCCCCCGTGCGTTCCGTCCTCCAGCCCCAGGTCAAGGGGCTCGGTGACCTGGAGCCCGTCTCCCTGCGCAGCGGCGAGAGCGCCGACCTGAACCGCACGGTCGAGGCGCTCGCGGCGGCCGCGTACTCCCGGGTCGAGCTGGTCGAGAAGCGCGGCGAGTTCGCCGTGCGCGGCGGCATCCTCGACGTCTTCCCGCCGACCGAGGAGCACCCCCTCCGGGTGGAGTTCTGGGGCGACGACATCGAGGAGATCCGGTACTTCAAGGTCGCCGACCAGCGCTCCCTGGAAGTCGCCGAGCACGGACTGTGGGCCCCGCCCTGCCGCGAGCTCCTCCTCACGGACGAGGTGCGGGGGCGCGCCCGCGCCCTCGCCGAACGCCACCCCGAACTGGGCGAACTGCTGGGCAAGATCGCCGAGGGCATCGCCGTCGAGGGCATGGAATCCCTCGCCCCGGTCCTCGTCGACGACATGGAACTCCTGATCGACGTCCTGCCGAAGGGCGCGATGGCGGTCGTGTGCGACCCGGAGCGGGTGCGCACGCGCGCCGCGGACCTGGTGGCCACCTCGCAGGAGTTCCTCCAGGCGTCGTGGGCGGCCACGGCCGGCGGCGGCGAGGCGCCCATCGACGTCGGCGCGGCCTCCCTGTGGTCCATCGCGGACGTCCGGGACCGGGCCCGCGAGCTGGACATGATGTGGTGGTCGGTGTCGCCGTTCGCCGCCGACGAGGAGCTGGACGGGGACACCCTCAAGCTCGGCATGCAGGCTCCCGAGACCTACCGCGGCGACACCGCGAAGGCGCTCGCCGACACCAAGGGCTGGCTCGCCGACGGCTGGCGCACGGTCTATGTGACCGAGGGCCACGGCCCCGCCTCCCGCACCGTCGAGGTCCTCGGCGGCGAGGGCATCGCCGCCCGTCTGGAGGCCGACCTCGGACAGATCGCCCCGTCGGTGGTGCACGTGGCGTGCGGCTCGATCGACTACGGCTTCATCGCCCCGTCCCTGAAGCTCGCCGTCCTCACCGAGACCGACCTCTCGGGGCAGAAGGCGGCCGGCAAGGACGGCACCCGCATGCCCGCCCGCCGCCGCAAGACCATCGACCCGCTCACCCTCGAAGCGGGCGACTACATCGTCCACGAGCAGCACGGCGTCGGCCGCTACATCGAGATGGTGCAGCGGACCGTGCAGGGCGCGACCCGCGAGTACCTGGTCGTCGAGTACGCCCCCGCGAAGCGCGGCCAGCCGGGCGACCGCCTCTACATCCCCACCGACCAGCTGGAACAGATCACCAAGTACGTCGGTGGCGAGGCACCCACGCTGCACCGCCTGGGCGGCGCCGACTGGACGAAGACCAAGGCGCGCGCGAAGAAGGCCGTCAAGGAGATCGCCGCCGACCTGATCAAGCTGTACAGCGCCCGCATGGCCGCCCCCGGCCACTCCTTCGGCCCGGACACCCCCTGGCAGCGGGAGCTGGAGGACGCCTTCCCGTACGCGGAGACGCCCGATCAGCTGACCACGATCGCCGAGGTCAAGGAGGACATGGAGAAGACGGTCCCGATGGACCGCCTGATCTGCGGCGACGTGGGCTACGGCAAGACGGAGATCGCGGTCCGCGCCGCCTTCAAGGCCGTCCAGGACGGCAAGCAGGTGGCGGTGCTCGTCCCCACGACGCTCCTGGTGCAGCAGCACTTCGGCACGTTCAGCGAGCGGTACTCGCAGTTCCCGGTCAGCGTCAAGGCCCTGTCCCGCTTCCAGACGGACACCGAGGCCAAGGCCACCCTGGAGGGCCTGCGCGAGGGCTCCGTCGACATCGTCATCGGCACCCACCGGCTGTTCTCCTCGGAGACCAAGTTCAAGGACCTCGGCCTCGTCATCGTCGACGAGGAGCAGCGCTTCGGCGTCGAGCACAAGGAGCAGCTGAAGAAGCTCCGCGCCAACGTGGACGTGCTGACGATGTCCGCGACACCGATCCCGCGAACCCTGGAGATGGCGGTCACCGGCATCCGGGAGATGTCGACGATCACCACGCCCCCGGAGGAACGCCACCCGGTCCTGACCTTCGTCGGCCCGTACGAGGAGAAGCAGATCGGCGCGGCCATCCGCCGTGAACTGCTGCGCGAGGGCCAGGTCTTCTACATCCACAACCGGGTCGAGTCGATCGACCGCGCCGCCGCCCGGCTGCGCGACATCGTCCCCGAGGCACGGATCGCGACCGCGCACGGCCAGATGTCGGAGCAGGCCCTGGAGCAGGTGGTCGTCGACTTCTGGGAGAAGAAGTTCGACGTGCTCGTCTCCACGACGATCGTGGAGTCCGGCATCGACATCTCCAACGCCAACACCCTGATCGTGGAGCGCGGCGACACCTTCGGCCTGTCCCAGCTCCACCAGCTGCGCGGACGCGTCGGCCGAGGCCGGGAGCGTGGCTACGCGTACTTCCTCTACCCGCCGGAGAAGCCGCTCACGGAGACCGCCCACGAGCGCCTGGCCACGATCGCCCAGCACACCGAGATGGGCGCGGGCATGTACGTGGCGATGAAGGACCTGGAGATCCGAGGCGCGGGCAACCTCCTCGGCGGCGAGCAGTCCGGCCATATCGCGGGCGTCGGCTTCGACCTATACGTCCGCATGGTCGGCGAGGCGGTCGCGGACTACCGGCGGCAGCTGGAGACGGGGGAGATCGAGGAGGAGCCGCCGCTGGAGGTCAAGATCGAGCTGCCGGTCGACGCGCACGTCCCGCACGACTACGCGCCCGGCGAGCGGCTCCGCCTCCAGGCGTACCGGGCCATCGCCTCCGTCAACAGCGAGGCCGACATCGCCGCGGTGCGCGAGGAACTCGTCGACCGCTACGGCAAGCTGCCGGAGCCGGTGGAGAACCTGCTGCTGGTGGCCGGGCTGCGGATGCTCGCGCGGGCCTGCGGGGTCGGCGAGATCGTGCTCCAGGGCAACAACATCCGCTTCGCGCCGGTGGAGTTGAGGGAGTCGCAGGAGCTGCGCCTCAAGCGCCTCTACCCCGGGACGGTCATCAAGCCGGCCGTCCACCAGGTGCTGGTGCCCCGCCCGAAGACCGCGAAGGTCGGCGGCAAGCCGCTGCTCGGGCGGGAGTTGCTGGGGTGGACGGGGGAGTTCCTGGCTTCGATTCTGGGGTCGTAGGTGTGGGGGTAGGTGCGGCTGCGGGCGGTCGGCTGTCGGTGGTGGGCTGCGGGGTGTGGCTGTCGGTGGTGGGCTGCGGGCGGTCGGCTGTCGGTGGGGGGCTGCGGAGGGCTGCGGGCGGTCGGCTGTCGGTGGTGGGCTGCGGAGGGCTGCGGGCGGTCGGCTGTCGGTGGTGGGCTGCGGAGGGCTGCGGGCGGTCGGCTGTCGGTGGTCGGCTGCGGGGTGCGGCTGTCGGTGGTGGGCTGCGGGGCGCGGCTGCCGGTGGTCTGCTGGGGGGTACGGCTGCCGGGCGTAGGTGCGGCTGCCGTGTGCGGCTCTCGGTGTGGGGTGCGACTTCCCGTGGCCGTGGCCGTGGCCGTGTCGTTGGCGGAGGCCGTCGCGTCGGCGGTCACTGCCCTGCGGGCCGGGGCCGTCGCGCCCGCGGTCACTGCCCCGTGGGCGGGAACATCAGCTCCGTGGCCGTGCGGAAGACGTCGTCCGGGTCCTGGTCACCGACCACCGCGTCGAGGTTGTGGCTGAGGAGCAGCGTGGCGAAGCCGTGGGAGAGGGACCAGGCGGCGATGCCGGCCAGCCGGGGGTCCGCCTGAGCGAACTCGGGGCGGGCGGTGGCGACCGCGACGCGCAGCCGCTCGCCCGAGAGGGCGCGGGCGGTGGTCAGTTCGAGGTCGTCCTCGCGGAGCAGCTCCGGCCGGAACATCACCTGGAAGTGGGCCGGGTGCTCCCGGGCGAAGCGGACGTAGCGGACGCCCGCGTCCCGCAGGTCGCCGGCCTCGGTGAGCGCGGCGGCCAGCAGGGCGTGACCCTCCGCCGCGATCGCCGTGAGCAGTCCCGTGCGGTCCTTGAAGTGGTGCGCCGGAGCCGCGTGCGAGACGCCCGCGCGGCGGGCCAGGTCCCGGAGGCTGAGCGCGGAGGGTCCGTCGGCGGCGATGACGTCGAGCGCGGCACGGAGGATCGCGCGCCGTAGATCGCCGTGGTGGTAGGGCCGGTCGGGACGAGCAGGCCGAGCGGGCCGAGCAGGGCGATCGGGCCGGTCGGGGCGGTCGGCGTCGTTGGTGGGGCTGCTGCGGGGCATGGGGTCAGCGTACGCCCAATCTTGTCGTTGACAAGTTCGTGGCCGGTCGGGCAATCTTGGCAGTGACAAGTTCTGGCCCGGTCGTCGAGGCCGGGGGAGCGTCGAGGGGGATGTGCCATGTCTGAGAACGTCACGGTGAACGGTGTGGGTGCGGCAGAGGACCGGCGTGACGGCGTCGCGCCGGGCGAGGTCCGCCGGATGTGGCACCTGCTGGAGCCGCTGCACGCCGTCTTCTACTACGCGCCGGAAGCCTTCGAGGAGGCCGCCGCCCTGGGATACGACGTGGCGGAGCGCTGGCCGAGCTACTTCGCCTACCGGGCGGCCCCCCTGGGGGCGGCCGGAAGCGAGCGAGTGGCCTCCGCGTTCTACAGCTTCAGCCCCCGCATGGTCGCCGAACACATCGAGCCCGCCTGGAGGACCGCGAGCCCCGAGGCGGTGCTGGCGGCACGGGACCGGGCGATGGACCGGGTGTATCGCGGGATGTTCGGCGAGCGTGCGCACAGCCCCGAGCTGGTCGAGGCCGCCGCCTTGGCCCGCCGCGCCGCGGAGTCCGTGAGCACCGCCGGCCGCCCGCTGGCCGCGGCCAACGCCGAACTGCCCTGGCCCGAGCCCGCACACCTCCAGCTCTGGCGGGCGGCGACGATCCTGCGAGAGCACCGCGGGGACGGCCACCTCGCGGCCTTGCTGGTCGCGGACCTGGACCCGGTCGAATCCCTCGTCTCTTTCGCGGCGATAGGCGCGGCATCCGTGGAGCGCTTCGCGAGCCGAGGCTGGTCCCCGGCCGAATGGGCGGCTGCCCGTGACCGTCTCGCCGCACGCGGACTGGTCGACTGCGACGGTACGGCCACGGAAGCCGGCCGGAGTCTGCGCGCGGAGGTCGAGCGTCACACCGACCGACTGGCCGCCGCGCCCTGGCGGTCCCTCGGCCCGGCGGACAGTGCGCGCCTCGCGGACCTGCTGGGCGAGTTCTGGGTCGCCGCGATCGGCTCGGGACTGCTGCCCTCCGAGACGACGCTGGGCATAGGCAAGGTGTGAGCGCGGAACCGGCGCCTGCCCCCTCGCCTTACCCATTGCCCCTTACCCACGCGGGCTACGGTGTCGGCCGGAGCGGGCAGGGAACACAGGCAGGGCAACCGGACCGTAGCAACCAGCAAGGACAGTGAGGAGGGTCGCGTGGTGCGTCTGAGGGGTGGGGTGGCCGTCGTCTCCCTGGTACTGGTCGCCGCCGTCAGCGGCTGCGAACCGGGCACCGAGGGATCCGCAGGGCCGGCGGAGAACCCCGGCGGGAGAGGCCCCGCCCTCGCCGCGGCGGAGTCCCTGACCGTGAAGGGGCGTGCTCCCAAGACCGGTTACGACCGGGAGGAGTTCGGCAGCCCGTGGGCCGACACCGACTCCAACGACTGCGACACCCGAGACGACATACTCCAGCGCGACCTGGAGAAGGTGACGTTCCGGGACGGGGACTGCCGGGTGGCCTCCGGTGTGCTCGACCCGGACCCGTACACCGGGGAGGACGTGTCGTTCGTGCGGGGCCGCAGCCAGATCGACGTAGACCACATCGTGGCCTTGTCGGACGCCTGGCAGAAGGGCGCCCAGCAGTGGGACGACAGCAAGCGCATAGCCCTGGCCAACGACCCGCTCAACCTCCTCGCGGTCGACGCGGGCACCAACCGGAGCAAGGGCGACGGTGACGCGGCCACCTGGCTCCCGCCCAACAAGGAATACCGCTGCACCTATGTGGCCGCCCAGGTCGCCGTGAAGAAGAAGTACGGCCTGTGGGTCACCTCGGCCGAACAGTCCGCGATGAAGCGGGTGCTGAGCGCCTGCCCCGACCAGAAGCTCCCCAGCGGCGGGAACCCGACGAAGGCCCCGGCCCGCTTCCACGCGGACTGAGGCCACCCGACGGGCCGGGACCCCCGGGGACCCGTGCGGGCCGTGCCCGCTCCGAGCCCCCGGGGTGTCACGTCAGCTCCACTCCTTGTCCAGGTCGATGACCTTGCCCTTGGGGGCGTCGGCCGGGACGGGCTTGTTGTAGTCGGTGAAGCTCATGTCGCCCGGCTCCTTGGCGGACTTGCTCACGACCCGCAGGAGGTACGGCTTGCCCTTGGTGGCGACGGACAGGGTGTAACGGTCCTTGCCGTCCTTCTCGTGGAGGAGGATCGCGGGGGTGCCGTCGACCGTGGTGGTCTTGCCGCGCTCGGCGTCGGAGTTGGTGTCCTCGAAGTCGGCGAGCACGGTGTCCAGGTCGCAGAAGCTGGCCATCTCCTTGGAGTCCTTGGCGGTCGCGGACGTCTTGGTCCACTTGCCGGCCAGCATGTCCACGATCATGTCGGTCTCCTCCTTGGAGGAACCGCCGGCCTGGGCGCGCAGGAACGCCTCGTCGTACTTCATGTAGATCGTGTCGCCGGTCTTGATCAGGTCGGCCTTGCCGTCCTTCATGCCGATCGTGCCGGCGCAGTCGCCCTTCTTGTTGAGGGCCATGTCGAGGTCGATCGTGCCGCCGGCGCTGTCGTCCTGGATCTCGCCCTTCATCCGGAGCGAGTCCGCGTCGGAGGTGGCCTTCACGGCCTTGTCGGCGATCTCACCGCCGCTCAGGCCGGAGAACGGCTCGTTCGACTTCTCCTCGCCGGGCAGGCAGCCGGTGAGCGAGAAGGTGGCCGCGGCGGCGATGCAGAGAGCGGCGAGTGCGGTGCGACGCATGGGAGGTCCCCCCTGGGATCTGATGTGTGAGCGGTGTCCCCGCCGCACACGGGCACGGGTGTGCGTGCGGCGGTGGACATGAGCGGTTGAGCGGTGTTCTCGGAGCGGTGGGCGGTGACGTCCGCCAGTGAAAGGAGGTGTCTGTCAGTAGGCGCGGGTGGCGAGTTGCTCGCCCGCCGCGTCGTAAACCGTGACGCGGCCCCGCTCGTCGTGCTTCCAGTCGGCGAAGGCGGCGGCGATCAGCCGGGCGGGGCGGGTACCGCCGCCTGGTGGGCCGCCGGTGAAGTCCGTGAGGACATCGGCGGAGTCTGTCCCGCCCGCGAGCGGTGCGGGTCTGTGCACCGCGGTCACATGCGAGACAGCGGCTCTCTCGGCGATGGTGCCGTGAGTGTTCACAAAGGCTTTGAATCGGTCGACGGATCCCGTGCCGTAGGCGGCGCTGTCACCGGTCTCGGCGTTCGCGGAGACCACACCGATGACGAGGAGACCGACCGTCGCATGCAGTGCGAGCTGGGTCTTCATGCCCATGGGCGGGTCTCCTTTCCTGGTGGACGGCCGCACGACGAGGTGTGACCACCCGAGGCGGGCGGCCCGTCGTTCGATGGGTCAATCACAGCAGAGCTTGTGAACCGAGTCAACACGGTTCACGATAGCGAGTGCGTACACGGCGTGAAGCGGTAGATCTTGCGTGCGTCGGTATGCTCAACGCCACACACCAGGTACGAGGGGAGCCGGGCGCGTGCAGGACAACGGGACAGAGGTCACCGCCGCGGAGATCGCGCGGCTCGCCGGCGTCGGCCGCGCCGCCGTCAGCAACTGGCGACGTCGGCATGCCGACTTCCCCAGGCCGGTCGGCGGCACGGAGACCAGCCCGTCCTTCGCGCTGACCGACGTCGAGGAGTGGCTGCGCAGACAGGGCAAGCTCGCCGAGGTCCCGCTCAAGGAGCGGGTCTGGCAGCAGGTCACCGGCCACCCGGACGGCCCCGTCGCGGCCCTGGTGCACGCCGGCTGCGCCCTGCTGTACCTCCACGACCGTCCCCTGGCCTGGCTGGAGTTGAGCGCCACCTCCGACGACGAGGAGTTGGCGGGCCGGCTGGCCGAACAGCTCGCGCAGTTCCTCCCCCCGCGCTTCGGCCCGGACGGCGAGCCCGCCGTGCACCTCCCCGCGGCCACCGACCTCCTGCCTTCGATCCCGCTGCTGCGCGGCGCCACCGAACTCGCGGCGGACCTGGGCGCGCGGCAGACCTTCGAGTTCCTGCTGGCCCGCCATCTCGACGCCAACCCCCGCCAGTACACGCTCACTCCGGGCGAGCTGGCCGAGCTGATGGCCGAACTCGCCGGTCCCGCCCGCTCGGTGCTCGACCCGGCCTGCGGCACCGGTGCCCTCCTGCGAGCCGTCGCCCCCCGCCCCGGCCAGGAGCTCCACGGCCAGGACAGCGCCCCGGAACTGGCCGCCCTCACCGCGCTCCGGCTCGCCCTGCGCACCAAGAGCGTCATCCGCACGGCCGCCGGGGACAGCCTCCGCGCGGACGCCCACGAGCGCCTCAGGGCGGAGGCGGTGCTGTGCCACCCGCCGTTCAACGAGCGCAACTGGGGTCACGACGAACTCGCCTACGACCCGCGCTGGGAGTACGGCTTCCCGGCCCGCACGGAGTCCGAACTCGCCTGGGTGCAGCACGCGCTGGCCCGACTGGAGGACGGCGGCACCGCCGTCCTGCTGATGCCGCCGGCCGTGGCGAGCCGCCGCTCGGGCCGCCGTATCCGCGCCGACCTGCTGCGCCGCGGCGCCCTGCGCGCGGTGATCGCCCTGCCGGTCGGCGCGGCACCCCCGTACAACATCCCGCTGCACCTGTGGGTGCTGCGCCGGCCGGGCCGGACGTCCGCCCCGCCGGAGCTGCTGCTCGTGGACACCGGGCGACTCGGCGCCGAGGGGCGCGGCGGGGTCGACTGGACCGCCGTGAGCGCCGCCGTGCTGGAGGCGTGGAAGCCGTTCGACCGCAGCGGCGAGGTGGTGGAGCGGCCGGGGCTGAGCCGTTCGATGCCGGTCATCGAACTGCTCGACGACGACGTGGACCTGGCGCCCGCCCGGCATCTGCCGCCACCGGCCGCGGGCGGAGGCGCCGCGGAACTCGCCGCCGTGCGCGAACGCCTCGGCGAGACCCTGCGGCTGACCGCCGACCTCACGCCCCCGCTCGCCGACGCGACGCAGCTCCCGCGCTGGCCGCTCACCACCGTCGGGGAACTCGCGCGCGGCGGAGCCCTGTTGCTGCGCACCGGCGGGAACGGCCCCCACACGCGCGTGCTCACCGACCACGACGTCCTGGCGGGCACGGCGCCCTCGGGGACCCTCACCGAGACCGGTGAGGAGCCGGTGCTGCTGGAGCGGGGCGACATCGTCGTGCCCGTCCTCGGCGGCGGCGGGGTCGCCCGGGTCGTCGACGAGGACACCGCCGGGGCCGCCCTCGGCCGCAACCTCACCCTGCTGCGCCCCGACCCGGCGGCACTCGACGCGTGGTTCGTCGCCGGGTTCCTGCGCGGCACCGCCAACAGCCGCCAGGCCAGCAGTTACGCCTCCACCGCCAGCCGCCTCGACGTGCGCCGCCTCCAGCTGCCCCGGCTGCCCCTGGACCAGCAGCGCCGCTACGGCGAGCGGTTCCGGGCGCTGGCCGCCTTCGAGGACACACTCCGCGAGGCGGGCCGACTGGGCGCACGACTCGTGCGCGGTATGTACGACGGACTGACGGACGGCACGGTCTCCCCGGACTGAAACGACGAACTGCCCGTACGATCAGGGGGTTCCGCCGAACAGTCGTGTGGATCCGCCGGGACGGCCGACACGGGTCCACCGGACGGAACCGCTCCGCACCGGGACGGCGTGACCAGGACCGCAACGGTTGTCCACAACCCTGGACCGCTTGTCGTGGTCGACCGATACGCTCGGAACCGACATCGCAGTCCACTTCCACCAGGCCCTCAGGAGCAGCCATGCACGGCCACGGCTACGCGCCGCAACAGCCCCCCGGCCCCTCGCAGGGGGCGCCGGTCACGCTGCGTGTGATCTTCGTGGTGGTCACCGTCATGAGCTGCGGCCTCCTCGGCTGGGCCAGCCTGCTGCGACTGGCCTCCGTCACCCGCAAACCGCTCGACTGGTTCCTGTTCGCCCTGGCGGTCGTGCACATCGTGACGACGCTCTACATCCTGGGCAGCGACCCGGGTGAGGAGGAGTTCACCACCTGGCGCGGCGACGTCGGCATGTCGATGCTGCTCATCGGCCTCGCGGTCACCGTCGCGTACTACCTGTACGCGGACATACGCCACTTCAGCCCCGCCCGCCCGGCCCCGCCGTCGCCGTTCGCCCAGAGCACCGTCTACTCCCAGCAGACGGGCTACAGCTACCCGCCGGTCCAGGCCCCGCAGCCCTACACCACGGCACCGCAGCCGCCCGTGCGGGCGCAGCAGACGCCGATCCCGGGGCCCCCCGTCCAGCCGCAGCCCGCCCCGGACCCGCAGCGTCCCGGCCCCGCCCGCATCGACCAGGTGCGCGCCGAGCTGGACGAGCTCAGTGACTATCTCCGCAGGAACGAAGGAGACCGGTGACCCAGGGGACCGGCCGCCTGATCACCGGCCGCTACGAACTGTCCACGCTCATCGGGCAGGGCGGCATGGGCCAGGTGTGGACGGCGTACGACCAGCGCCTCGACCGGCGGGTGGCGGTCAAGCTGCTGCGCCCGGACAAGGTCGCCGGCCAGGAGGCCGACGAACTGCGCCGCCGCTTCGTGCGCGAGTGCCGGGTCACGGCCCAGGTCGACCACCCCGGCCTGGTCACCGTGCACGACGCGGGCAGCGAGGGCGAGGAGCTGTTCCTCGTCATGCAGTACGTCGACGGCGCGGACCTCTCCGACCACCTCGCCGAGCACGACCCCTACCCGTGGCAGTGGACGGTCGCGGTCGCCGCCCAGCTGTGCGCGGTGCTGTCCGCCGTGCACGCGGTGCCGATCATCCACCGCGACCTCAAGCCGCGGAACGTGATGGTCAAGCAGGACGGCACGGTCACCGTCCTGGACCTCGGCGTCGCCTCCGTGATGGACACCGACACCACCCGCCTCACCCACACCGGCTCACCCATCGGCAGCCCCGCCTACATGGCCCCCGAGCAGGCCATGGGCGGCGCGGTCGGCCCGTACACCGACCTGTACGCCCTCGGCGTGCTGATGCACGAACTCCTCAGCGGGAACGTCCCGTTCACCGGCTCCACGGCCCTCGGCGTCCTGCACCGCCATCTGTACGAGCCGCCCGTCCCCGTCCGCCGGGTCCGCCCCGAGGTCCCCGAGGCCCTGGAGACGCTGGTGCTGCGCCTGCTCTCCAAGGACCCCCAGCACCGCCCCTCCTCCGCGCAGGAGACCTACGAGCAGCTCCTGCCGCTGCTCCCGGCGCGCGGCATGCCCACGGGCTCCCCGCTCGACCCCACCCGCCCCTTCCTGCGCCCGCACGCCCCCTGGCCGGACCGTGCCCGCATCCCGGCGCCGCAGCCCTCCGCGGCCCCGGCGGAGGCCCCTCCGGTCGACAAGCCCGATGTCGCGGGCGCGGTCGACGAGGTCAAGCGGCTCCTCGGCGAGGGCCGTATCACCCAGGCCGTCGACATCCTCGGGGCGATCCTCCCGGCCGCCGCCGCCCAGCACGGCGAGCACTCACCCGTGGTGCGCACCCTGCGCAAGCAGTACGCGGCCACGCTGATGGACGACGGCCAGTACCGCCGCGCCCTGCCCGAGCTGCGCCGCCTCGCCGACGAGCGCGCCGCCGAGGCGGGCCAGGCCGACCCGCAGTCCCTGCGCTTCCGCTACGACTGCGCCCAGTGCCTCGAACAGCTCGGCGAACCCGCGGCGGCCCTCGCGGAGTACCGCTCGCTGCTGCCGTACTTCGAGAACCAGTACGTGGGCGGCGACCCCGAGCTGGCCCTCGACGTCCGGCGCCGCATAGGCCACCTGCTCCTCGCCCTCGGCGACCGGGGCGCCGCCCACGAGACCCTGGGCCGCCTCCTGCTGGACGTGGAGCGGCTGCGCGGACCCGGCCATCCGATGGCGGGGGAGATCCGGCGCACCTTGCAGTGGCTGGGGCAGGTACGCGGCTGACACCCGACGCCGGGCGTATGTTTTGCGCCGCCTTGGCCGAAGTTTGCCGCATCGCAGAGACGGTGTTTCCCGAATCAGGAGCCGCCGCCGCTTAGCTGTGCACACACAGAGCGATCAAGAGGTGGGGCCACTCATGTCCGACGAGACGACCAGCCGCAGACGGTCCGGCAAGCCGAGTCACCGGCAGTCCCGGAGACGCCGGTACACCGCCTGGGCCGCGGCCGGGGCAGCCGTGCTCGCCGGCGCCGGAGTCGCCGCGCAGAACTCCCTCGCCACGACCACCGCCTGGCCGGCCGCCAAGGTCTACACGGGCCGCGCCTTCGACACCTGCACGGCACCGTCGCTGTCCGCGATGAAGGCGTGGCACACCGGCTTCTACGGCGCGGCGGCCGTCTACATCGGCGGTAAGAACCGCGGCTGCGCCCAGCCCAACCTCACCGCCTCCTGGGTGAAGTCGGTCAACACCCTCGGCTGGAAACTCGTCCCGCTCTACGTGGGCGCCCAGCCGCCCTGCCAGACCGGCTCCAGCCCCGAGGTGATCACCGCGTCGACCGCCGCCTCCCAGGGCGCCGCCGACGGAGCCGACGCCGTCGCCAGGGCCGCCGCCCTCGGCATGAAGCCCGGCAGCGCGCTCTACCTCGACATGGAGGCGTACGACATCACGAACACGGCGTGCAACGACGCCGTCCTCACCTACGTCCGGGCCTGGCACAAGGCGCTCGGCGCCAAGCAGTACCGCTCCGGGTTCTACGGCTTCAGCAGCTCCAGCGCCAAGGCGGTCGCCACCGCCACCGACCGCACGAATCTGCCGGGCAACCTCTGGTACGCGAAGTGGGACAAGGTCAACACCACGACCAGCGACTGGCCGTACGCCCCGACGCTGTACACCGGCCACCACCGCGCGCACCAGTACATGGTCAACAGCAAGGAGAGCCGCGGCGGCTACACGATCACCGTGGACCGTGACGCCTGGGACGCACCGGTGGCGATCGTCGGATAAGCCGCACAGCCGGACGGCGGGTGTGGTCCCGCGGAGGCCACGGGGAGACGGGCGCGGGCCGACGGGGGCGGCCTCGCGGTGCGGCGGTGCCGGAAGTCGGTGTGAATCGTTGGTCGAATGGCTGGCCGAGAGCAGGGCCACTGCCTACCATCGATCACCGCAAGACCTTGTGCACCGTCGCACAATCTCCTCGGGAGGCCAACTTGCACCGCCGCCGTCGCACCGCGCTCGTCCTCTCCGCCGCGATCGCCGCCGCGGCTCCCCTTCTGACCGCCTGCGGGAGCGACGCGCATCCCGGCGCGGCGGCCGTCGTGGGCGGCGAGCGGATCACGGTCGCGCAACTGGAGAACCGGGTGAACGACGTGCGCACCGCCCAGCGCGCCGCCAGCGGGGACGACGCCCAGTACCAGCGCCTCGTCGCCCAGACCGGCACCCTCACCCGCAACACGCTCAACGGCATGGTCCTGGAGAAGGTCCTCGACCAGGCGCTCGACGACGCCGGTGTGACCGTCTCCCGCAAGGAGGTCCAGAAGTACCGGGCGGAGCTGGAGCACGAGGCGGGCGGTTCCCGGGCGCTGGAGGCGGCCTGGCTCCAGCAGTACAACGTCGCCCCCGAGCACCTGGAGGAGAGCCTCCGCAGCGACGTGGAGGTCCAGAAGCTCGCCACCGCGCTCGGCGCCGACATGAACAGCCCCGAGGGCGGCACCGTCTTCTGGAAGGCCATGGCCGACGCGTCCGAGAAACTCGGCGTCGACCTCAACCCGCGCTACGGCTCCTGGGGCGTCGCCCAGGACGGCCGCCTCGGCATGGCGGACTCCAAGACGCCCTGGGTCCGTGAGGTGACGAAGGCGACCCAGCAGCAGCCGACCTGAGCCACCCGGCGAAGACCCGAGCCGCTGGACAGCGGGCCTGTGGGCACCGGGCCTGTGGACAGCGGGGCTGTGGACACCGGGCCTGACAGCGGGCCTGTGGATAACTTCGGGGGTCGTCGGTGACGTGGGTTACGTTCGTGGGGTGAACGCACACCGCCCCCATGACGCCCCCGACACCGCGGCCCCCGCCTCCGGCCCCGGCCGGGTCGTCCTGCTCACCACCAGCCACCGCGTCGCACCCGGCCTGCTCTCCTGGCCCGCCTGGCAGGCCCTGCGCGACGCCGACCGCGTCCTCTGCGCGGACGAGGCCCACCCGCAGCTGCCGTATCTGCGCGAGGCCGGCATCACCGTCGAGCAGGCCGCCCCCAGCGCCGAGGACCTGGTCGACGCCTGCGCCGGCGACCGGACCGTGGTCGTGGTGGCGACCGCCGAGGGCGAACCCCGCCTCACCGACGGCCTGGCCCGCCTCGCCGGTTCCGGGCGCCTGCGGATGCCGGCCCTGGAGCTGCTCCCCGCCTCCTACGACCTCCCCGGTGCCCGTCTCCTCGACCTGATCCAGGTCATGGACCGCATCCGCGCCGAGTGCCCCTGGTCCTCCCGCCAGACGCACAAGGGCCTCGCCAAGTACGGCATCGAGGAGGCGTACGAACTGGTGGAGGCGATCGAGGAGGGCGACCGGGACGAACTCCGCGAGGAACTGGGCGACGTCCTCCTCCAGGTCGTCTTCCACTCCCGTATCGCCGAGGAGGACCCCGAGGCGCCGTTCTCCATCGACGATGTCGCCGCCACCATCGTCACCAAGCTCATCCACCGCCACCCCCATGTCTTCGGCGACGCGACCGCCACCACACCGGAGGAGGTCAAGGAGCACTGGCTGCGCACCAAGGCCGTCGAGAAGCAGCGTGAGTCGGTCACCGACGGCATACCCCTCGGCCAGCCCGGCCTGGCCCTCGCCGCGAAGCTCGCGTCCCGGGTCCGCACGGCGGAGCTGGACGTCCCCCTCCCCGCGGGCGACGGCATCGGGTACGAGCTGCTGGCGATGGCCGTACGGGCCGAGGCCGCCGGCGTCGACCCCGAAGCGGCGCTCCGGGCGGCCGCCCGCTCGTACCGCGACGCCGTGCGGGCCGCTGAAGGGCTGAACGCTTAGTACCGTTGTTCTCACGGGTGGTCGCGACGCGTGGGGGCTTGAGTGGGTCGGGAGTCGGACGAGGAGACCGGGGGCAAGCGGTGGGTGAAGGCCGGCAGCGGCTCCATCGCCGCCGGGGGCAGCATCGGCAACGCCTTCACCGGCAGCGTCAGCAACGGCTTGTTCATCCAGGCCGGCCACATCGGCCACCTCTCGCCCGGGCCCTCGACCGACGAGCGCCCCGCCGGGTTCCCCGAGGACCGCGCCGGCGCCGCCGAGCACGACCGCTACGGCCGGGTGCTCGACCCGGCCGCCTGGCGGCCGGTCGGCGAGGTGGAGCCCCTGGAGTTCGGTGTCGGCCCGACCCGGCACATACCGGGCCAGCCCGACGTGCCGCCGTACGTGCCGCGCGACTGCGACGCGGACCTGCGCGCCAAACTCGCCCACAGCGGGCTGGTGCTGGTCCTCGGCGAGCGCTACGTGGGCAAGTCGTACACCGCGTGGCACGGGGTGCGATCGCTGGAGGGGTACCGGCTGTACGCCCCGGACCCCGGGGAGGACCTGCGGGCGGTGCTCGCCGCGCTGAAGGGCGCGCCCGGCAAGTACGTCATCTGGCTGGACGAGTTGACCGACCACCTCGGCGAGGACGGGCTGGACCGGAGGCTGCTGGGGCGGCTCGTCGGCCTGGGCGTGGTTCTGCTCGGCACGATGCGTTCCGAGGAGTACTACCGGCGCCGGATGATGAGCGACCCCATCGGCCTCGCCCTGACCAAGGCCCGCACGGTCGAAGTGCCGCGGGAATGGAGCGAGGACGAGCTGAACCGCCTCAAGGACCTCGACGACCCGCGCGCGTACCCGGCGTACATGTGGAGCGGCAAGGAGGGCGCCGCGTCCTACTTCGCGATCGGGCACACCCTGTACGACGAGTGGCGGCGGCCGGGGACGAAGGTGGAGCACCCGCGCGGCCAGCTGCTGGTCCGGGCCGCCGTCGACCTGGCGCGGTGCGGAGTGCAGGGCGCCGTACCGACGGAGCTGCTCAGACAGGTGCAGGAGCAGTACGGCACGGAGGAGCGCGAGTCGTTCGAGGATGCCCTCACCTGGGCCACGACCCGTATGTTCGGGGTCTCGGGCCTGCTCGTGGCGGGCGAGGAGCACCGCACCTGGCGGGCGTACGGGGCGCTCGTCGCGGGGGCGGAGGCCCTGCGCGCGGAGGATCTGCGCGCCGAGGACCTGGAGCCGGTGCCGGACGCGGTGTGGTGGCTGCTGCTGGACGCGGCGGAGGGGGGCGCGGGGATCGACCGCGAGGCCGTGCTGGACGCGGCCCGCGCGGCGCTGCGCCCGAGGATCGAGGCGGGCGAGCCCGACCTGCTGGTCGCCCTGGCCGAGCGTGTGGGCGGGGACGAACGCGCGGACCTGATCCGCCGGGCCGCGGAGGCCGGCCACCGTGGGGCCGCCGAGGAGTGGGCGGCGCATCTGGTGGAGGCCGGTGACGAGGTGGCCGCGATCCGGTACCTGGAGATCGCCGCGCAGGGCGGAAGCGTCGACGCGGCGCGGGAGGCGGGGCGGTTGCACCGCGAGCGCGCGGAGGCGCTGCTGCGGACGGCGGCCGAGGCGGGCGACGGGGCGGCGGCGCACGAGCTGGGCACGCTTCTCCGTGGGGGAGACCCTCACCAGGCCCTTCACTGGCTGACTCGCGCCGTCGAGGCCGGTCACACCGACGTCGCCGCCGACCTGGGAGGTCTGTTCCACGACTGGGATGACAAGGAGGAGGCGGAAGCCTGGTACCGCCGTGGCGTTGCTCAAGGGGATACCGACGCCATGCACGACCTCGCGTGTCTGCTGGACGAGCGAGGAGGCCACGACAGAGAGGTTGAACGGCTTTTCCGCCGTGCTGTGGAGAACGGGCATCAGGGGGCGTTCGCGAGTCTCGGGTCCTATCTGGCGGAGAAGGGCGCTGTCGACGAGGCTGAGGCACTCATGCGGCAGGTTGCTCTCGAAGGGCATTCGGAGGCCACGTACCAGCTGGCGCTGCTGCTCGACCGGCAGGGCAGGAAGGACGAAGCCGAGGCATGGCTGGGTAAGGCCGCCCGACAAGGCCACTACTACGCGAGGAAACGGCTCGCGGAGGCTCCCACCCCCCAGCCCGACCGGCCCGATACCGTCGACGAGTGACCAACCAGCCCCACCCGCCACACTCCCAGCCGCAGCCGCAGCCGCAGCCGCAGCCGCAGCCGCACTCCCAGCCGCAGCCGGAGTCTCCCTCTCAGGCCGCCCCGGTGCCCGCCCTGTTCACCTGGGAGTTCGCCACCGACCCCTACCCTGCCTACGCCTGGCTCCGCGAGCACGCGCCCGTGCACCGCACGAAGCTGCCCAGCGGCGTGGAGGCATGGCTGGTCACCCGGTACGCCGACGCCAAGCAGGCCCTCGCCGACCAGCGTCTGTCCAAGAACCCGGCGCACCACGACGAGCCCGCGCACGCCAAGGGCAAGACCGGTATCCCCGGTGAGCGCAAGGCCGAGTTGATGACGCACCTGCTGAACATCGACCCGCCGGACCACACCCGGCTGCGCCGCCTGGTCTCCAAGGCGTTCACGCCGCGCAGGGTCGCCGAGTTCGCCCCCAGGGTGCGGGAGCTGACGGACGACCTCATCGACCGGTTCGCGCAGAAGGGCGAGGCCGACCTCATCCACGAGTTCGCCTTCCCGCTCCCGATCTACGCGATCTGTGACCTGCTCGGCGTCCCCCGCGAGGACCAGGACGACTTCCGGGACTGGGCGGGGATGATGATCCGGCACGGCGGAGGGCCGCGCGGCGGCGTCGCCAGGTCGGTGAAGAAGATGCGCGGCTATCTCGCGGACCTCATCCACCGCAAGCGTGCGGCGCTGCCCGCCGAACCCACCCCTGGCGAGGACCTCATCTCCGGTCTCATCCGGGCCTCGGACCACGGTGAGCACCTCACCGAGAACGAGGCGGCCGCCATGGCCTTCATCCTTCTCTTCGCCGGTTTCGAGACCACCGTCAACCTCATCGGCAACGGCACCTACGCCCTGCTCACCCACCCCGAGCAGCGCGCCCGCCTCCAGACCTCCCTCGGCGCGGGCGAGACGGCCCTGCTGGAGACCGGCGTCGAGGAACTCCTCCGCTACGACGGTCCCGTGGAGCTCGCCACCTGGCGGTTCGCCACGCGGCCGCTGAGCATCGGCGGGCAGGACATCGCCGCCGGCGACCCGGTGCTGGTCGTCCTCGCGGCGGCGGACCGCGACCCGGCCCGCTTCGCCGACCCCGACACCCTCGACCTCTCCCGCCGCGACAACCAGCACCTCGGCTACGGCCACGGCATCCACTACTGCCTGGGCGCCCCCCTCGCCCGCCTGGAGGGGCAGACCGCGCTGGCGATGCTCCTCACCCGCCTGCCCGACCTGCGGCTCGCGGCCGACCCCGCCGACCTGCGCTGGCGGGGCGGTCTCATCATGCGCGGACTGCGCACGCTTCCCGTCGAGTTCACACCGCGTCAGGGCTGGTGAACGGGCCGTACCCCTATCAGGAACAGCGGCGGAAAGTGACACACCCTCAAGTTCGTGATCTTCACGTGATCTCCGCTGCATTAACTTGTGACAACTGATCGTCTACGGATACGTTCACACGTCAGTGCGAAGGATGGTCACATCCCTCGCACAGCTCTCTGCTGTCGCGTGAAAGGCAACCGCATGCTCTCCGGGAACGGTCGTCACCGTCGCCCCCGTCAGGCTCCGGCACTCCTCGTCGCGGCCGGAGTGACCGGCTCCGCCATCGCCATCCCGCTCCTCGGCGCCACCGGCGCGAGCGCGGCCAGCGGAACCACCTGGGATCAGGTGGCGGAGTGCGAGAGCGGCGGCTCCTGGAGCGCGGACACCGGGAACGGGCGCTACGGCGGCCTCCAGATCTCCCAGGCGAACTGGGAGCGCCACGGCGGCCTCGACTACGCGACCAGCCCCGACCAGGCCAGCCGTTCGCAGCAAATCGCGGTCGCCGAGAGAATCCTCGCCGATCAGGGTGTCGGCGCCTGGTCCACCTGCGGACTCCTCCACAACCTCGACGGTGACTCCGCCTCGGCCGACGTGGACACAGGCGTGGCGGGAGATTCCTCCAGCTCGGGTGATTCGTCCGGTTCATCCAGTTCATCCGGTAACTCCACCAAGTCCACTGACTCCTCTGATTCATCCGGTTCATCCGTTTCATCGGACTCCTCGGATTCCTCCGGATCGCCTGATGGGTCGGGTTCATCGGAATCGTCTGATTCGTCCTCCGATGTCGCTGGCGCCTCCGAGGACTCCGCCGAGGCCGACACCGCCGACGGCTCGCAGGAATCCGGCAGCTCGGCCCCGGATGACGCCAAGAGCGGCGACTCGGACAACTCCGCGCGGAGCGACACGTCTTCCACCAGCGGCGATGTCGATGGCGGCACCGGTCGCCACCGTGGCGCGAGCGCCGAGGAAGGCGTCCACGCCGACGCCGCCGACTCCCGCGGCGAGACCTCCGCCGGCCGTCATGCCTCCCGCGGCGGCGACGCCTCCCGTGAGGCCGTCGACGGCTCGTACACCGTCCGCCCCGGGGACAGCCTGACCGCCATCGCCGACTCCCTTGAGGTGGGCGGCGGGTGGCGGGAGCTGTACGCCGAGAACGAGGGCACGGTCGGAACCGACCCGGACCTCATCCTTCCCGGTCAGACCCTGGAAGTCGGTGCCGAAACGGGCGAAAAGTAGCGGCAGTTCGGGTCATGGTTCGCCCCTTGATGTCCGTTTTGATCTCGGTGGGAGATGAATCACAGACCCCCTGATCGTCTTTGAAATTCGGCGAATCACGTGTTTACGGTCGTGACCGCTCGCCACAGCGGGCCCTTGCGGTCGTCACGCCGAATCCTGCCGACGGCCGCTCGGAACAGTCGTCGCGTCAAGCGCCGTAGGCAGGAGCGGGGGACCCAAGGTTTGCGCCGGGTCCGGCGGTTGAGGCCCTTCGGGGTCACGCCGCCGGCACCGGCTCGGGGTGAAGCCGCATCACGTGCGCCGGAAGGCGAGCGGGTGCGGCCGGGCAACTCAACCGGCCCGAACCCGACAGCTCACCTCGTAGGCGTCGGTGAGGGGATCACTCCATGCTGTTTTCCAGCAAGGGCAAGCACCGTCGTCCGTCCAGGACCGCTCGCGCCATCGCCGTCGCCGGTGTCACCGGCGCCGCCGCGATCGCCGCCCCGCTCATGGCGGCCGGCAGCGCCTCCGCCGCCACCGAGTCCGAGTGGGACGCCGTCGCCCAGTGCGAGTCCGGCGGTGACTGGTCCATCAACACCGGCAACGGCTACTACGGCGGTCTGCAGTTCTCGGCCTCCACCTGGGCCGCGTACGGCGGCACGCAGTACGCCTCCACGGCCGACCAGGCCAGCAAGGCCCAGCAGATCGCCGTCGCCGAGAAGGTCCTCGCGGGCCAGGGTGCGGGTGCCTGGCCGGTCTGCGGCAAGGGTCTGTCCAGCGCCTCGTACGACGGCGCCGCCGCCTCCTCCGGCAACTCCGGCTCGGACTCCTCCTCTTCCTCGTCGCAGGAGAGCACTCAGGAGACCCGCGCCTCGCGTTCCTCCGAGCGCGCCACCGTCGAGACCCCGACCGGCAAGAAGGTCAAGAAGGGCGACGGCGAGTACAAGGTCGTCAGCGGTGACACCCTCAGCAGCATCGCCGCGAAGAAGAACGTCAAGGGTGGCTGGGAGAAGCTCTTCGAGCTGAACAAGGACATCATCGACGACGCCGACTTCATCTACCCCGGCCAGCAGCTCCACCTGAGCTGACGACCGGACCAGGACCGATGGTTCGGCCGGGCCGAAAAATGGCCGCTCCCCGGCTGAACCTCGGTCCGCTCCCGGCCGTGTCCTCCTGAGTGAAGACCTCGTGAGGGCCGCCCCCCGTCCCCACGGGCTCCCCGCCCCGGTGCGCATTCCCCCGTACGCACCGGGGCGGGGTTTTTCTGTGTCCGGGCCTGCTCCGCCCATCTGTCCGGGCCCGCTCCGCCCACCTGTCCGGCCCTCCGCCGACCCTTCTGTTCACTTTCCCGCCCACCCCCCTTTGTTCCGGGCTGGAACAATGGGTACGGTCTGTCTGTCCACGGGACGGTCGGTCGGCTGCCGACGGGCCCGGGGCGGTTAGGCTCTAGTCGCATGGCCCTCGTGGCCCCGCACCAACGCGTCACATCCCAAGAAGGAGATGCTCGTGCCGTCCATCGACGTCGTCGTAGCCCGGGAAATCCTGGACTCCCGAGGCAACCCCACGGTCGAGGTCGAGGTCGGCCTCGACGACGGCAGCACCGGTCGTGCCGCCGTCCCGTCCGGCGCCTCCACGGGCGCCTTCGAGGCCATCGAGCTCCGTGACGGCGACCCCAACCGCTACCTCGGCAAGGGCGTCGAGAAGGCGGTCCTCGCCGTGATCGAGCAGATCGGCCCGGAGCTGGTCGGCTACGACGCCACCGAGCAGCGCCTGATCGACCAGGCCATGTTCGACCTGGACGCCACCGACAACAAGGGCTCCCTCGGCGCCAACGCCATCCTCGGCGTCTCCCTCGCCGTCGCCCACGCCGCCTCCGAGGCCAGCGACCTGCCGCTCTTCCGCTACCTGGGCGGCCCGAACGCGCACCTGCTGCCCGTTCCGATGATGAACATCCTGAACGGCGGCTCGCACGCCGACACCAACGTGGACATCCAGGAGTTCATGATCGCCCCGATCGGCGCGGAGTCCTTCTCCGAGGCGCTGCGCTGGGGTGCCGAGGTCTACCACACCCTCAAGAAGGTCCTGAAGCGCAAGGGCCTCAACACCGGCCTCGGCGACGAGGGCGGCTTCGCCCCGAACCTGGACTCCAACCGCGCCGCCCTCGACCTCATCCTGGAGGCCGTCAACGAGGCCGGCTACACCCCCGGCGAGCAGATCGCCCTGGCGCTCGACGTCGCCGCCTCCGAGTTCTACAAGGACGGCGTGTACGTCTTCGAGGGCAAGGAGCGCACCGCCGCCGAGATGACGGACTACTACGCGGAGCTCGTCGACGCGTACCCGCTCGTCTCCATCGAGGACCCGCTGTTCGAGGACGACTGGGACGGCTGGAAGACCATCACCGAGCGCCTCGGCGACAAGGTGCAGCTCGTCGGTGACGACCTGTTCGTCACCAACCCCGAGCGTCTCGCCCGTGGCATCGAGGAGGGCGCGGCCAACGCGCTGCTCGTCAAGGTCAACCAGATCGGCTCGCTCACCGAGACCCTGGACGCCGTCGAGCTGGCCCAGCGCAACGGCTTCAAGTGCATGATGTCCCACCGCTCCGGCGAGACCGAGGACGTCACCATCGCCGACCTCGCCGTCGCCGTGAACTGCGGCCAGATCAAGACCGGCGCCCCGGCCCGCTCGGACCGCGTCGCCAAGTACAACCAGCTGCTGCGCATCGAGGAGATCCTCGACGACGCCGCGGTGTACGCCGGCCGCAGCGCGTTCCCGCGCTTCAAGGGCTGACACCAGTAGGGCGGCAGTAGGAAGCGTCGCACGTACGTCCCCGTACCCGGTCCCGTACCGTGTGCGGGGACGTACGCACGTAGGGACCGTAGGAAGGGGAAGTGGGACATGCCCGTGAAGGACCGGGACCGTTTCTCCACCGCGACCCGGCTGAAGCTGCTCGGCGAGCAGACGGCCGCCCGGGTCTACCGCTCCCAGACCCGGCGCCAGGCCCGCCGCTCCCGGCTCACCGGCCGCGCCGCACTGCTCGCCCTCGTCCTCTGCTCGATGATCGTGGCCCTCGCCTACCCCATAAGGCAGTACGTCTCCCAGCGCGCCGAGATCGCCGACATGCGGCGGCAGCGCGAGGAGGCGCGCGAGCGCGTCGAGGAGCTGCGCGACCTCAAGGCGCGCTGGCAGGACGACGCGTACGCCGAGCAGCGCATCCGGGAGCGGCTGCACTACGTCATGCCGGGCGAGACCGGCTACATCATGATCGACCCGGACGCGGCGAAGCAGTCCCGCACGACGCAGGGGGCGGCCGACCTCCCCTGGTACACCAACGTCTGGGACGGGGTCGACAAGGCCGACGCCGCCGACCAGTAACCGACCAGAGCTCCAGAGGACTTACGTACAGGTATGGACACGCCCCCGCCCTCCACTCCGCGCACCGAGCCCACCGACGCGGACGTCGAGGCCTTCCAGCAGCAGCTCGGCCGCCCGCCGCGCGGACTGCGCGCGATCGCGCACCGCTGCCCGTGCGGGCAGCCGGACGTCGTCGAGACGGCGCCGCGCCTGCCGGACGGGACGCCGTTCCCGACGACGTACTACCTGACGTGTCCGCGGGCCGCCTCCGCGATCGGCACGCTGGAGGCGAACGGCGTGATGAAGGAGATGACGGAGCGGCTGGCGGCGGACCCCGAACTGGCCGCCGCCTACCGCGCCGCGCACGACGACTACATCGCCCGCCGCGACGAGATCGAGGTCCTGGAGGGCTTCCCGAGCGCGGGCGGCATGCCGGACCGCGTCAAGTGCCTGCACGTCCTCGTGGCGCACTCGCTGGCCGCCGGGCCCGGGGTGAACCCGCTCGGCGACGAGGCGATCGCGATGCTGCCGGAGTGGTGGGCGAAGGGACCGTGTGTGATTCCCGCGGGGCCGCCGGCAGGTGAGGGCTGGGACGTGGACGCGAGCGAGTCCGGCTACTTCGCGTCCAAGCCCGTCGATCCGGAGGAGGACGCCCAGTGACCCGTGTCGCCGCCATCGACTGCGGTACCAACTCGATCCGGCTGCTCGTCGCCGACGCCGACCCCGCAACGGGTGAACTCGTCGATCTGGAGCGCCGGATGACGATCGTCCGGCTCGGCCAGGGCGTCGACCGCACGGGCCGCCTGGCGCCCGAGGCGCTTGAGCGGACGTTCGCCGCGTGCCGTGAGTACGCGGCGGTCATCAAGGAACTCGGCGCGCAGCGGCTGCGGTTCGTGGCCACGTCCGCCTCGCGGGACGCGGAGAACCGGGACGAGTTCGTCCGGGGCGTCATGGACATCCTCGGTGTCGAGCCCGAGGTGATCTCCGGCGACCAGGAGGCCGAGTTCTCCTTCACCGGCGCCACCAAGGAGCTGCTGGGCCGGGACGATCTGGCCAAGCCGTTCCTGGTGGTGGACATCGGCGGCGGCTCCACGGAGTTCGTCGTCGGCGACGACCACGTGCGCGCCGCGCGTTCCGTGGACATCGGCTGCGTGCGGATGACGGAGCGCCACCTCGTCCGGGACGGCGTCGTCGTCGATCCCCCCGGCCCCGAGCAGATCGCGGCCGTCCGCGCCGACATCGAGGCAGCCCTGGACCTCGCCGAGCGGACCGTGCCGCTGCGCGAGGCGCACACCCTCGTGGGGCTCGCCGGATCGGTCACGACGCTGTCCGCGATCGCGCAGGACCTCCCCGCGTACGACTCGACGGCCATCCACCACTCCCGGATCCCCTATGAGCGCGTCAGGGAGATCACCGAGGGGCTGCTGTGCTCCACCCACGCCGAGCGGGCGGCGATCCCCTCGATGCACCCCGGGCGGGTGGACGTGATCGCCGCCGGGGCCCTCGTGCTGCTCGCGATCATGGAGCGGATCGGGGCCGAGGAGGTCGTGGTGAGCGAACACGACATCCTGGACGGGATCGCCTGGTCCGTCGCGTAGTCCCGGGGCCGGTTCCGGGCGTTCTCCCGGTCGGCCCCGGGCTCGTGTGAGGACCTGTTTACTACTCGCCGGTAGCCTCTGTTGAGCTGTTCGGATAACGTATGAGCGCCTCCGAGGGGTGCTCGGGCACCCCTCGTTGACCCGCCGCCGTAAAACTTCGTGAAGTTCTTCACAAGAGAATCGGCCCTGTTGGGCGACGTTTTGAGGCTCCGCAGAGCCTTCGGGGGCTCCAGGGGGTCGGGAGGGTGCCTTCGAAGGGGCCATGGAGGGTGCTCGTCCGGGTGAAAACCGGGCCCCGATCGGAGTGTCGGCGAGGGGTCCGCAGGGCCGGAAGGGCAGTTCACGCGGCATTGACAACGGTCGGCCGTGCGGCGTGGTTCCCTCATCGGGCGAGGACCTGGATCAGGAGGGCCGCGCAGTGTAGCAGAGGGGCTGGGGAAGCTTGTGAAGGGGCGCACGAGCACCCCTCGGATGGCGGGTACATACTCGATGGCATGAGCACCACGGAGCGTCCCAGGATCCTCGTAGTAGGCGGTGGGTACGTAGGCCTGTACGCAGCTCGGCGCATCCTCAAGAAGATGCGCTACGGAGAGGCGACCGTCACGGTCGTCGACCCCCGGTCGTACATGACCTACCAGCCCTTCCTCCCCGAAGCCGCCGCCGGCAGCATCTCCCCGCGGCATGTCGTCGTCCCGCTGCGACGCGTGCTGCCCAAGGCGGAGGTCCTCACCGGTCGGGTCACCACCATCGACCAGGACCGCAAGGTCGCCACCGTCGCGCCGCTGGTCGGCGAGGCGTACGAGCTGCCCTTCGACTACCTGGTGATCGCGCTCGGCGCCGTCTCCCGCACCTTCCCGATCCCCGGCCTCGCCGAGCAGGGCATCGGCATGAAGGGCATCGAGGAGGCCATCGGCCTGCGCAACCACGTGCTGGAGCAGCTCGACAAGGCCGACTCCACGACCGACGAGGACGTCCGCCGCAAGGCGCTGACCTTCGTCTTCGTGGGCGGTGGCTTCGCCGGCGCGGAGACCATCGGCGAGGTCGAGGACATGGCCCGCGACGCCGCGAAGTACTACAAGAGCGTGTCGCGCGAGGACATGCGGTTCGTGCTCGTCGACGCCGCCGACAAGATCCTTCCCGAGGTCGGCCCGAAGCTCGGCAAGTACGGCAAGGAGCACCTCGAAGGCCGCGGTGTCGAGGTCTACCTCAACACCTCCATGGAGTCCTGCGTCGACGGCCACGTCGTGCTGAAGAACGGCCTGGAGGTCGACTCCAACACAATCGTCTGGACCGCCGGCGTCAAGCCGAACCCGGTCCTCTCCCGCTACGGCCTCCCGCTGGGCCCCCGCGGTCACGTGGACACCGCCCCGACCCTCCAGGTCCAGGGCACGGACTACATCTGGGCCGCCGGCGACAACGCGCAGGTGCCGGACGTCGCCGCCCGCAAGGCCGGCGTCGAGAACGCCTGGTGCCCGCCGAACGCGCAGCACGCGCTGCGTCAGGCGAAGGTCCTCGGCGACAACGTGGTCTCCGGTATGCGGGGCTTCCCGCAGAAGGAGTACGCGCACTCCAACAAGGGCGCGGTGGCGGGCCTCGGCCTCCACAAGGGCGTCGCGATGATCGTCATGGGCAAGATGAAGATCAAGCTCAAGGGCCGTCTCGCCTGGTACATGCACCGTGGCTACCACGGTCTGGCCATGCCGACCTGGAACCGCAAGATCCGCGTCTTCGCGGACTGGACGCTCGCGATGTTCCTCAAGCGCGAGGTGGTCTCCCTCGGCGCGATCGAGTCGCCTCGCGAGGAGTTCTACGAGGCGGCCAAGCCGGCCCCGGTCGCTGCGGCTGCGGCTGCCGCCAAGACCGAGGAGAAGGCCAAGGCCTCCTGACCTCTTCCGGTCACCTCCCTTCTGTTCGACCCGAAGGACCTTCCGCCATCCGTGGTGCGGGGGGTCCTTCGGAGTTTGGGGGCGCCTGGTAGCTCGGGGGTGCGCGGTTCGTCGGCGGGTGCGGGTGGGTCGTGGTTTCTCGCGCAGTTCCCCGCGCCCCTGAAAAGCGCGGGCTGCGCCCGTTCCTTCAGGGGCGCGGGGAACTGCGCGAACAACCCCCACTCACTCGCACCCGAACAACACACCCCCTACCGGGACTACGGCGGAGCCCCGCCCGTGTTTACCGTGGCGTTGGACATTCCGGGATCTGCTGTCACGGAGGTGTGCGCCATGCAGGACGCCGCGTCGCGGCTGACGAGCCTGTTCGAGCAGGCACTGGGGGCCCCGCTCCCGGTCCGGCTTCGGGCGTGGGACGGTTCGGAGGCCGGCCCCCCTCAGGCCCCCGCGCTGGTGGTACGGAACCGCAGGGCCCTGCGCCGGCTGCTGTGGAAGCCGGGCGAGCTGGGCCTGGCCCGTGCCTGGGTCGCCGGTGACCTGGGCGTCGAGGGGGACCTGTACGCCGTACTGGACCTGATGGCCGGGCACGTGTGGGAGCGGGACGAGGACGCCAGGGGGCTGGGTGACGCCCTGCGTGACCCGGAGGTCCGCGCGGCCGTCCGGGGGCTGTTGAAGCTGGCCGGGCCCGCCGTCCTGGTGCCGCCGGAGCCGCCCCGCGAGGAGGTGCGCAGAACCCGCCACCTGCACACCAGACGCAGCGACAAACGGGCCGTCAGCCACCACTACGACGTGGGCAACGACTTCTACGAGATCGTCCTCGGCCCGTCGATGGTGTACTCCTGCGCTTACTGGGAGACCGCCGACGGCACCCTCGAAGCCGCCCAGCGCGCCAAGCTCGACCTCATCTGCCGCAAGCTCGCCCTCGCACCGGGGCAGCGCCTCCTCGACGTCGGCTGCGGCTGGGGCTCCATGGCCGTGCACGCCGCCCGCGAGTACGGCGTCCGCGTCGTCGGCATCACCCTGTCCCAGGAACAGGCCGCGTACGCCCGCAAACGCGTCGCGGACGAGGGGCTGACCGACCGCGTCGAGATCCGCGTCCAGGACTACCGGGACGTCACCGACGGGCCCTACGACGCCATCTCCTCCATCGGCATGGCCGAACACGTCGGCGCCGACAAGTACCTGGAGTACGCCGAGAACCTGTACGCCCTCCTCCGGCCCGGCGGACGGCTCCTCAACCACCAGATCTCACGCCGGCCGCGCTCCGACGAGAGCGCGTACTCCATCGACGGGTTCATCGACGCGTACGTCTTCCCCGACGGTGAACTCGCCCCCATCGGCACCACCGTGACCCAGCTCGAACGCGCCGGGTTCGAGGTCCGCGACGTGGAGTCCCTGCGCGAGCACTACGGCCTCACCCTGCGCGCCTGGGTCGCCAACCTCGAAGCCCAGTGGTCCCGGGCCGCCACCCTCGCCGGGCCGGGCCGCGCCCGCGTGTGGCGCCTGTACATGGCCGCCTGCGCCCTCGGCTTCGAACGCAACCGCCTCGGCGTCAACCAGGTCCTCGCCGTGCGGACGTCGCAAGAGGGTGCCTCGGAGCTGCCGCTCAGGACCCGCACCTGGGGCGGCTGACAGCCCGTACGCCCGCGGGGCCCGTTCCTGGACGGAACGGGCCCCGCGGGCGTCTGCCGCTGCGGCGCCGCTACTCCGCCTTGATCGCGGCCAGCATGTTCAGCTTCGCCGCGCGCCGGGCCGGCCACATCGCGGCCAGGACGCCCACCGTGCCGGCCAGCAGCAGGAAGACACCCATCCGGGCCCAGGGCAGGACCAGTTCGTACGTCGGCATCCGGGAGGCGACCAGCTCACCGGCGGCCCAGCCGAAGAAGACACCGAGACCGATGCCGAGGACACCGCCGAACAGTGAGATGACCAGGGACTCCAGACGGACCATCCGCTTGATGTTGCGGCGGTCGAGGCCGATCGCACGGAGCATGCCGATCTCCTGGGACCGCTCGAAGACGGACATGGCCAGGGTGTTGATGACGCCGAGGACGGCGACGATCACGGCCATGGCCAGCAGGCCGTACAGCAGGTTCAGCATCAGCGTGAACATCTGGGCGATGTCGTCGGAGAGGTCGTCGCCGTCCTGGATCTTGATGGCCGGGTTGTCGCCGAGGGCCTTCGCCAGCCGGTCCTTGGTGGCGTCCGAGGCGCCGGACGAGGTCTTCACCATGACCATCATGTCGGCCGGGCGGGTGTCGGCGGGCAGCCGCTCGGCCAGCGTCCGGTTGTCCAGGAGGATGCCCCGGATCAGCTCGTTGGCCTCGTAGACCCCGGCCACGGTCAGCTTCCGCTTCCCGCCCTCGAACCCTGCCGTGAGGGTCGTCCCGGCCTTCCAGCCGTTGCGCTTCGCGGTCTCGGTGTCCACCACGACCTTCGTGCCGCCGACCTCGAACCTGCCCTGGTCGACGGGGAACTTCGTCACCTCGGCGATCGCGTCGCCGTTGACGCCGGTGACGAACTCCGTCCGCCCGTCGATGCGGGACTCGGCATTGCGCAGCGGAGAGACCGCCGTGACGCCCTCGGCGCCGGCGAGCTTCTTCTCCACGTCGGGGGAGAGGTAGTTGCCGTTGGCCATCGAGACGACGTAGTCCGCCTTGATGGAGTCGGCGGCCATCTTGCCGATGGCGGTCTGCAGGCTGCCCGCCATCACCGTCATACCGGTGATCAGGGTGAGGCCGATCATCAGGGCCGAGGCGGTGGCCGCGGTGCGGCGCGGGTTGCGCACCGAGTTCTGCCGGGCGAGCTTGCCGGAGACCCCGAAGACGCGCAGCACGGGGGCGGCGGCCGCGATCAGCGGGCGTGACAGCAGCGGCGTCAGCACGAACACGCCGATGATCAGCAGCACGGCGCCGATCCCCATCGGGACCTGGCCGTCGGAGCCCTCCAGCGTCGTGGCGTACAGGACGGTGGCGATGCCCGCGCCGGAGAACAGCGCGCCGATCGTGTTCCGTACGACGAGGGACCTGGTCGTGGCCTTCGCGTGGACGCTGCTCATCGCCGCCACCGGCGGGATCTTCGCCGCGCGCCGGCCCGGCAGCCAGGCGGCCAGCATGGTGATCAGCACACCGACCAGCAGGGCGGTGGCGACCGTGCCGGGGGTGACCACCAGCGGGCCGTCGGGCACGGTGTCGCCGAGCGTCCCGATCAGCGCCCGCATGCCCGCGCCGATGCCGACACCGACGGCCAGACCGGCGACCGCGGCGACCGCGCCCACCACGAACGCCTCGACCAGCACCGAACGCGTCACCTGGCGGCGGGAGGCGCCCACCGCCCGCAGCAGGGCCAGCTCCTTGGTGCGCTGGGCCACGAGCATCGTGAAGGTGTTGGCGATGATGAACGTGCCCACGAACAGGGCGATGCCGGCGAAGACCAGCAGACCGTTCTTCAGCCCGCTCATCGACGCGGCGATCTGCGTGGCCTGCTGGGACGCGAGCTGCTCACCGGTGATCGTGGTGGCGACGTCCTCGGGGAGGGCCTTGTCGATGGCCGACCGGAGCCGGTCCTGGCCGGTGCCGGGCGCCGCGGTCACGGTGATCTCGTCGAACTCGCCCTCGCTGTGGAAGAGCTTCTGGGCGGTCGCCGTGTCGAACAGGGTGAGGCTGCCGCCCGCGGCGACGTTGCCGTCGTCCGTCGTGAAGATCCCGCTGATCCTCGGCGTGAGGACCGGGCCGTCGACGGACAGCCGGACGGTGTCGCCGACCTCGTACCCGGCCCGCTCGGCGGTCTTGGCGTCGATGGCGATCTCGTGCGCGCCCCGGGGAGCCCGGCCCTCCTCGATCGGGTACCTGGGGTCGTCCTCGCCCCAGTAGTTGCCGCCCTGCGACTGGAAGCCGCCGCCGATCAGCTCGCCGTCCTTGTCGGCGAGCGCGGTGAAGCCGGTGACGACACCGGTCGCGGACTCGGCGCCGGGCACCCGCTCGACCTTCTCCAGCAGCGCGGGCGTCAGCTTCGGCTGCTCGGCGATCCGGTCGCCCTCGTCCGGGCGGTACGCCTGCTGGACCGCGACGTCGACATGGTCGAAGCCCTTGGCGGAGCTCTTCTGGTAGGCGTCCGAGATGGTGTTCGTGAAGACCAGCGTCCCCGACACGAAGGCGACGCCCAGCATCACGGCGAGCACGGTCATGAGGAGTCTGGCCTTGTGCGCGAGCACATTGCGCAGGGCGGTACGGAACATGAAGGGGGTCCCTGTTCGGGGTCGGGTGGTGAGGTGGACGGGGGCGGAGGGCACTGCCGCCGGACGGGAACGGGGAGGGCCGGGTTCCCGAGGGACACGACCTAGCTGGTGCGGCCCTTCGCGTCGAACCGCTTCATGCGGTCCAGGACGGAGTCCGCCGTCGGCTCGTACAGCTCGTCCACGATCCGTCCGTCGGCGAGGAAGACGACCCGGTCCGCGTACGCCGCCGCCACCGGGTCGTGCGTCACCATCACCACGGTCTGCCCCAGTTCCCGCACGGAGTTGCGCAGGAAGCCCAGGACCTCGGCGCCCGAGCGGGAGTCGAGGTTCCCGGTGGGCTCGTCGCCGAAGATGATGTCCGGCCGGGAGGCGAGGGCCCGCGCCACCGCGACGCGCTGCTGCTGGCCGCCGGAGAGCTGGGAGGGCCGGTGGCTCAGCCGGTCCGCGAGACCGATCATCCCGATCACGGTGTCCAGCCACTGCTTGTCCGGCTTGCGACCCGCGATGTCCATCGGGAGGGTGATGTTCTCCAGCGCGGTCAGCGTCGGCAGCAGGTTGAACGCCTGGAAGATGAAGCCGATCTTGTCCCGGCGGAGCTTGGTGAGCTGCTTGTCCTTCAGGGAGCCCAGCTCGGTGTCGCCGATGCGCACGGACCCGGCGGAGAAGCTGTCCAGGCCGGCCACGCAGTGCATCAGCGTGGACTTCCCGGATCCGGAGGGGCCCATGATCGCGGTGAACTGGGCCTGCCGGAAGTCGACGGTCACCCGGTCCAGGGCGACGACCCGGGTCTCGCCCTGTCCGTAGACCTTCGACAGTTCCGTGGCGCGGGCGGCCACGGCGGTGGCCCGGTCGGCGAGGGGAGTGGTGGTCACGGGGGAACTCCTGTCGGGGGCGAAGTCGTTCGGACGGTTCGGGGGATGAGCGCGGATGCACGGGGTGCGGACGCACGGGGTGGTGTCCGGCGTTTCCAGCGCTGTCTCCATCGTCGCCTCGGGGCGCCGCCGTGTAGTCAGCCGCTGTTCCGGTTCCGGGGGCAGACTTCTGACGGACGGAGGGGCGCGCCGTCATACCTGGGTATGACGGCCGTCCCGGAGAGAGGGGCCGTGGAACGGCGGTATTCGGCCGGTTTGGCCTACACGAGTCAGTCGTCAGCGTGCGGGCCGTCGGGAGGCCGCTCGTTCGGGCGGTGAAATTCCGTCATTCCGCATACGCCGGGCCGCACCGTCCGAAAGGCTATTGGCAAGTGCGGATGGCGTGTTCCATGGGCTGATGCACCCTCAGACGTCAATAAAATAAGACAACATCGGTCCGCTGTTCCGCTGTTCGGGGGAAGCCTCCCGATAGGCTCGGAACCTCAGCGCGGAGCCCATGGCCTGCCCGGATGGTGGAATGCAGACACGGCGAGCTTAAACCTCGCTGCCCCTCGCGGGCGTACCGGTTCAAGTCCGGTTCCGGGCACCTTCCCTCACAGGGTGTGAGTGCGTGAGAACCCGTTGTCACCGCAACGGCGCGCTGACGCGGTGCTGCAAAGATCGCCCCGGCCCCCGGAACGGTGTGTTCCGGGGGCCGGGGCGTGTCGGTCCGCTCACTCCGGCGGGGAAGCCGCCGGGGCGCGGTCGGCCAGGGAACGGACCAGGGACGTCCAGAACTCCGGGGTGTACTCCGTGATCCGCGGCCGGGGCGTGCCCTTGGGCCAGGTGAAGGCGATGCCCGGATTGTGTAGACCGGTGCCGTCGGGGAGGAAGAAGTGCGGACTGCCGCGCACCTCCGGCGCCTTGGACTCCTCCCACTGGTCGAAGAGGACCTGGCGGCAGGTGCCGCGGCGCAGCGCCCGGTCGAGGTGACCGGTGTCGACCAGCGGGCAGCCCTCGGCCACCGCGAGGATCTCGGAGTGGACGCTGACGCAGCGGGACTCGGCGTAGAAGGCGTGGCGCAGGGCCGCGTCGAGCTGGTCGGAGGCGGCCAGCCCCGCCTCCCGGGTGCCGGGCTGGGTCTTGACCGCCTGGACCGCCTCCATGGCGGGCAGCAGGGTCACCGGGTAACCGGACTCCGGGCCCTGCCAGTCCGTCCACCCGAGCGCGGGTTCCCGCTCGGCCACGGCGGCGATCTCGGGGTCGAGGATCCACTTGGGGGTGGGCCGGGAGTTGAACAGCTCCAGCGGGAACGCCCGGTGGTCGACGGCGAGCAAGACCCCCTCCGCGGCGGCCGCGCGCCGCAGGTTGAACAGCCCCAGAGAGGCCCAGGGGCAGCCGATGTCGGAGTACACGGTCACGGTGTTCGTCACAGTGGCCGTCGCGGGGTTCGTCACGGTGTTCGTCACGGGCGTTCCGTTTCTCAGCGGGCCGCGGCCAGGGCGGGGCTGGCCGCCTCCGGGCGGGTGAAGGCGCGGTTGTGGTAGACCAGCGGCTCCTGGTCCCCGACGTACACGGCTTCCACCCGGCCCACGAGAATACTGTGGTCGCCGCCGTCGAGCACCGCGTGAGCGGTGCAGGCCAGGCGGGCCGTGGCGCCGGGCAGGCCGGGCAGGTCCAGTTCGCAGGGGACCATGTCGCCGGTGGCGAACTTGTCGTGGCCCGAGCGGGCGAAGTGCTGGGCGATCGCGGCCTGTTCGGCGGACAGGATATTGATCATGAAGCGCTCGGCGGCCACGAACGCGTCGTGGGAGCCGGCCGACTTGGCGGGGCAGACCAGCACCAGCGGCGGGTCCAGGGAGAGCGAGCTGAACGAGCTCGCGGTGAATCCCCAGCGCCGGCCGCTGTCGTCCGTGGTGGTCACGATCGTGACGGGGCTGGGCACTTGGGCCATGGCGCGGGTGAAATCCGATGGGGCGACGGCGGACATCGGTCCTCCAGGGGCCGGGATGCGGATGGTGGCGGTGGGGAGGGACCGGCGGCCCCTCCCCGTGCGGAGGGACCGGCGGCCCCTCCCCGTGCGGAGGGACCGGCGGCCCCTCCCCGTGAGGTCCGTGCGGATCAGGCGCTGGTCTCGCGCTGCGCGGTGAACCCGCCGGGTACCGCCGGTTCGGCGTCGAGCCAGATACCGGACGCGGTGCCGAAGCGGGGCCGCTCCGGGTCCCGGCCGTCCCAGATGGTCTCGCCGCGGCGGACGGTGACGTCGGGGCGGCCGGTGAAGGTCCAGCCCTCGTACGCCGACCAGCCGACCTTGGCGTAGGTGTGCTTGGCGGCCATGATCCAGGTGACGTCCGGGTCGAACAGCGTGAAGTCGGCGTCGAGACCGACCGCGATCCGGCCCTTGCGGCCGCCCAGCCCGAACAGGTCGGCCGGCCCCTCGGCGGTGAGCCGGGCGACGTGCCGCATGGCCTCGTCGGTGGACATGGCCGGGTAGCGGCGCCGCATCCCCGTGTACAGGGCGATGATCAGCTCCTGCACCCCGGGCAGCCCGGGCGGGGCGTCCGCGGGGGCCAGGAGCTTCTCCTCGACGGTGTGCGGGGCGTGGTCGCTGCCGAGGCTGGCGACACTGCCCTCCATCACCGCGTCCCACAGCCGGCCCTTGTCCTTCTCGCAGCGGATCGCGGGACGCAACCGGATCCGGGCGCCGAGCCGCTGGGTGTCGGGCGCGGAGAAGGACAGGTGGTGCGAGGTCACCTCGTACGTGATGGGCAGGCCCGCCTTCGCGGCGGCCTTCAGCAGGTCCGACTCCTCGGAGGAGGAGACGTGCAGGATGTGCGCGGCGGTGCCGTGCTTGCGCACCAGTTCGATGACCCGGGACGAGGCGACGATGCCGCCCGTGCGCGGGTGCGCGGACTCGTAGGCGTCGTAACCGGCAGGCGGGGCCTGCGTCTCGTCCAGCAGCGAGAAGACGCTGTCGTCCTCCGCGTGCAGGACCAGCCGGATGCCGCGTTCGGCGGCGACCTGGAAGATCCGGTCGAGGACGACGGGGTCGCGGATGATGTTGGGCGCGGTGTGGTGACCGGTCATGAAGACCTTCACCGAGGTCGCCTGGCGGGGCTGGAGGCGGCGCAGGTTCTCCACGCTGTCGACGGTGACGCCCATGTGGAAGCGGAAGTCGACCAGGGAGTCACCGGAGACCGTGGACGCCTTCTCCGCGGCCAGCTCCGGTTCGATCAGCGGCGGTTGGGTGTTGGGCATGTCGATGACGGTGGTGACACCGCCGGCGGCCGCCGCCCGGCTGCCGTGCGCCCAGTCCTCCTTGTGGGTGAGGCCCGGCGTACGGAAGTGGACGTGCGGGTCGATGCCGCCGGGGAGCAGATAGCGGCCCCCCGCGTCGATGGTCTCCTTCGCGGGCGGCTGTTCGCCGTCCGCGAGGATCGCCGATATTCGCTCACCGGAGACGGCGAGGCCTCCGGACCTGACCCCGTCAGGGGTGACTACGCGCGCGTTGGTGACGACGAGATCGTAGGACTGCGTCACAGGTCCTCCGGGTCTGTGGATGGGCCGGTTCGTGGATGGGCCGGTTCGTGGACGGGCCGGTTCGTGGACGGGCGGGTCGGTGGATGAGGTGGTGCCGCGGCGGCCGGGGTCAGGCGGTCGTCCAGGAAGCGCTGACCAGTTCCCTGGCCAGGTCGTTGGTCGGGCCCATGAGGCCGACCGCGCGGGCGTCGCGGGCCAGCTTGTTCAGCGGGTGGTCGTGCAGATAGCCGGCGCTCCCCAGCAGCCGCAGCGCCTCCTGCACGACCTCCTCCGAGATCCGGGAGCAGAGGATCTTGCTGTAGAGGGTGGTGTTGCCCGGTTCCGCGGAGTCCCGGCGGGCCGACGCGTCGACCAGGGAGCGGGCGGCCTCGACCTTCGCGGCGAGGTCCACCAGCCGGTGACGTACCGCCTGCTGGCCTTCGAGGCCGCGGCGCTGCGCGTGGGCGAACGCCGTCCGGTACGCGGCGGCGGCGATCCCCGCCGAGACGGCGCCCAGCGTGGCACCGGACTCCCGCACCCCGGCGATGATCCGGACCGCCGCGCCCACCGGGCCGAGCACCGCCGAGTCGTCGGCCTCGCAGGCGGTCAGCTCGACGAACCCGGTCGCCGAGGAGCGCATGCCGACCAGGTCCATGCCGGTGTTGGCGAACAGGCCCGGGTTGCCCGCCTCGATGAGGAAGAACGTCTGGCCGTCGCTGCCGTAGGTGCTGGCGAAGCCGTCGGTCGGCGCCGACGTCTGGGCGAGCACCAGGTACACGTCCGCCAGCCCCGCTCCCGTGGTGAACGCCTTCGCGCCCTCCAGCAGCCAGTCGCCGCCCTCGGTGCGCCGCGCCTTGGTGGCGAGGTTGCGCTTGTCGGCGCCCGAACCGGACTCGCTCCACGCGGAGGCGGCGATCCACTCGCCGCTCGCCAGCCGCGGCAGGTAGCGCTCGCGCTGGGCCTCGCTGCCCCACTCGCTGATGCGGGAGCTGACCGCGTAGTGCTGGAACAGGATGATCGCGACCGACGGGTCCGCGGCGGCCGTCAGTTCGATCAGCCGGTTGGTGAGCAGGGAGTCGCCCCCCTGGCCGCCGTACTCCACGGCGATGGCCGCGCCGAGGATGCCGGAGGCGCGCAGGGCGGTGAAGACCTCCTCCGGGAGCTCGGCGGCCGCGTCCGCGCTCTGCGCGTGCCGGTGCAGGACCTCGGTGAGGCTCGCGTAACGCTCGGCGAGTTCGGCGCGGGTCGCGGCCCCGGTGCCCGCCTCCGTGAGGGTCAGACCGCCAGCGGGAGCCATGCCGTTTCCTCCTTGTAGTCGTAGTTCTTGAGCGAGGCGATGCACGCCGGCTCGTCGAGCTGGGCGAGTTTGCGGCTGACGCTGACCCAGTGCAGGGTGTCGGCGCCGTCGCCGCGCCCCGCCACCGACGCCGCGGCGGCGGTGCTGCCGCCCGGGGTGTCGATCTCGATGACACCGCGCGCCAGCCCGGCCCGGCGGGCCAGCCGCTCGGGGACGGTGCCGGGGATGCTGGAGGCCGCGGCCAGGCAGGTGGTGCCCGTCAGCGCGATGCTGGGATGCCACTTGGGCACCGAGATGGCCCGCACCGCGAGCCGGCCCTCCGTGTACTGGCCGACGGCCGCGATCTTCGGGAAGACCCCGTCGACGGGCCACTTGAGCAGCTCGCAGGCGGCCGTACGGATCTGAAGCATGCGCGCGTACATGTCGTCGCCCGCCCCGAACAGCTCGTCCACGCTGTTCAGGCCCAACTCCTCGGCGTCCACGAACACATAGGGGTTGCCCATGGAGACCAGGGACGCCTCCTGCACCCCGGTGCCGGTGATCAGCTGGTCCAGCGGGTTGCCGGTGAGCAGGAGCTCGTCGAGGCGGGCCCCCGCGTCCTGGAGGAAGTGCACGGTGAAGCTGCCGCTGCGGCGGCGCGCCTCGTCCACCTCGCACACCACGTGGTCGCCGTTGTTGATGACCCGGACCCGGACCCGGCCGCCGGGAGCGAGCTTGGGCAGCCACGCCTGGCCGTCGGCGGCGACCACCGAGGCGAGGATGGAGTGCCCGCAGCTGCCCTTGAAGTCGAACCGGTCGACGCCGCCGGTCAGCCCCTGAACGAACCGGTAGTCCAGGTCGAACATGGGGTGCGCGGAGGGCTCGACGAGCGCGAACTTGAGGATGTCGCCGCGGCCGTTGGCCTCCAGCCACTCCCGGATCCGGGTGAGCACCGGCGTGAGCCGCTCCTCGTCCCGGGGCAGCTGGCGGTGGTCCAGAACCAGGGTGGGGGTCGGGGCCCCCACGGCCCGCGCGATGTAGCCGATCACACCGTCACCCCCGGGACGCTCCCGGCGGCCGTGCCGGCGGGCGAGCAGAACTGGTCCAGCCACAGCTCGTGCACCATCAGCGACCAGATGGCCAGCGATGCCCGGTCGTTGGGGGACTGGGCCTGGACGCGGAACAGCTCCTCGACCTTGCGCGGGTTCAGCTTGCCGCCGCGGCGCAGCCGGTCCTCGGCCAGCAGGTCGCGGGCGTGGTCGAACAGCGCCTGGCCCGGCTGGAGCATGGCGGTGATGGGCAGGGTGAACGGCTGCTTCGGACGGTTCAGGACCGACTCCGGCAGCAGTCCGTCGGCGGCGGCGTAGAGGACCTTCTTGCGGCGGGTGCCGTCGATCTTGAGGTCGGCCTTGAGGGAGCGGGCGTAACGGACGACGCTCGGCTGGCAGAACGGCAGCCGCACCTCGACCGAGGCCGACATCGACAGGTGGTCGACGCGGCGCAGGTGGTAGGCGGGCAGCCGCTCGCCGATCTCGAACTCGGTGAGCGTGGTCATCCGGTCGGCGGTGGAGGCGCGCAGCCGCTCGGTGATCTCCTCGGCGGCGGAGCCGTTGGCCGTGACGAAGCCGAGGTACTCCGAGGAGTACAGGCTCTCCCGGAGCTGCTTCGGGACGGCGGCGAGGGCCTCGACGTAGTCCGGCACCCAGTCCGTGCCGAAGGGGGCGTCCATGGCCTTCTTCAGCCGGTCGTAGCCGCCGAACAGCTCGTCGGCCGCGTCCCCGGTGATGGCGACCTTGAAGCCGGCGTCCCGGACCGCGCCGAACAGGGCGTACGTGGACAGGGTGATGGGGTCGGCGTTGGGCTGACCGAGGTGCCACACGACGTCGGCCAGCAGCGACGGGAAGGTCGCCGGGTCGATCTCCACCTGGTGGTGGGTCGTACCGGCCCGCTCGGCGACCTCCCGGGCGAAGGCCCGCTCGTCGGACGGCCAGGTTCCGGTGTACGCGATGTTGAAGGAGTGCAGGTCGCGCACCTTCTCGGCGGCCAGCACGGTGACGAGGCTGGAGTCCAGGCCGCCGCTGGTGATCGCGGAGACGGGGACGTCGGCCTCGGTGAGCCGGTGCACCTCCGTGCGCAGCAGCGACCGCACGTGCTCGGCGGCCTCCGCCTCGGCGCAGTGGGGGGCGCGGGTACCGGCGGTGGGGCGGATGGTGACGTGCATGCCGCCGGCGCGGGTGACCCGGACGGTCGCGGCCGGCGGGAGCACCTTCACGCCCTCGAACATGGTCTGCTCGCCGAACGGCGTCTTCGTCGCCAGATAGGCGTCGAGGCCCGCCTCCGTGGGAGCGGCCCCCACGTTGCGGAACGACAGCAGGGCGGGCAGCTCGGACGCGAAGTACAGGTGCCGCCGGGCCGCGTCCCAGTGGTAGTACAGCGGCTTCATGCCGACCTCGTCGGTGGCGAGGTAGAGCGTCGGCTCACCGCGCAGGTCGACGACGGCCACCGAGTACATGCCGTCGAGGTACTCGGGGAAGGCCGCCCCGTACTCGGCGTACAGGGCCGGGATGACCGAGCCGTCGCAGGTGTCCTTGAAGGTGTGGCCGCGGGCGGAGAGCTTCTGCCGCAGCTCGTCGTGGTTGTAGATCTCGCCGTTGAAGACGACGACGATGTCCTCGCCGAGGGTGTACGGCTGGTCCCCGCCGTCGAGATCCATGATCGCGAGCCGGTTGTTGCCCAGCGCCCAGCCCGCGCCGTACGCGTGGGTCTGCGCGTCGGGGCCGCCGTGCCGCTGGGCCGCCGCCACGGACCGCAGTTCGTGCGGCGTGGCCAGGGCGTCGAAGTGGCCGAATATTCTGCACATGTCTGAAGATCACCGGACCTTTGTCGAGACACCGGCGCGCTGGTAGAGCACCGGATCGAACGGAGTGGGGCCACCGCACGTGGCGAAGCGGGGAGCGGCGGGGTCTTCGTCGGGGTGCCGGGTGCCGTGCGGCACACCGGGGGGCGCGTAGAGCACGTCGCCGGGCTCGGCGTCGTACCACTGGCCGTCGAGGTGGAGCTGGCCCTTGCCCTCGAAGGCGATGAACGCCTCCTCGCTCTCGGGGTGGACGTGGACGTTGAAGTACTCGCCGGGCTGCATGAAGCCGCAGTGGAGGCACAGCTGCGGGGAGCCGGTGCCAGGCCAGAAGAGGAAGTTCATGGTGGCGGTCCTGGCGGACGCCTCCGCCTGGCCGGTGCCGGTGAAGCCCTTCAGCTGGGTCTCCTCGTTCCACAGCCGGGAGAAGCGGCGGGGCTCGGTGCCGGGGGCGCGGTCGGGGCGCAGCGTGGTGTTCCACACGTAGGCCGTGAGGTCCATGCCGGCGTCGGCGCTCAGCTCGTACAGGTCGCCGGTCGGCGTGTACACCGTGTCGGCGCGGCTGACGCGCCGGCGGGCGGCGCCGGAGGCGGCGGAGCCGGAGCCCGCGAAGACGACCACGACGTTCTCCTCGTGCGCCGAGGACTGCGGCCGCCACACGGCGCCGCTGGGCACCTGGACCACGTCGAGCCGTACGATCCGCGCGCCGAGGTGCGGGCCGACCGCTGTCGCGACCCGGCAGCCGTCAAGCTGACGGAACTCCAGTTCGCCGGACTTGATGACGGCGCCCTGGACGGTTGCGGTGCTCATGGCTTTCCTTTCGCTGGGGGCGTGCGGGGCGGGGGGAGGGGAGCTGGGCGAGGACGATGCCGGCCAGGACGGCGGCGGCTCCGGCGAGCTGCGGCGGGGTGAAGCCCTGGCCGAGCACCACCAGCCCGAGCAGCGCGGCGACGACCGGGCTGAGCAGGCCCAGGAGGGACACGGCCACGGCGGGCAGCCGTTCCACACCGCGGAACCACACGGTGTAGGCGAACACCGCGCCCACCAGGCACAGATAGCCGTATGCCGTTAGATTCACGGTCGTGACCCGCTGGGGGAGCCCCTCGAACAGCAGGGTGAGGGGCAGCAGGAACAGTCCGCCCAGGGCGAGTTGCCAGCCGGTGAAGGCCACCAGCCCGGCCGGGCGGCCCCACCGCTTGGTGAGCACGATGCCGAGGGCCATGCAGCCGGCGCAGCCCAGCGCGGCGGCCACCCCGACCGGGTCGAGGGCGGTGGCGGAGGCGCCCACCAGCAGCGCCACGCCCGCCGTGCCGAGCAGACAGGCCGCCAGGTCCCGGCCGCGGGCCCGCTCGCCGAGCAGCGGCACGGCGAGACCGAGGACGAGCATCGGCTGGAGGGAGCCGATCAGCGCGGCGATGCCTCCGGGAAGGCGGTACGCCGCCACGAACAGCAGGGCGAAGAACGCGCCGATGTTGAGCACGCCGAGCACGGCGGCCCGCCCGATCCACACGCCCCGCGGCAGGCTGCGCGTGATCAGGACCAGCAGCAGCCCGGACGGCAGGGCGCGGACCGTCGCGGCGAGCAACGGGCGGTTCTCCGGCAGGAACTCGGTGGTGACGAGGTAGGTGCTGCCCCACACCATCGGCGCGAGCGCGGCGGACACGGCGTCGGCCGCACGGGGTCGCACGGACATTCGGGCCCCTCCTCTCATCAGGGGTGGGTCTGTGCCGAGCGTCTCCGGTTGCGGTCCCGTGTCCGTCCCGGTGTGATTCCTTCCGGTTCCCGTCGGTAGTTCTAGGGATCTGGTGGTTCGCGGTGAAAACGCACGTCGGGCCCGTGCCCGGCGCTCGGCCGGGACACGGGCCCGAAAAGGGGTGCGGAAGGGGAGGGGCGGTTGCTACGGGGGCCGCCCGTGGATCAGGCGGCGGTCTTGACGGAGATGGCCTCGTTGACCAGCTCCAGGTACTGGCGGGGCGTCTCGGCGTCCGTGACGGCGTCCTCGTCGAGGGTCACGTCGTAGTCGCGCTCGATGCGGCCCGTGGTCTGCAGGACGGCCAGCGAGTCGTAGCCGAGGACCTCGAACGGGACGTCCAGCACATCGCCGTCGAGGTTCACCGCCTCGGCCTCACCGGCGCACTCGCGCAGCAGGTCGGTCAGCTCGGTGATGGTGAGTGCGGGCATGGGGTCTTCCTCTCAATCTCTTGCGGTTCCAGGGACTTTCGAAGGACAACAGGGGAGTGAGGTGTGCGGAGGGACGGGTCAGCCGGCGGCGCGGACCACCATGGCCGCGTTGAAGCCGCCCCGGCCGCGCGCCAGCACCAGCGCCGTGCGCAGGGGCGCGGGGCGGGCCTCGCCGGTGACCAGGTCCACGGGGCAGTCGGCGGCCGGCTCCGTCACGTGGACGGTCGGCGGGATCACCTGGTCCCGCAGCGCCAGCAGCGCCGCCGCCAGGTCCAGCGAGGCACCGCCGGCCGCCAGCCGCCCGGTCATCGTCTTCGGGGCGGTGACCGGCACACCGCGCGCGCCGAACAGCGCGGCGAGCGCCTCGGCCTCGGCCCGGTCGGCGTCCCGGCGGCCCGCCGCATCCGCGAACACCACGTCCACGTCGGCGGCGGCCAGCCCCGCGTCGGCCAGGGCCAGTTCGGCGGCCGCGCCCAGCCGCGGGGCGCCCTTGCCCCGCGGCGGGTCGAAGGTCGCCGCGTACCCGGCGACCGTGCCGTACCCGCGCACGCCGCGCGCACGGGCCGCGGCCGCGTCCTCCAGGACCAGCAGCGCGCCGCCCTCACCGGCGACATGGCCCGACGCGTCGGCGGAGAACGGCAGATACGCGCGGGTGGCGTCCTCGACGGTGCTCAGCTCGCCGCCGGCCAGGTGTGCCGCCCAGCCCCACGGGCACAGCGAGGAGTCCACGCCGCCGGTGAGCAGCACCGGGACGCCCTTGCGCAGCTGCCTGCGGGCCTGCGCGACCGCGTCGAGGCCGCCGGCCTGCTCGGTGACCAGCACCCCGCTGGGTCCGCGCAGCCCGTGCCGGATGGAGATCTGGCCGGTGTTGACGGCGTAGAACCAGGCGAACGACTGGTAGGCGCTGACGTGGTGGCCGCCCTTGCTCCACAGGGCCTGAAGCTCCCGCTGGCCGAACTCGAAGCCGCCCGCCGAGGCGGCGGTGACGACCCCCGCGGAGAAGTCGGGCAGCTCCGAGGCGTCGATACCGGCGTCGTCGAGGGCCTCCGCGGCGGCGGCGAGCGCCAGCCGCGTCATGTGGTCGGTCTGGGGGAGCAGCCGGCTGGAGACGTGCTCCGCCGGGTCGAAGCCGGGCACCTCACCGGCGAGCTTCGCCGGGTACTGGCCGGCGTCGAAGCGGGTGACGGGGCGGATGCCGCTCTCGCCGCGCAGGGTCGCGGCCCACCACGCCTCGGTGCCCAGGCCGTTGGGCGCGGTCACACCGAGGCCGGTGACCAGGGGCGCGGCCGGGGCGGCGTCCTCCGGGGCGGGGGCGGAGCGGTCGAGGGTCTGGGTGGTCATGCGGCCTCTCCCGTGCGCGGGCGGGTCAGGATCATCGCGCTCTGGAAACCGCCGAAGCCGCTGCCCACGCTGAGCACCGTGTCGGTGCGCTGTTCGCGGGCGGTCAGCGGGGTGTAGTCCAGGTCGCAGGCGGGGTCGGGGGTGTGCAGGTTGGCGGTGGGCGGCACGGTGTCGTGCTCGATCGCCAGCGCGCTGGCGGCGACCTCCAGGGAGCCGATGGCACCCAGGGAGTGCCCGACCATCGACTTGATGGAGCTGACCGGCACCTCGTAGGCGTGGCTGCCGAGGCTGCGCTTGAACGCCGCCGTCTCGTGGCGGTCGTTCTGCTTGGTGCCGGAGCCGTGGGCGTTGATGTAGTCGACGGCCGTGGGGTCGAGGCGGGCCTCGTCGAGGGCGACCCGGATCGCCTCCGCCATCTCGGTGCCGTCCTTCGTCAGGCCGGTCATGTGGTACGCGTTGCAGCGGGTGGCGAAGCCCGCGATCTCGGCGTAGACGTGCGCGCCCCGGCGGCGGGCGGCCTCGAACTCCTCCAGGATCAGCACCGCCGAGCCCTCGCCGAGCACGAAGCCGTTGCGGGAGGCGTCGAACGGGCGGGAGGCGGTCTCCGGCTCGTCGTTGCGGGGGGAGGTCGCCTTGATGGCGTCGAAGCAGGCCACCGTGATCGGGGAGATCGGCGCCTCCGTCGCGCCGGCGACCATCACGTCGGCGCTGCCCTCGCGGATCAGCTCGACGGCGTGCCCGATGGAGTCCAGGCCCGAGGTGCAGCCGGTGGAGACCATGGAGACGGGGCCCTGCGCGCCGGTCCGCCAGGCCACCTCGGCCGCCATGGAGCTGGGCACGAAGTAGTCGAACAGGTGCGGCACGGCGAGGGTGTGGTCCACCTGCCAGGTGGAGCCGCCCCGGCTGACGGTGTTGTACTCGCGGTCCAGGCCCATCGTGCAGCCGACGGCGCTGCCCAGGGTCACGCCCGTGCGCAGCGGGTCGAGGCTCTCGGCGTCGAGGCCGCTGTCGCGCAGTGCCTCGTCGGCGCTGACGAGGGCGAACTGGGCGGCCCGGTCGAGGCGTTCGGCCTCCTCGGGGGTGAAGCCGTGGAGCAGCGGGTCGAAGTCGGCCTCGGCGGCGATCCGGGACCGGAACGGCGAGGCGTCGAACAGGGTGATGCCCCGGGTGGCGGTGCGTCCGGCGGTCAGCAGCGACCAGAACTCCTTGGTGCCCACGCCGCCGGGGGCGACCACCCCGATACCGGTGATGACGACACGTCGGTTCATTGGCTGTCCTTCACGGGAGAGTCCTCCAGCTGGGGTGCGGTCCAGGCGGTCGGGTGGGTACGGGCGGCCCCGGCGGGCCCCGGCGTCCCGGCCCGGCGCTGCACGACCCGGCAGGCCCGGTCCAGCAGCCGCGGCAGCGCCGGGCCGCGCAGGAAGAAGTGGTCGCCGGGGAGCGTGCGTTCGACGAACGGGCCGGTGGTCCACTCCCGCCAGCCGGCCATCACCTCCCGCCCGGCGAGCGGGTCGAGGTCACCGGAGACGGCGAGCAGCGGCACCGACAGCGGGCCGTCGGCGGCCTCCCGCAGGGACTGGGCGAGCCGCAGGTCGTCGCGGATCACCTTCAGCGCCGAGCGCTGCCACACCCCGCCGCGCGGGGTGTCGGGCGGTACGGCGCCCGCCTCCCGCAGCGTCTCCATCAGCTGGCAGTCCGGCAGGTCGGCCGCCTGGACGAGCCGTACCCGGGCGTCCGGCGGCGGGCAGGCGCCCACGACCACCAGAGCGGGGGCCGGGCGTCCGGCCTGCTCCAGGGCGCGGGCCACCGAGTAGGCGATCATGCCGCCGAGGCTGTGCCCGTACAGGACGTAGGGGGAGCTGGGCACGGGTTTGTGGTGGCGCAGCAGGTCGGCGAAGAGGGCGCGGCGGCCGGTGACGCGGGTCTCGCGGCGGCGGGCGTCCCGGCCGGGCAGCAGCACCGGCACGGCCTCCACCTTGGGACCGAACTGCTCGGGCCAGCGGGCGAACGCGGAGGTGCCGGCGCCGGCGTGCGGGAAGCAGTACAGCCTCATGCCGCACCTCCCCGGGACGCGGCGTCGGCCTGCGGCTTCCACCAGTCGGGGCGGTCCCGGTACCAGGCGACGACCTCGCGCAGCCCCTCGTCGAGCGTGCGGCGGGGCGCGTAGCCGAGTTCGGCGCGGATCTTGCGGTCGTCGATGGCGTACCGCAGGTCGTGGCCCTTGCGGTCCTCGACGTACTCGACGGACGAGAAGTCGGCGCCGCACAGGTCCAGCAGCCGCTTCGTCATCTCCAGGTTGGTCAGGGCGGTGGCGCCGCCGATGTTGTAGATCTCCCCGGCCCGTCCGCCGGTGAGGACCAGCTGGACGGCCCGGCAGTGGTCGTCGACGTGCAGCCATTCGCGGACGTTGGAGCCGTCGCCGTAGAGCGGGACGCTCATGCCGCGCAGCAGCCGGGTCACGAAGTTCGGGATGAGCTTCTCGACGTGCTGGTGGGTGCCGTAGTTGTTGGTGCAGCGGGTGACGCGGACGTCGAGGCCGTGGGTGCGGTGGTAGGCGCGGGCCAGCAGGTCGGCGGCGGCCTTGGACGCCGAGTACGGCGAGTTCGGCAGCAGCGGCTCCTCCTCGGTCCACGCGCCGCTGTCGATCGAGCCGTACACCTCGTCGGTGGAGACCTGGACGACGGGCCCGACGCCGAGCCGCAGACAGGCGTCGAGCAGGCTCTGGGTGCCGAGCACGTTGGTGGTGACGAAGGCGGCGGCGCCGGCCACCGACCGGTCGACGTGCGACTCGGCCGCGAAGTGCACCACCGCGTCGTGCCCCGGCAGCAGATGGTCCAGCAGCTCGGAGTTGAGGATGTCGCCGCGCACGAAGTCCAGCCGGGGGTGGTCCATCGGCAGGTTGGCGGTGTTCCCGGCGTAGGACAGCTTGTCGAGGACGGTGACGCGGGCGTCCTCGTAGCCCTCGTAACCGCCGGCCAGCAGGGTGCGCACGTAGTGGGAGCCGATGAAGCCGGCGCCGCCGGTGACGAGGATCCTCATGCCGTCACCTCCGCGAGGCGCTCGGCGACGGACTTGCGCAGCGCCGCGACCACGGTGAGCACGTCGGCGTCGGACAGGCCCGGGTGCAGCGGCAGGCACAGGGTGCGGTCGGCCGCCCAGTCGGAGCCCGGCAGGCCGGGCTCGGGCGCGCCGTGCGCGTACGCCGGCACCTTGTGCAGCGGCGCGTAGCGGAAGGTGGTGTAGATGTCGGCGGCCAGCAGGTCGCTCGCCACGGCGTCCCGGATCCTCGGATCCATCTGCACCCAGTAGAAGTAGTACGTCGACTCGTGGCCCTCCGGCAGCGGCGGCGGCAGCAACAAGCCGTCGGCGTCGGCGAGTTCACGGTCGTAGAGGGCGACGATCTCCCGGCGGCGGCCGACCAGCTCGGGCAGCCGGCGCAGCTGCACCGCGCCGATGGCCGCGGTCATGTCGTTGCCGATGACCCGCCGGCCCGGCTCGGGGACGTCCAGCTCCCACCAGCGGGCCGACACCTTGGCGTAGCCGAAGCCGCTGGGCTGGACCAGACCGTGGTAGGCCAGGCGCCGCACGCGGGCGGCGCGTTCGGCGTCCTTGGCGTAGATCATGCCGCCGTCACCGGTGACCAGGACCTTCATGGCGTCGAAGCTCCACATGGCGAGGTCGCCGAAGGTGCCCACGGCCCTGCCGTCCACCCGGGAGGCCACCGAGCAGGCGGCGTCCTCGACCAGGGTGATGCCCCTTTCCCGGCACAGCTCGGCGATCCGAGTGATCTCGCCCGGGTAGCCGCCGTAGTGCAGCACGACCACCGCGCGGGTGCGGTCGGTCAGGGCGCGCTCGACGTCCTCGGCGGTGGGGTTGAGGGTGCGGGCGCCGACGTCGCAGAAGACCGGTGTCGCCCCGGTGGTCAGGATCGCGTTGGCCGCGGCGACGAAGCTGAGCGAGGGCAGGACGACCTCGTCGCCCCGCGTCAGGTCCAGCGACTCCAGCGCCAGGAACAGTCCGGCCGTACCGGAGTTGAGGAAGACGACGTGCTCGGCGTCCACCCCGAGGTGCGCGGCGAAGGCCGCCTCGAAGGCCTTGGTGCGGGGGCCGTGCCCGAGCCACCTGTCCTCGAACACATCGGCGATCGCGTTCAGTTCCTCAGCGCCCACCTGGGGCTGGAAGAGATTGATCATAGCCGCCTCTCAGGTCCTCGTGTCGGGGCCGACTCTGGGCGGATCCGCTCGACACGGGATCGAGCCGCGATGGTCGGCGCGATGGCGGACGGGCCGCCGCCGACGGCCCCGAGAGGTGTTCGAGCGCCGTTCCAGCGCCGGACGCGAACCTCCTGCCGCCAGGACCGGACTATCCAGGAGAGCTCATGTCGGAACAGGAGCGACGGGTCGCCGTCGTCACGGGTGCGACCAGCGGTATCGGCCTCGCGGTGACCCGGCTGCTGGCGCAGCAGGGCCATCGGGTGTTCCTCTGCGCGCGCGGCGAGGACGCCGTGCGCGACACGGTCAAGGAACTCGGCGAGGAAGGCCTGGAGGTGGACGGCGTCGCCTGCGACGTGCGCTCCGCCGACGACGTCAAGGCGTTCGTGCGGGCCGCGGTGGAACGCTTCGGCACCGTCGACGTGCTGGTGAACAACGCCGGCCGCAGCGGGGGCGGTGTGACCGCCGACCTCACCGACGAGCTGTGGGACGACGTCATCGACACCAACCTCAACAGCGTCTTCCGGATGACCCGCGAGGTCCTCACCACCGGCGGCATGCGCCACAAGGACCGCGGCCGGATCATCAACATCGCCTCCACCGCCGGCAAGCAGGGCGTGGTGCTCGGCGCCCCCTACTCGGCGTCCAAGCACGGCGTCGTCGGCTTCACCAAGGCCCTCGGCAACGAGCTCGCCCCCACCGGCATCACCGTCAACGCCGTGTGCCCCGGCTATGTCGAGACGCCCATGGCGCAGCGGGTGCGGCAGGGCTACGCCGACGCCTACGACACCACCGAGGACAAGATCCTGGAGAAGTTCCAGGCCAAGATCCCGCTCGGCCGCTACTCCACCCCCGAGGAGGTCGCCGGCCTCGTCGGCTACCTGGCCTCCGACACCGCCGCCTCCATCACCTCGCAGGCCCTGAACGTCTGCGGCGGCCTCGGCAACTTCTGACCAGCCCGACGAGAGGGACAAGGACATGACGACCCGTGAGGTAGAGCACGAGATCACCGTCGCCGCCCCGGCCGCCGAGCTGTACCGGCTGATCGCCGAGGTGGAGAACTGGCCCCGGATCTTCCCGCCGTCCATCTACGTCGACCACGTCGAGAAGGGCGAACGCGAGGAGCGCATCCGGATCTGGGCCACCGCCAACGGCGAGCCGAAGAACTGGACGTCGCGCCGCGTCCTGCACCCCGAGGAACTGCGCATCGAGTTCCGCCAGGAGGTCCCCGCCCCGCCGGTGGCCGCGATGGGCGGCACCTGGATCATCGAGCCGCTCGGTGACGAGGAATCCCGGGTGCGGCTGCTGCACGACTACTCCGCGATCGACGACGACCCCGAGCGGCTCGCCTGGATCGACGCGGCCGTGGACCGCAACAGCCGCGCCGAGCTGGCCTCCCTGAAGACCAACGCGGAACTCGCCGTGCGGGCCGTCGGGCTGACCCTCTCCTTCGAGGACAGCGTCCGCGTCGAAGGCTCCGCGAAGGACGTCTACGACTTCATCAACGAGGCCGACCGCTGGCGCGAGCGCCTCCCGCACGTCGCCGAGGTCTCCCTGCGCGAGGACACCCCGGGGCTCCAGGTGCTGCGCATGGACACCCTCACCAAGGACGGCTCCCAGCACACCACCGAGTCGATCCGCGTCTGCTTCCCCCACCACCGCATCGCCTACAAGCAGACCACCCTGCCCGCCCTGATGACCCTGCACACCGGGTACTGGCAGCTCGACGAGGACGAGGACGGCGTCACCACCGCCACCTCCCAGCACACCGTGGTCCTCAACGCCGACAACATCACCAAGATCCTCGGCCCGGACGCCGGGGTGCCCGAGGCCCGCGAGTTCATCCGCGGCGCCCTCGGCTCCAACAGCCGCGCCACGCTGGGCCACGCCAAGGAGTACGCCGAGAAGCGCAGGGCGGCCGCGCGATGAGCGAGCACTCACCGCGCACCTGGCTGGTCACCGGCGCCTCCCGTGGCCTCGGCCGGGCCATCACCGAGGTCGTGCTGGAGGCGGGCGACAGAGTCGTCGCCACCGCCCGCAAGCCCGAGACCCTCGACGACCTGGTCGAGCGGTACGGCGACCGCGTCGTCCCGCTCGCCCTCGACGTCACCGACCGCGCCGCCGTCCTCGCCACCGTCGCCGAGGCCGTCGAGCGGGCGGGCCGGATCGATGTCCTGCTCAACAACGCGGGGTACGGCCTCGCCGGGGGCGTCGAGGAGGTCGGCGAGCGCCAGGTACGGGACCAGTTCGACGTCAACTTCTTCGGCGCGCTGTGGGTCACCCAGGCCGTGCTGCCGGTGATGCGCCGTCAGCGTGCGGGCCACATCCTCCAGATGTCCAGCATCGCCGGGATCACGACCTACCCGAACCTCGGCATGTACTGCGCCGGCAAGTGGGCCCTGGAGGGCATGAGCGAGGCCCTGGCGCAGGAGGTCGCGGGCTTCGGCATCCGCGTCACGATCGTCGAGCCCGGCGAGTTCCGCACCGAGTGGAGCGCCGGAAGCCTGGTCCGTGCCACGCCCATGCCCGAGTACGACGAGGTGCTCGCGCGGCGCAGGCACGGGCTGTCCGGGGCGTACGCCCACCTCCAGCCCGGCGATCCCCGCAAGGCGGGCGAGGCCCTGCTGAAGCTGCTCGACGCGGACCGGCCGCCGCTCAGGCTGCTGCTGGGCAACAGCGCCGCCGACCTCGCACCCCGCGCCCTGCGGGACCGCCTCGCGGAGTGGGAGGAGTGGGACGCGCTGACCCGCACGACGGACCACGACGAAACGGACACCCGACCGTGACCCCGACCGCGCGCCCGGCGACCAAGCGGGCCCCGGCCGCCGACCCACCACCGGCCTCCCCCGGCAGACCGGTCGGCCCCGGCCCGGGAACGCGGTCCGCCTCTCCGGACGCGCCGGGTGTTCCGCCGACCGGGGCACGGCCCGTCTCCTCGGGGACGCCGGGCCGCGTGGCCGCCGGCGCCCGCCCCGGCAGGCCGGGTGAGCCGGGCGCGGGGGCGCGGTCCGCCTCTCCTGGTGCGTCGGGTGTTCCGTCGGTCGGGGCGCGGCCCGTTTCCCCGGGGACGTCGGGCAGCCTGCCCGTCGGGTCATGGCCCGGCTCGCGGGGCGCCTCTGGGGCGGCGGCTCTGTCCGGTGCCGCCTTGGGCGTGGCGGTGCGGGCCGGCGGGCCGGGGCGGTTCCTTCGCGGAGTCGGCCTGCGTGCCCGGCGGGTCGCCTGGCGCGCGGTCCTGTCCCTGCGGCCGCTCGCGCTGGGCGTCTGCGCCTTCGCGCAGGCCGCCGCCGTCGCCTGGGTCGCGTACGAGCGGACACGTCCGCCCGCCCCGCAGCCCGGCGACCACGCCTGGTGGCACGGCGGCGGCCCGTCCGCCGTCGGCCACACCGCGCACGCCGGCGGCCACGGCGGGGACGCGAGCGGGCCCGTGCTGTACCTCGCGCTCGCCACGGCCGCCCTGTACCTGCTGCTGCCCCTGTTCGCCCTCGCCGCACACACCGTGCGGCACCTGGGCGGCGGCGCGTGGACCTTCGCCGTCGTGGGCGGCGCGGTGAGCGCGGCCGTCGCCGTGCCCGTCACCGCGCTCGCGGTCGCCCTGACCCCCGGCGCGCCCGCCGGGTCGTGGGCCGCGGCGGGCGACCACGCCCTGACCGCGCTGCGCATCTGCGCCCCGGCCGGTCTGCTGCTCGCCGTCGCCGTCGGGGTCCCGTCGAGCGCACGGCGACGGGCGGACCGTCCGCCGAGACTCGTGGAGAAGAGAACCCGATCATGCTGAACCGACGCCATCTGCTCAAGGCCGCCGTCGTGGGCGGCGCCGCCGCCCTGTTCCCCTGGGAGGGTCTGACCGGCAGCGGGTCCGCCGCCGCGGCCGGCGACCTCGCGGAGACGGCCCCCTTCGCGCACGCCATGCCGGTGCCGAAGACCCTCGCCCCCCTCGCCCGCAGCGCCACCGCCGACGTCTACGAGATGCGGATGCGGGAGGCCGACGTCGAGATCGTCAAGGGGCTGACCTCCCGGGTCCGCACCTTCGACGGCACGTTCCCCGGCCCCACCATCAAGGCGTGCCGCGGCCGGGCGGTGGAGGTGCGCCAGTACAACGACCTGACCGTGAACACCGCCGTCCACCTGCACGGCGGCGAGGTCCTCTCCCAGCACGACGGCCTCCCGATGGACGTCATCGCGCCCGGCGCGAACCGGACGTACCACTACCCGAACCAGCAGCGGGCGGCCTCCCTCTGGTACCACGACCACGCCCACCACCTGGAGGCCGAGAACGTCTACAAGGGCCTGCACGGGCTCTACCTGATCAGCGACCCCGAGGAGAAGAAGCTGCCGCTGCCCCGCGGCGCCTTCGACGTGCCGCTGGTCATCCGCGACGCCCGGGTGGAGACCGACGGCACCCTGCGCTACACCCGCCCCTCCGACTGCCCCCACATGCTGGTCAACGGCAAGGAGCGGCCGTACTTCAAGGTCGCCGCCCGCAAGTACCGGCTGCGCCTCTACAACGCCTGCGCCAACCGCTACATCAGGCTGCGGTTCGCCGACGGCACGCCGTTCACCCAGATCGCCTCGGACGGCGGTCTGCTGGAACGCCCGGTGCAGCGCGACGAGTTGCTGATGCTGGGCGGCGAACGCGTCGAGGTCGTCGTGGACTTCTCCCGCTACGCCGTGGGCCAGTCGGTGGTGCTGGAGAACACCGGCGCCCTGCCCACCGAGCGCCCGGAGGTGCTCCGCTTCGACGTCGACCGCAGGAGCACCGACAACAGCGAGGTCCCGGCGCGGCTGTCCACCCTGCCGCCGGTACCGCGGGGCACGGTGGAACGGGACTTCGAACTGCGCACGTTCCCCGCGATGACCATCAACGGCGTCAGCTACGACCCGGACCGCGTCGACGTGGCGACCACCGTCGGCAGCAGCGAGATCTGGACGATCCGCAACGTGGAGGCGCCGCTGGCCGCGCCGCCGGACTTCCACCTGTACCACAGCTTCCACACCCATCTGACGTACTTCCGGGTGCTGGAGCGCAACGGCGCACCGGCCGGCGTGCGGGACTCGGGGCTGAAGGACACCGTGTGCCTGGGCCCCGGCGAGACCGTGAAGATCGCCATGACCTGGGGCCCCTACACCGGCCAGTACCTCTACCACTGCCACCAGCTCGGCCACTCCTCCGGCGGCCAGATGGGACGCATCGACATCAACCCGGCCTGAACACCCGCCTCCGGGCCCCTCGGCAGCGCTGCCGGACCGTCCGCCCCGACGGCCCGGCGGCGCTGCCGTGCCCGCCCGCCCCGGCCGGCCGGGAGGACCCCGTGCCGGGCGCCGGAACATGGCCGGATCTCGAGCGGAATTCGAGGAGGCCGGGATCAGGGGCTCCTAGGTTGCCCTCATGCAGACTTCGCCCCCCGAACGGCTGGACCGCAAGCTCCTCGTCCTCGCGGGCACCCTCCTCATCGGTGCCATCGCGTCCCTCCTGGACTCGACCATCGTCAGTGTCGCCCTGAACGACATCGGTGAGGAACTGGACGCGTCCGAGACCGCGCTGTCCTGGGTCAACACCTCCTACCTGCTGACCCTGGCCCTGGTTACCCCGCTCGTCGGCTGGGCCGTGGACCGCTTCGGCGACAAGCGGATGTGGATGTTCGCCCTCGTGGTGTTCCTGGCCGGCTCGGTGCTGTGCGGGCTGGCCTGGTCGGTGGAGAGCCTGATCGCCTTCCGGGTCGTCAAGGGCATCGGCGGCGGCATGGTGCTGCCGATGGTGCAGGCGATCCTCGCTGAGGCGGCCGGGCCCAAGCGCTTCGGCCGGGTGATGAGCCTGGTCGGCATCCCCGGGCAACTGGCCCCCATCATGGGCCCGGTGGCCGGCGGTCTGATCATCGACGCGGCGGGCTGGCGGTGGATCTTCTTCGTCAACGTGCCCGTCATCCTCGTCGCCCTCGCCCTCGCCTGGAAGGTGCTGCCCTCCTCGGGCGAGCGGCGCGCCACCCGCGTCGACCGCGTCGGCATGCTGCTCCTGCCGCCCGGCATGGTCGCCCTGGTCTACGGCTTCTCCCGGGTCCGTGACGTGTCCCAGCTGACGAACCCGTTCACCCTCGGGGTGCTGCTGGCCGGCCTCGCCCTGGTGGCCGGGTTCTGTGTGCACTCCGCGCGCTCCGCGGACCCGCTGCTGGACGTACGGCTGTTCCGCTCCCGGGTGTTCTCCACCTCGTCGGCGCTGATCCTGCTGCACGGCGTGGCCATCTACGGCACCCTCTTCGTGCTGCCGCTGTACTACACGCGGGTGCTGGGCCACGACAGCTCCACCACCGGCTGGCTGCTCGCCCCGCAGGGCCTCGGCATGCTGATCGGCATCTCGCTGGCCGGGGCGCTCACCGACCGGTACGACCCGCGCACCCTCATCCTCGGCAGCACCGTCGTCGCCGCCCTCGGCACCGTCGCCTTCACCCAGCTCGCCGAGCGGCCCGACGACCTGCTGCTCGGCCTGTCCCTGTGTGTGCGGGGCCTCGGCCTGGGCGTCATCGGTGTCGCGGTCATCACCACCGCCTACCGCGACGTCCCCGCCGACCGCATCGCCCGGGGCACCGTGCTCATCGCGGTCGGACAGCGCGTCGGTGCGTCCTTCGGCACGGCCGTGGTGGCCCTGCTGCTGTCCGTCGGCCTCACCGCCGCGCCCGGCGGGAGCGGGGCGGGGGCGGGGGACGCGGCCGCGTACGGGGACACGTTCTGGTGGGTGCTGGGCCTGGTCGCGCTGATGCTGCTGCCGGCGCTCCTCATGCCGCCCAAGCCGCGCGAGCCGGAGCCGGACGCGGAGCGGGAGGAGGAGCAGCCGGCGGAGTCAGGACACCACTGACCACTGGTACGCCCCCGAGAACAGACCACCGGTACGCCCCGACAGGAGACCGCCCGGTCGTCCCCGTGGACGACCGGGCGGTCCCGTCCGCCGCGCTGCCGTCACGCCACCCGCCGGATGCCGCGCGGGTCCGCCGTGATGCCCGCCGTGGCGCGCACCGCCGTGCCGTCGGCCCGCGCGGCCCGGGCGACCGCCATGACGTACTCCCCGTACCCGGACCTGCCCAGCTCCTCGCCCAGCCGGTGGCACTGGTCGGCGTCGATGAAGCCCATCCGCAGCGCCACCTCCTCCACGCACGCGATCCTGAGGCCCTGGCGCCGCTCCAGCGTCTGCACGTACAGGGACGCGTCGAGCAGAGAGTCGTGTGTGCCGGTGTCCAGCCAGGCGAAACCGCGCCCCAGGTCCACCAGACGCGCCTGACCCCGGTCCAGGTACTCCTTGTTGACGTCCGTGATCTCCAGCTCGCCGCGCGCCGACGGCTTCAGGTTCCGGGCGATGCGGACCACGTCGTTGTCGTAGAAGTACAGCCCCGTGATGGCCCGGTTGGACTTCGGCCGCTTCGGCTTCTCCTCGACGGACAGCAGACGGCCTTCCGCGTCGGCCTCGGCCACGCCGTACCGCTCCGGGTCGCGCACCGGGTAGCCGAACAGCAACGCGCCTTCCTCATGGGGCAGATGGCTGCGCAGCACCTGGGAGAAGCCGGGGCCGTGGAACACGTTGTCCCCGAGGACCAGCGCGACCGGGCCGTCACCGATGTGGTCGGCCCCGATGACGAACGCCTCGGCCAGGCCCCGCGGTTCGGGCTGCTCGGCGTATGTCAGGCGCAGCCCGAGCCGGCTGCCGTCGCCGAGCACCCGGCGGAACTGGGGCAGGTCCTTCGGCGCGGAGATGACGAGGATGTCCCGGATGCCGGCCAGCATCAGCACCGAGAGCGGGTAGTACACCATGGGCTTGTCGTAGACCGGGAGCAGCTGTTTGGAGACCCCGAGGGTGATGGGGTGGAGCCGGGTGCCGTTCCCGCCGGCGAGGATGATTCCCTTCACGTCCTGCTCACCTCTGTAGTCGGCTTGTCGTCGTCGGCTCGTGCCGTCGTCGTGACGAGCGTGCGCCCACCCGTTCGAAGCCGCGGTCGTGGGCTCCTCGAAGCCGTGAGGGGGCGAGCCCCTGCCGGGCTCGCCCCCTCACGGGACCGGAGTGCGGTGCGCGACCGGTCGCCCCGCCCCGCGCTCAGTCGACGGTCAGCACGACCTTGCCGCGGCCGTGCCCGCTCTCCACGTCCCGGTGCGCGTCGGCGGCCCGGGACAGCGGATGGGTGGCCCGCAGATGGATCGTCACCTTGCCCCGCGTGTACAGGTCCACCAGCTCGGCGAGCCGCTCGGCCGACCGGGCACCGGCCACGTCCCGCAGGCCCAGGCGCTCCGCCTCCTCCGTGGCGATCATGGTGACCACCCGGTCGCGGTTCTTCGCCACCGCCACCGACGCCCGCAGCGCCTCGGGACCGGCCGCGTCGACGGCCGCGTCCACCCCGTCCGGCGCGATGGCCCGTACCCGCTCCTCCAGCCCCTCGCCGTAGGTGACCGGTACGGCGCCCAGGGCCCGCAGATGGTCGTGGTTGCGTTCGCTCGCCGTGCCGATGACCGTGCCCGCGCCCCAGGCCAGGGCGAGTTGCACGGCGAACGTGCCGAAGCCGCCGGCGGCGGCGTTGATGAGCACCGTGTCGCCCGGCTCCACACCCACGGTCGACAGGGCCATGTGCGCGCCCTGCCCGTTGCCCGGGAAACCGGCGGCGATCTCCCACGGCATGTCCGCCGGCTTGCGGACGATCTGGTCGGCGGGCACGGTCAGATACTCGGCGTAGGCGCCGAGCACGCTGTAGCCGAGCACCTCGTCACCGGGCGCGAACGCCGTCACGCCCTCGCCCGCCTGGTCGACGACCCCGGCGAACTCGTTGCCGAGCACCATCGGGAACTCGCGCTTGATGAACGGCGGGGTCCACCCGCCGCGCACCCGCACGTCGAACGGCAGCACCCCGGCCGCCCTCACCCGCACCCGGACCTCCCCGGGCCCCGCCTGCGGTTCCTTCAGCGTCGTCTCCTCCAGCACCTCGGGAGGCCCGAACGAGGACAGCGTCGCCGCTCGCATCATGCGTCCTTTCCACTGCGGTCGCCTTGATCGTGCTGCCGTTTGTACTCGACGTGCTCCTTCACGGCGTCCAGAATCAGCCGCACCTTGGAACTCAGCTCGGCCCGCACGAACGAGCGGGCCGCCTCCAGCCCGGTGCCCTCACCGAGCACGGCCGCGATGCCGGACTCCCTGATCACCACGGTCTGCGTGGACGTCACCGTCGTCGAGCCGTCCGGGCCGGCCGCGATCCGCCACCGCACGTGGTGCGAACTGCCCAGCGGCGGCAGCAGCAACTGTTTGTACGCGATCCGGTGGTGCGGCAGGCCCACCCGCGCGGTGCGCGTGGTGAACCGGCCGCCGTGGCGTTCCAGCGTCTCCATGTCCAGGACATGCGCGCCGGGGCCGCTCTCGCGCACGTCCGCCCGGACCACATGGGCCAGCACCGAAGGCCACCCGGCCGCGTCGAAGAGCAGGTCGTAGACCTCCTCGGCCGGCCCGTCGATCTCCACCCCGTCCTCGACCGTCATCAGCAGCTCGGGGAAGCGACAGGTGATCTCGGCGGCCGTCTGCACCGCCGCAAGCTCGCTGTGGGCGATCTCCTCGGTGGTGCGCCGCACCGCCTCCGCGGCCCGCGGGTCGTCGTCCGCCAGCCGGTAGTCGTGCTCCAGCCGCACCACGCAGCGGTCGTCCCCGTCCGCCCGGACGGACCAGGTGCGGCACAGCGACTCCAGCGGCGGCTCGACCTGCTCCGGCCGGAACTCGACGCGGCGCGCGTCCTCGTCGACGCGGCGCAGCGCCACCCAGTACTGGATACCGTCGCCGGCCGGGTCACCCGCCCCGGACAGCGCCCACATACCGACCCGCTCGTGCCCGTCCGCCGTGCCGAGCCGCTCCAGGTGCACGAAGGGCGGGAAGATCCGCGGCCAGGCGTCGAGATCCGCCAGCAGCCGGTAGACGTCATCGGCGGCCGCCCGCACCGTGACCTCGTGCCGTTCGCTCACCGCTTGTGGCGATGCCATGTGTTCCTCCTCGGCCGGGGGCCGCTCAGCCGCTCCAGCGGGCCGCGCGGACCGCGCCCTGATCGGTGGTCAGATAACCGACGGTCACGCCCTCGTTGTTCAGCAGGTACGCCTCGCTCGCCCCCGCCACGGCCGCGCCGAGATCCGTGACCTGGCCGCCGGGTGACCAGCGCACCGCGTGGAACACGCCGCCCGGCGTGTACGAGAACCCGACCGCGACACCGGCGTCGTTGATGCCGTACACCGCCGAACCCGTGTCACCGGGCAGCGGGCTCAGCGGGACCGCCGTGCCCGAGCGGGTCCACTTGACCGCGTGGAACGGGCCGTCGTACCCCTTGCCCGCCTTGTACGAGTTGCCCACCATGGCGCCGCGGTTGTTGATCCAGCTGGCCTGGCTGGAGTCGTCACCCGGCAGGATGCCGCCGAGCGGCACGGCGGTGCCGTCGGCGTTCCAGCGCACCGCGTGCTGCTTGCCCTCGGAGGTGCCGGAGAAGCCGACGGCCGCCCCGCTGTCGTTGATCTTCGCGGCGGCGCTGGAGACGTCGCCCGGCAGCGGCGGCAGATGCGTGGCCTTGCCGTCCACGTCCCAGCGCTGCGCCTTGTACACCAGCTCCGGGGTGGCCGAGAAGCCCACGGCGACCCCGCGCGTGTTCACGCCGTAGGCCCTGCTCCGGGTCGAGCCGGGCAGGCCTTCCAGCTGCGCCGCGCGGCCGTCGGGGGTCCACCGCACCGCGTGCTCGGCCTTGTCGGCGCCGACCGAGCGCCCGACGACCACACCCGCGCGGTTGATGTTGTACGCCGTGCCGGACACATCGCCCGGCAGCGTCCCCAGGTCGGATATCAGCCCGTCGACGCTCCAGCGGACCGGGCGGGTGACGCCGTCGGCGTTCGCCGAGGACCCGACGACGGTCCCCGCGTCGTTCACGGCGTACGCCAGGCTCGTCGTGCCGCCGGGCAGCGTGCCCAGGTCGGTGACGGCCGGCTTCGCTCCCGCGGGGAACGCGGTCGCGGCCGTCAGGGCGGCGGTGCCCAGGGCGACTCCGAGGCCGCGCGCGGCCATGGGCGACAGATGGGTTCTCACGTGCTGTTCCTGCCTTCCTGTTCCAGATGAGGCCGATGCTCTCGGCGTCCGCTCCACCGCCGGTCGAGTCCGGGTCGTGGCGTGCTCGACGAGATCCGCGGCCGCATGTCCCGGGGGTTCAGCGCCCCTTGCCCGCCAGCCCGACGAGACGGGTCACCATGTGGTCCGGGCCGGGCTCCGCGGCCAGCTCCTCGGCCAGCGCGGCGGCGTTCTTGCGGACCGGTCCGTCCTCGACCAGCGCGCGCAGCAGGGACGGGTCGACCTGTTCCGGCTGCCGGTCGAAGCCGATGCCCTCGCTCTCGATGATCGAGGCGTTGATCCAGTTGTCGGCCCCGTACGGCATGGCCAGCTGGGGCACACCGGCCTGAGCGGCGGCCAGCATGGTGCCGCAGCCGCCGTGGTGGACGACACCGTCGAGGGTCGGCAGCAGCGAGCCGAGCGGGGTCCAGCCGACCGGGCGCACGTTCTCCGGGAGGGTGCCCAGCGGTGTCAGGTCGACGTTGTCGCCCAGGGCGAGGACCAACTCGACGTCCAGGCCCGCCGAGGCGTCCAGCACACTGCGCAGGCTGCCCGAACCCGCCACGCCCGGCACGATGGTCCCGAGCGTCACCACGATCCGCGCCCGCTCCTTCGGCGCCGCCAGCCAGTCCGGCAGCACACCGCCGCCCTGGAACGGCATCGACCGCATCGACCAGCCCTCGCCCTCGCCGCGCATCAGTTTCTGCGGCGCGAAGTACACGGGCTGCACGAACGGAAGCTCCACCGGCACGCCGAGCCGTTCGAAGGTCGGCGCGAGGTGGGGCAGCATCCGGGCCGGGAGGTCGCCCTCGCGCAGGAAGCTGAAGCCGTTCTCCACCGCCGGGACGCCGAGGTCGCGGGCGGCGAGCAGGGCGGTGCCCTGCAACCGCGAGTAGACGATCAGATCGGGGCGCCAGCTGCGGGCGAACTCCAGCGTCCCGTCGGCCATCATGTCGTTGATCAGCCCGAACTTCTCCAGGATGATCTCCGGCGTCCGCTCCGACGCGGTGATCTCCGCGCCCCGCTCCCGCATCATCCGCACGCGCTCCTCGGGCGTGCCCTTCTTCGGGAACACCGTGCTGAAGTCGGCGTCCGGGGCGACGTCCCGCACGGTCAGGCCCGCCCGGACCGCGGCGTCGACCGAGACGCCCGCGGTCGCCACGGCCACGTCGTGGCCGGCCGTACGGAACGCCCAGGCCAGGCCCAGTGCCGGATACAGGTGGTCGAGGCCGGGTGAGACGTTGAACAGCACGCGCATGGCGGTTACCTCGTTTCCGTGGACAGCGGGTCTTCGGTGGACTCCGGTGCCGTGACCGTGCCGGGAGCGGCTCAACCCGTGCTCGAGAGACGGCTCCGACACTCACCGCGCCCCCCTCCACCGCCCCACGAAAGGCACCCACAGATGCCCACGGACCCCCTCGTGACCCCGGCCGCCCCCACGCCCCAGGGGGCCCGCAGGGCCCAGGGCGCCGGCAGGACCCCGGGGCCCCGCACGGCCCAGGGCGCCGGCACGGCGCCGGACGTCCGCACGGCGCCGGACGCCCCCACTGCCCAGGGCGCGGGCACGGCCCAGGACGCCGGCACCGCGTCGGGCCCCCGCACTGCGCCGGGCGCCCGCGCCACTCCGGACGTCCGCACCCCCACCCCCGACCCGCTCGCGCGACCGGACCTCCCGGCGCCCCCTGCCGGGGAGCCCGTGCCGATCTCCCTCTACGCCGAGATCCAGCAGTTCTACGCCCGCCAGATGAACCTGATCGAGGGCGAGCACGCGGACCCGGGCGCGTGGGCGGAGACGTTCACCGAGGACGCCGTGATCGAGCTGGCCGGGGACGCCCCCGACGTCGGCCGCGAGGCCATCCGCGCCTCGGTGGCCGCCGGGGTCGCGCATATCGCCTCCCAGGGCTGGGACTTCCGCCACTGGTTCGGCATGCTCGACGTCCGCCCCGGAGAGGGCGGCTCCGTACGCACCCGGTACTACGCCCTCGCCATGGCCACGCCCCGCGGCGGCGCCCTCGACATCCGCGGCTCCCTGGTGTGCCACGACGAACTCGTCCGCGCCGGCGACGACTCCGGCTGGCTGGTCCGCCACCGCCGCCTCGTCCCCGACGGCCGGCCCGCGGACTGAGCCACCCGGGCGGCGCCGGCACCCGTCCATGCCGCCCGCTCGTCGAGCGGGTCTCAAGACGTCCTGGACCGGCCCCCGATTCCCGGCGGCCACCGTGGGCCACCCAGCCGCGCCGTGGGCCGGACGGCTCGTGCCCCCGGTCGGCCGCCCCGTCGAGCACGGCTCAAGACCGGTTCCACCGGGCCGCCGCACGGTGGGCGGCGTGCGGCGGTGCCGGACGCGTTCCAGCGGATCACCGGGTGAGGAAGTGGGTCCTTATGCCGAGCCAGTCGACAACCAGCCGAACCGGTCTGCCGGAGCGGGCCCGTGAGCTCGCCGCGACCGCGGCCCGGTACGCCGCCGACGCGGACACCGACCGCGCACTGGCACCGGCGGTGACGGACGGCATCGTCCGCGCCGGTTTCGCCCGGCACTTCGTGCCCGCCCGCTTCGGTGGCGCCGAGGGCGGCGCCCGGGAACTGCTGGACGCGGTCGCCGCGCTGGCGGAGGGCTGCACCTCGGCCGCCTGGTGCGCGTCGGTCACGGCGGGCGCCGCCCGCATGGGCGCCTACCTGCCCGAGCGGGGCCAGCGGGAGCTGTGGGAGCGCGGCCCCGACACGGTGGTCGTCGGCGCGCTCATGCCGAGGGGCGCGGTCACCGAGGTCGCGGACGGCTGGCGGGTGACCGGCGAGTGGGAGTTCACCAGCGCGGTCGGCTTCTCCGACTGGGCGCTGGTGTGCGCCCTGGTGCCGCAGGACGACCGGCACGTGCCCTGGTTCTTCGCGCTGCCCCGCGCCGACTACCAGGTCGTCGACACCTGGTCGGCGATCGGCATGCGCGGCACCGGCAGCCACACCCTGACCGTCGACAACGTCTTCGTCCCCCGGCACCGCGGCTTCGCCCGCGACACCATGCTCACCGGGCGGGCCGTCGGCTCCACCGCCCGCTGCCACACCGTCCCGCTGCGGCTGGTCAGCGGCCTGCTGTTCGCCGCCCCGGCGCTCGGCGCGGCCCGCGGTGCCCTGCGGGTGTGGTCCGAGCACACGGCGATGGACGCCGACGAACGCAACCCCGGCCCGCGCGTCGCCCTGGCCCGCGCCGCCGTCACGGTCGACGCGGCCCAACTGCTGCTGGAGCGCGCGGCCGAGGTCGCCGACGCTCCCGCGGCGACCCCCTTGGAGCAGGTGCGCAACCCCGCCGACTGCGCCCACGCCGTGGACCAGCTCGTCGACGTCGTCGGGCAGTTGTTCCGCACCGTCGGCAGCACCGGCCAGCTCGCCGCCCACCCCCTCCAGCGGATCTGGCGCGACGTCCACTGCCTGGCCAGCCATGTCGCCCTGCGCTTCGACACCGCGGGCGGGGCGTACGGCGCGCGGCTGCTGGAGCCCGCCGCCGGCTGACGCCCGGCGCCGCCCCCGTCCTCGTACCGACCTGTCACACGACCTACGGAAGGCAGTTGGCATGAGCCACCCCACCACCCAGGACCAGGCGCCGGCGTCTTTCGCCCCGGCCGACCTGTACGCGGAGATCCAGCAGTTCTACGCCCGCCAGATGGGCCTGCTGGACGACGGCAGGCCCGACGACTGGGCCGACACCTTCACCACCGACGCGGTGTTCGCCGAGGCCAGCCGGCTGGCCGAGCCGCTGCGCGGCCGCGAGGTGATCCGTGCCTCGTCCCGGGCGCGGCAGGAGCGGCTCGACGCCGACAAGATCGACTTCCGGCACTGGCTGGGCATGCTCGACGTCCGCCCCCAGGAGGACGGTTCGGTGCGCACCCGCGCCTACGCCCTCGCCATGCGCACCCCGCGCGGCGGACAGCTGGAGATCTTCGCCAGCGTCGTCTGCCACGACCACCTCGTCCGCGTGGACGGCGCCTGGCAGGTGCGGCAGCGGGATCTGACCCACGACGGCTCGGCCCGGGACTGAGGAGCACACGATGAAGTTCGGCATCGTCTTCTTCCCCACCGTCGGCCCGGCCGACAAACCGGCCCCGCAGTACTTCGACGAGGCGCTGCGCCTGGTCGACCTCGCCGAGGAACTGGGCTTCGACCACGTGAAGATGGTCGAGCACTACTTCTTCGCGTACGGCGGCTACAGCCCCGACCCGGTGACGTTCCTGGCCGCCGCGGCGGGCCGCACCCGCCGGGTGCGGCTGGGCACCAGCGCCACCATCCCCGCCTTCCAGCACCCGGTGAAGCTGGCGGGCAAGCTGGCCATGCTCGACGCCATCTCGGGCGGCCGGGTCGACGCCGCGTTCGGACGGGCGTTCCTGCCGGACGAGTTCAAGGCGTTCGGCATCCCCATCGACGAGTCCAAGGACCGCTTCACCGAGGGCGTCGAGGCGGTCAAGCGGCTGTGGGCCGAGGAGGACGTGGTCTTCGAGGGCCGCTTCCACCGCTTCGGCCCGGTCACCCTGCTGCCCCGGCCGGTGCAGGACCCGCACCCGCCGGTGTTCGTCACCACCGCCCGCAGCGCCGAGTCCTGCGCCGAGGCGGGCCGCGCCGGGCACAACCTCCAGACCGTGCCCAACGTGATGTCCACCGAGGAGCTGCAGAGCCGGCTCGCCGTCTACCGCGAGGAGTGGGCCGCCTCCGGCCGCACCCCGGGCACCGAGCAGATCCACTTCAGCTACCCGTGCGTGGTGTCCGAGGACGGCGACACGGCCCGGGCGAAGGGCCGTCACGACGACGACCGCAACACCGCCGCGATCCGCGCCGCCGTCGCCTCCTGGGAGACCACGCGCAGCTCCGCCTACCCCGGCTACGAGAAGCTCGTCGAGGCCACCAGGACCTCGCACTTCGACGGGAAGCTGGCACAGAACAAGCTCCTCATCGGCGCCCCCGACCAGGTCCGCGCCCAACTGGAGCAGATCGCCGAGTGGTTCGGCGACGACATCACCATCAGCCTCGGCGTCCACTCCGGTCACCTGTCGTTCGACGACGCCGCCACCACCATGCGGTTGATGGCCGAGCAGGTCATCCCGAAGCTGTCCGCCGCGCGATGACCGCCGGCCCGTCCACCCCGAAACGAGGCACCCACCCATGACCACCCCAGCACCGCCGCGGACGGTCACCGTGATCGGCGCCGGCACCATCGGCCTCGGCTGGATCGCGCTGTTCCTCGGCCACGGGCTGCGCGTGAAGGTCAACAGCCGCAGGCCCGACGCGCCGCGCATCGTCCAAGACGCCCTCGACCTGTTCGCCCCGTTCCTCCCCGAGGGGACCGCGGACCCCGCCACGTTCGGGGAGCGCCTGGAGTTCGAGCCCGACGTGGAGCGGGCCGTCGCGGACGCCGACGTCATCGTGGAGAACGCGCCGGAGAACCTGGAGCTGAAGCAGGAACTCTTCGCCCGGATCGGCAAGGCGGCCCGGCCCGACGCGCTGATCCTGTCGTCCACCTCCACCCTCAACCCGGACGACATGGGCGCCCTCATGGCCGACTCCGCCCGGCTCGTCGTCGGGCACCCCTTCAACCCGCCGCACGTCGTGCCCCTCGTGGAGGTCGTCGCCGGTGAGCGCACCTCACCGGAGGCCGTGCGGGAGGCCGTCGCGTTCTTCGAGTCGGTGAGCCGCGTCCCGGTGGTGCTGCGCAAGCCGGTCCTGGCGTTCGCGGCGAACCGGCTGCAGTCCGCGCTGCTGCGCGAGTCGATCCACCTGGTGAAGGAGGGCGTGGTCTCCCTGGAGGAGCTGGACCGGGTCGTCACGCACTCCATCGGGCTGCGCTGGGCCACCGTGGGCCCCTTCCTCGCCTTCCACCTGGGCGGCGGCACCGGCGGCCTGCGCAAGTGGCTGGGCACACTCGGCTCCGGCCTGGAGAAGGGCTGGGAGCTGCTCGGCCGCCCCACCCTGGACGAGGCGACGATCCAGTCCCTCATCGAGCAGGCCGAGGAGGTGTACGGCGGCTCGTCGTACGAGGAACTGGTGCGCGAACGCGACACCCGGCAGACCGCCGTCCTCAAGGCACTGGCGGAGGTCGGCGACCGCCAAGCCTGAACGACGGCCGGCGCGGGCCGCACAGAGAGCCCGCGCCCCCGACCGGCGGGTGCCTCCACGGCACCCGCCGGTCCCGTTTTCCCTTGAAAACCCGAGGTCACCGCCGCGCCCCGACTTCGAGCCCCCTTCTACCGCCGTGCCGAATGCTGGCGGCACAGCAGCCGACCGGGAGGGCCCCACCGTGTTCCCCACTGTGTTCCGCTTCCGACAGACGTCGGAGTTCCTCGACTGGTTCGCCGAACGGAACCGCACGCACCGGCACCAGGTGACGCCCGTGCCGCTCGACGCCCTGGACGGCTGGGCGAGCGACCCGGAGACCGGGAACCTGCGGCACCGCACGGGGAAGTTCTTCACCGTCGAGGGCGTCGAGATCACCACCGGGCGCCGGGAGACCCGCTCCTGGACGCAGCCGATCATCGTGCAGCCCGAGGCCGGCATCCTCGGCATCCTCGTCAAGGACATCGACGGCGTACGGCACTTCCTGCTCCAGGCCAAGATGGAGCCGGGCAACATCAACGTCCTGCAGATGTCGCCGACCGTGCAGGCCACCCGGTCCAACTTCACCCGCGTCCACCAGGGCGGCGCCGTCCCGTACCTGGAGTACTTCCTGGCGCCGCCGCGGCGGCGCATCCTGTTCGACGCGCTCCAGTCCGAACAGGGCTCCTGGTTCCACCGCAAGCGCAACCGCAACATGATCGTGGAGCTGCCGCCCGACGAGGACGTACCGCCGCGCGACGGGTTCTGCTGGCTGACCCTGGAGCAGATCGGGGACCTGCTCGCCCTGGACGACGTCGTCAACATGGACACCCGCACCGTCCTGTCGGGCCTGCCCGAGCCCTGGTCCGACGACCTCGGCGGGCCCGGCGCCGAGGACCGGGGCCGGCACTCGATGACCGAGCTGCTCAGCTGGTTCACCGACGTCAAGGCACCGCAGGACCTGCACCGGCGCCGCATCCCGCTCGCCGAGGTGAAGGGCTGGGTCCACACCGGGGACCGCCTGGTCCACGAGGAGGGCCGCTACTTCTCGGTGATCGGCGTCGACGTCGAGGCGGACGGCCGCGAGGTGGCCCGCTGGTCCCAGCCGATGCTGGCCCCCGCCGGACGCGGTGTGATCGCCTTCCTCACCCGGCGGATCGACGGCCGCCGCCATGTGCTGGTCAACGCCCGCACGGAGGCCGGCTCCCTGGACATCGCCGAGATGGCGCCCACCGTGCAGTGCCTCCCGGCCAACTACGACGGCCGCCCCGAGGAGGAGCGACCCCGCTTCCTGGACACGGTCCTGTCGGCGGACCCGTCACGGATCCTCTTCGACGTGGTGCACTCGGAGGAGGGCGGCCGTTTCCACCACGCCGAGAACCGCTACCTCGTCGTCGAGGCCGACGACAGCGTGCCGCTCGACGCGGGCGAGGACCACATCTGGATGACGCCCGGTCAGCTCGGCAGCCTGCTGAGGTACTCGAACCACGTCAACGTCGAGGCCCGCAACCTGCTGACCTGCCTGCGCTTCCTGCGGCAGCGCGACCGATGACCGGGCGCACCGTGCGGCTGGGTCTGCTGGGCGCCGCCGACATCGCCGTCCGCCGGGTCCTGCCCGCCGTGTCCCGGGCCTCCGGGATCACCCTGACCGCCGTGGCGAGCCGTGATCCCGGCCGGGCGAAGGACCTGGCCGCCGCGTACGGGGCCGAGGCGCTGCCCCACTACCGGGCGGTCCTCGCCGACCCCCGCGTGGACGCCGTGTACGTGCCCCTGCCGGCCGCGCTGCACGCCGGCTGGGTGCGCGCCGCCCTGGAGGCCGGCAAACACGTCCTCGCCGAGAAGCCGCTGACCACCGATCCCCGCACGACAGCCGAACTGGTCGCCCTGGCCCGGCGGTCGGGGCTGGTGCTGCGGGAGAACTACCTGTTCGTCCACCACCCGCAGCACCGGGCCGTGCTCGACCTGATCGCGGGGGGCGCCGTCGGCGAGGTCCGCTCGGTCTCGGCCGCCTTCACCATCCCCCCGCGGCCCCCGGCCGACATCCGCTACCGCGCCGACCTCGGCGGCGGCGCCCTCCTCGACGTCGGCGTCTACCCGCTGCGCGCCGCCCAGCTGCTGCTCGGCCCGGAGCTGCGGGTCGCGGGGGCGGTGCTGCGCACCGATCCGGCGCGGGGCGTGGACGTGGCGGGCGCGGCCCTGCTGTGCCGGGACGAGGACGGTGCCACCGCCCACCTCACCTTCGGCATGGAGCACCGGTACACATCCCGCTACGAGGTGCTCGGCAGCACCGGCAGGCTCCGCCTCGACCACGCCTTCACCCCGCCCGCCGACCATCGCCCAGTCCTGCTGCTGGAGGGCCCGGACGGCGTCCGGCGGCACGAGCTGGAGCCGTACGACCAGTGCCTCGCGGCCGTCGAGGCGTTCGCCCGGGCGGTCGGCGACGGCGGGGCGACCGGCGACCCGACCGGCGCCGGCGGCGAGGCCGGTACGTCCGGCGCGATCAGTACCCGACAGGCGGAGCTCACCGCCGACATCCATCGACAGGCTCAGTACGCCGTGGGAGGCGATGCACGATGACCGTTATCCCGGAGACCGGTTCCCCCGACGCCAAGCAGGCGCGGGCGACCGCCAAGGCCCGCATCCTGGAACAGGTCCGCGACTACCACGTGCACGGCGACCAGCACGGCGGCGGGGCAGGGGAGTTCGTGCCCGGCGAGACCGAGGTCTGGCCGTCCGGCGCCGTCTTCGACGCCGAGGACCGGGCGGCGCTGGTCGAGGCCGCGCTGGAGATGCGGATCGCGTCGGGGGTCAGCTCCCGCCGCTTCGAGCGGGAGTTCGCCCGGTACTTCAAGCTGCGCAAGGCCCACCTCGCCAACTCCGGCTCGTCCGCGAACCTGCTGGCGCTGTCCGCGTTCACCTCGCATCTGCTGGAGGACCGGCGGCTGCGGCCCGGCGACGAGGTGATCACCGTCGCGGCGGGCTTCCCGACCACCGTGAACCCGATCATCCAGAACGGCCTCGTGCCCGTCTTCGTCGACGTCGACATCCCGACGTACAACACCACCCCGGAGCGGGTGGCCGCGGCCATCGGCCCGCGCACCAAAGCCATCATGATCGCCCATGCCCTGGGCAACCCGTTCGCCGTCGAGGAGATCACCGCGCTCGCCGAGGAACACGACCTGTTCCTGATCGAGGACAACTGCGACGCCGTCGGCTCGACCTACCGCGGCAAACTCACCGGCACCTTCGGCGACATCGCCACCACCAGCTTCTACCCGGCGCACCACCTCGCGATGGGCGAGGGCGGCTGCGTCCTCACCAGCAATCTGTCGCTGGCCCGGATCGTGGAGTCACTGCGCGACTGGGGCCGGGACTGCTGGTGCGAGCCGGGCGAGAACAACCGCTGCTTCAAGCGGTTCGACTACCAGATGGGCACGCTGCCGCACGGCTACGACCACAAGTACATCTTCTCCCACGTCGGTTACAACCTGAAGGCCACCGACCTCCAGGCCGCCCTCGGCCTGAGCCAGCTCCGCCGGCTGGACGCCTTCGGCGACGCCCGCCGCGCCAACTGGCGCCGGCTGCGGGAGGGGCTGGACGGCGTGCCCGGGCTGATCCTGCCGGAGGCGACCCCCGACAGCGACCCCAGCTGGTTCGGCTTCGCCCTCACGGTCCGCCCCGAGGCCCGCTTCACCCGCAAGGAGCTGGTGGACTTCCTGGAGGCCCGCAGGATCGGCACCCGCCGCTTCTTCGCCGGCAACCTCACCCGCCACCCCGCCTACCAGGACCGCCCCCACCGCGTGGTGGGCTCCCTGGTGAACAGCGACCTCGTCGCCGAGCACACCTTCTGGGTGGGCGTCTACCCGGGCCTGGACGAGCAGCGCGTCGACTGGATCGCCGAGAGCGTCCGGGACTTCGCGGCGAAGAACTCCTGAGGAGTACGACCCTCCGACACACGATTCGCCCCCGCCGGCCCTGGGCCGGCGGGGGCGAATCGTCTGGAGCGCTCAGGTGAAGACGGGCAGTCGCGCGGGCCCCTGCGCCGGGTTCCCGGGACCGGAGTGCGGGGTCCCCCGCGTCCCGCCGTCCGGTCGGGAACCCAGCAGCTCCAGCTGGAGCTTCTGAAGGTCCGCGGAGGGTTCGAGGCCCAGCTCGTCCGCGAGGATGCGCCGCAGGTTCTGGTACGCCTGGAGGGCCTCCGCGCGCCGCCCCGAGGAGCCGAGCGCCATGATGAGCCGGCTGTGGAACCACTCGTTGAGCGGGTAGTCGTTGACGAGCTTGCGCAGCTGCGGAATGGACTCGCGGTGCCGGTTCAGCCCGCCCTCCGCCTCGATCCGGATCTCCAGCGCCCGGATGCGCAGCTCCTCCAGGTGCACGATGTGACCGGTGAGCAGATCACCGGCCGGGATGTTGGACAGCGCGGGGCCCCGCCACAGCTCCAGGGCCGCGTCGATCCTGCGCACGGCCGACTCGTACCGGTGGGCGCCGAGATCGGTGTGCGCCTCCGCGACCAGCCGCTCGAAGATCCGTATGTCGACCTCGTCGTCCTCGACCTGGACGGCGTAGCCGGGGGCACGGGTGACCAGGAGGGGCCGTTCGGCGGGGACGAGGTTCTCGGCCACGAACATGCGCCGGGCGTGGTAGACGTACGTCTGCAGCGTCGTGACGGCGCTCCGGGGCGGGCTCTCGCCCCACAGCTCGTGGATGAGGGAATCGGACGTGACGATCTCGTTCGCCCGGGTCAGCAGCAACGCCAGTGTCTGGCACACCTTCGGCGTGCTCGGCAGATACGATCTGCCGTCCTGCGCGACGATCTCGAACGGGCCTATGAGGTTGAACCGCACCACGCTTGCTCCTCTTCATGTGGGGGCGAAGAATGCCGGTTGCCGCGTTCTGTGAGGTGATGACCAGAACGGTAGGCGTCGGGTGCGGTGTCCCCCTACGCGCACAGGGCGAGAGTGTCACTCTCGCCCTGTGCTCCTTGCCCGGTGCGTTCCTGACGGACCGTCACGCGGCCGAGCGCCAGCCCGGCAGGGAGCGCGCGGTCCAGGCGGGCGCCGGGCGGCGCCCCCCGCCACCGTCCCAGGACGCCGGGCGCGACGGCGCCCCCGTGTCGTCCCCGGACTGCGCGGCGCGCAGCCGGGCCGCCAGGACGACGGCCAGCGCGGCCAGTTCCTCCGGCGTGGGATCGCCGCGGGTGACGCGCCAGGACGCGCCGCTGAGCAGCACCTGCGTCTCCGCCTCCGGCCCGGTCGGCGTGCGCTCGGCGCTCACTGGGGCTGGTTCCCGTGCTTGCGGCTGGGCAGCGCCGCGTGCTTGGAGCGCAGCACCGACAGCGTGCGGATCAGGACGGACCGGGTGTCGGCCGGGTCGATGACATCGTCGACCAGACCCCGCTCGGCCGCGTAGTAGGGGTGCATCAGCTCCTCCTTGTACTCCTTGACCAGACGGGCGCGCATGGCCTCGGGGTCGTCCGCCTGCGCGATCTGCCGGCGGAAGACGACGCCCGCGGCGCCCTCCGCGCCCATCACGGCGATCTCGTTGATCGGCCACGCCAGCGACACGTCCGCACCGATGGACCGCGAGTCCATGACGATGTAGGCGCCGCCGTACGCCTTGCGCAGGATGAGCTGCACCCGGGGCACGGTGGCGTTGCAGTATGCGTACAGCAGCTTGGCGCCGTGCCGGATGACGCCGCCGTGCTCCTGGTCCACGCCCGGCAGGAACCCCGGCACGTCCACCAGGGTCACCAGCGGGATATTGAAGGCGTCGCACATCTGCACGAAACGCGCGGCCTTCTCACTGGCCTCGATGTCCAGCACCCCGGCCATTCGCTGCGGCTGGTTGGCGACGACGCCCACCACCTCGCCGCCCATCCGGGTCAGCGCGCAGATCACGTTCGGCGCCCACCGCTCGTGGACCTCGAAGACCTCGCCGTGGTCCGCGATCTCCTCGATCACCTTCGCCATGTCGTACGCCTGGTTCGGGTCGGCGGGCACCAGGTCCACCAGCGCCTCCACGCGCCGGTCGGAGGGATCGCAGGTGGGCCCGCCGGGCGGCGTCTCCCGGTTGTTCGACGGCAGGAACGACAGCAGGTGCCGTACGTCCCGCAGGCAGCACTCCTCGTTGTCGTACACGAACCCCGCCACCCCGGACCGCTCGGCGTGCACATCGGCGCCGCCCAGCTCGTCATGGGTGATCTGCTCGCCGGTGACGGCCTGCACCACGTCGGGGCCGGTGATGAACATCTGCGCGGTGCCGCGCACCATGAACACGAAGTCCGTCAGCGCGGGGGAGTAGGCGGCGCCGCCGGCGCAGGGCCCCATGATCACGCTGATCTGCGGGATCACCCCGGAGTTGCGCACATTGCGGCGGAAGATGCCGCCGTACCCGGCGAGCGCCGTCACCCCCTCCTGGATGCGGGCGCCCGCGCCGTCGCACAGCCCCACGACGGGCGCGCCGGCGGACTCCGCCAGGTCCATCAGCTTGTGGATCTTCTGCGCATGGGCCTCGCCGAGCGCGCCGCCGAAGATACGGAAGTCATGGGCGTACGCGAAGACGGGCCGGCCGTCCACCGTGCCCCAGCCGGTGACGACCCCGTCCGTGTGCGGACGGCGGTCCTCCAGCCCGAAGCCCGTGGCGCGGTGCCGGCGCAGCCCCTCGATCTCGACGAACGAACCCTCGTCGAACAGGATGTCCAGCCGCTCCCGTACGGTCAGCTTGCCCTTCGCCTTCTGCGCCAGGGTGGCCTTCTCGCCCGGCCCCGCGACCACCGCCGCGCGCAGCGAGGCCAGCTCCTCCACCCGTGCCCGGGTGGTGCCGGCGACCGCCGGCGCTTCCTCGGTCTCCTGGATGACACTCACTTCTGCCCCTTTCGGTCTCTCACGCGTGGCATTCGGGGAGGCGGCCGTGGAACTCGACCATTTCCGAGAACAGCAGTCCGATGTCGAGCGGATGGCCTGGCGGCGCGCCGCCGGCCTCCGCGAACGCCCGGTGCAGATTCGGCACCAGCCGCTCGCTGTCGAGGAGTTCCGCGTACGGGCCGAGGTCGGCCTCCCGCGCGGTCTCCAGCGGGGTCAGACCCGCCGCGAGGCCCTGCCCCGCCAGTTCCTGCACCCAGCGCAGGTACTGCTCGGCGGTGTCCAGCAACTCCGGCCCGCCGACCGGGCCGTGACCGGGCACGACGACCCGGGGGCCGAGCGCCCGCAGCTTGCCGACGACGTCGATCGTGCCCGCGACGGACCCGGTCAGGCAGAACGGCGTGGTCCCGTTCATCACCAGGTCGCCCGCGAACAGCACCTCCTGCTCGGGCAGCCACACCACGGTGTCGTTGGTGGTGTGCGCCACGCCCGGATGCGTCAACTCGGCCCGGATGTCGCCCAGATGCAGGGTCACCGGCTCACGGAACGTCAGGGTCGGCAGCTCCACGGCCACATCGCCCCAGCACACCTCGGGCCACAGGCCGGTCAGATGCAGCTGGGCCAGGTCCATCTCGGCGCGGGTCGCCTCGTGGGCGATCACCACCGCCTCGTCCGCGAAGAACCGGTTGCCGAACGTGTGGTCCCCGTGCGGATGGGTGTTGACCACATAGCGCGGGGGACGCGGTGCGACGGCCGCGACCGCCTCCCTCAGCGCCAGCGCCCGTGCCTCGGTCGCCGCCGTGTCGATCAGCGCGGGCCGTCCGCCGGTCGTGATCAGCCCCGCGTTGTTCAGGCACCAGCCGCCGTCCGGCTGGACGTACGCGTAGACCCCGTCGTCGACCTCGACCATGCGGGCCTCCGCCGGGGAGTGCCGGCTCACGCGGTCCTCCCCGTGCCGTCGCCGTCCTCGGCGCCGGTCGTGGCCAGGGCGTCCTTGCGGGAGCAGGTCACCACCGCCCGCATCAGGCCGCTGTCCACCATCCCGGACGCGTCCACCGTCCCGGTCGCGGTGTGCGGCGCCGGACCCACGGCCGCGCTGAGGGTGCAGTGGTCGTCCAGGGTGTGGGTCTCGAAGTGCCAGCCGCCGTCGTCGGCCGGCAGCCCGTCCGTGCCCAGCAGCCGCGGCGCGGCCGTCCGGGTCGTGGGGGTGGTGAACCCGAACGAACGGAACGACAGGCGCGTCCCGAGGCCCAGCGCCTTGGTGTACGCCTCCTTGAGCGTCCACAGCCGGATCACCGCGGCGTTCCGGTCGTCCTCCGGCAACCATCCCAGGGCCGCCCGCTCATGCTCCGTGCACACGTCCTCCTCCAGCCCCGTGCCGTACGCCGCCCTGCCCCGGGGTTCGACGTCCACGCCGATCGGGCCCAGCCGGCTCAGCCCCACCGCGACGACGTCGCCCGTGTGGCTGAGGCTCACGTCCAGCCGCCCGCAGCCCCGCAGGTACGGGCGGCCGTTGGGACGGCGGGCCAGCTCCAGATCGGCCGGGTCCGCGCCCAGCACCGCGGCCGCCCCGTGCTTCAGCACCAGCCGCGACACGGCGAACCGGGTGCGGGCCTCCTCGCCGTTCAACGCCAGGTAGCGGCCGTACTCGTGACCGAGGAGCCCGCGCAGCGCGGGACCGCGCGCCGCGGGCGCCCATTCGCTCGCCAGGCCGTACGCCAGCCCGTACCCGCCGTCGCGGAGGGCGCCGCGCAGCGCCTCCCACGGGCCGTCGGGGGAGGCGACGCGCAGCGGAGGCGGTCCTGCCAGACCACGGCGTACGGACATGCTCATCCCTTCTCGCGGCGCCGGGCCGGTGCGCCCAGCGCGGTGTCGTACAGATCGAGGCTGCGGCCCTCGCGGCAGCGCCGTACGGCCTCGGAGAGCATCACGTCCTCGTGGTCGGCCAGGGGGGCCGTCACCGGCAGGCCGAGTCGTACCGAGATCCGTCCCAGCGCGGTCAGCAGCCAGGCCGGCTCCGCGAGGAACCCGCCCGCGCCGCCCGCGGCGCGGGCCGCCCGCCACACCCCGAGGCAGGAGGCGGCCGCGGCGAGCAGCGCGTAGCGCTCGCCCAGGGCGAAGCCCCGGGGGTTGGCGAGCGCGGCGGGGTCCAGCTCGGGCAGCCGCCGGCACTGGTCGCGCAGCGCGGCCAGCTCGTCCGACAGCGCGGCCGGCCAGCCCGTCGGCGCTTCGCCGGCCAGCCCGTCGCGGGCCCGCGCGAGCAGCACGGTGAGGCCGTCGTCGGCCGCCGCCAGCTTCAGCCGCGCGCCCGCCAGCGGCGGCAGCGGGCCGTCCGGCCGGAAGAGTTCCTCCGGGGCGGGCCGTCCCTCAGCCGTCCAGGAACGTCGTGCCAGCGTCGGCAGCTGCGGCAGCAGCGTGGCCAGGGCGGCGGCCGACCCGGCGGGGCCGGGCGGCATCGCCGCGAGATCGCGCACCTGCTTGTGGAAGGTGCCCAGACCGTCCCCGTCCCGCAGCGACTCGGTGCCCAGCACCGTCATCAGGTCGCCCACGCCCTCCTGGAGCAGCCGCAGCACCAGATACCCGGCCGCCGCCGACCAGATGCTGGACCGTTCCGGCATCAGGTGCAGCGAGCGCAGCGTCACCAGCGACAGGCAGTCCGCGGCCAGCAGGTCCGCGAACGCGTACACCACCGTGCGGCGCGTGACCCGGGAGCGCAGCCCCCGCACCCCGCCGCGCTCCGCCAGTACCGCCGTCAGCACGGTGCGCAGAGCGGTGTCGGCGCAGCCGACCGCCATCGACGGGAGCAGCGGGAGGCGTGCCTGCGCCACCCGGCGGGTGACCCACTGGCCGTCACCGGCCTCGCCGATCACCGCTCCGGCCGGCACCGGCCATCCCTCCAGCACGAGTTCCCCCGCGGGGATGCGCGCCGGGACCGTGACGTCGTACGGCGACAGCTGCCCCACCGCGCCCGGCGGCAGGTCCTCGCGGCGCAGCAGCAGCACCGACTCGCCCTCCGGGCCGGCGCCCGGGCCCGCGCCCGTGTGCCGGGGCACCACCACGAACCCGGCGGCGCGGGGGGCGTTCACCAGGCCCGCGGTACGGCCGGTCAGCCGCAGTGGCGCCCGCTCGTCGGCGGTCGCGGTCAGGCCGTCCTCGACGGCCGCGCCGCCGGCGATCCGCTCACCGGCGAGCAGCGTCCGGGCGGTGGCGGCGCGCTGCCCGGCGGTGCCGAAGCACCACGCGTACAACGCGGCGCCCAGGGAGGCGGAGCCGTAGCCGCGGCCGAGCGCTGCGTCCCGCCGGAACACCGCCCGCAGCAGGGCGGCGGCCTCGTCCAGGCCCGCCAGGCGCCCGCCGTGCTCCTCGGGCACGAAGTCCTCGTGCAGCCCGAACGCCGCGAGCGACGGCTCGCCGCCGAGCGGCAGGTCCCCGCGGCGCTCCGCCGCGAGCACCGCGGCGTCGCCCAGCGGGTTCGCCGCGTCGCCCGGGTCGCCGAGCACCGCCTCCAGGGCGGCCCGCCTGGCCGCCGGATCGCGCGGCGCCGGGACCTGTCGCGGGGCTCCCGCCCGCCGCGCGGCGCCCCCCGGGACGCTCGCGACCCCTGCCTTCGTCATGATCGCCTCCTCGCGTCCGGTGCGTACGCAACGGTCACCCGGAAAGCTGGAACACGACTCGGGGCGGACTCGAACACGTCTCCGCGAGGCGAGGGGTGGCCCTACGCCGCGCGGACCCCCGGCACCAGCGGGCGGTCGCGGAGTACCGCTGCCGCGTGGGCCGCCGACGCGAGGGTCATGTGGCGGTGCCAGCCCTGGAAGGAGCGTCCCGCGAAGTCCCGTATCCCCGTCTGCTCGGCCACCTGGCTGAAGGCCAGCTCCACCGTGTCGGCCAGCGCGGCGAGCGCGAGCGGGGCCTCGTCGAAGCGGCAGGGCGCACCGCGCGACGGGCCGAGGCCGGAGGGCGCGCCGGGGCCGGGCGCGGTGGCCAGCCAGTAGCGGTCCGGGCCGCGGGTTCCGGCCGCCCACTCGGCGAGGAGCAGCAGCGGCTGCCGCGGGGCGGCGGGCAGTACGACCGGCAGGGCGGCCCGCACCCTGCGCCCTTCGGCGGGCCGCCACAGGCGCCGGCACCCGGCGACGAGCTGGTCGGCCGTGGACGGCCGTTCGCTGTAGCTGTGCAGGACCGAGGCGTCGATCCGGAGCGGGGTGGCCGCCGGTACGCGGACCACGCCGGGCACCTCGGCCGGGCCGAGCACCCGCAGCAGCCGCGCCGGGTCGAGCCCCTCCGCGTCGACCACGACCGGCCGCCCCGACGGCAGAGCGCGGCTCGCCCCGACGGCGAGCCGGCCCGCGACCTCCTCGGGTCCGGCGGGCAGCGCCCCGGCCGGGATCTGCGCGCGGCTGCGCCGCCCGGGGTCGTCGAGCCAGGCACGGGTCAGCAGCAGTGCCCAGTCGCAGGGCACGGCCGTGTGCGCGGACGCCAGCCACGCCCCGTACGCCTGCTGGCCGTGCACGGTCATGCCGAGGTGCGGCACGAACTGCTGGTCGACACCCACCGAGTGCGGCCCCGCCTTGGGGATCACCAGGGGCCGCACGACCCACGCGCGGGGCGCGACGGCGTCCTCGACGTATCCGGCGAGCGCGCGCCGTACCCGCGTCCAGTCCCAGGAGGAGTTGCTGATGAAGTGGTGGACGCTCTGCTTCGCGGGCTCCCGGTCGGCGGGCTCGCCCTCCATCCAGTCGGCGATGTTCCGCAGGGTCTTGCGCCCCGGCACCGACAGCAGGGCCCGGACGTACTGCTCCGCCTTCAGCCGCTGGCCGCGCCGCGGCATCGAGGCGAACAACCTGGAGCACAGCTCGGCGACATGGTCGCGATGGTCGTACATCGGCCTTCCCCCTCCGGACGGCGACCGGAGCGGCTACTCCCGGCCAAAAAACACACTGGCCGTCGGCGGTACCGAGCCTTTCCCGGCGCGATTCCGCATCGGTCCCGCTTGGCGGGAAGTCGCTGGCGCGGCGGGCCAAGCGGACAGAACGGGCGCTCCGGAACGAGGGGTGGAAAACAGCCACCGGTTGACCCGGGGGGTCGTCACAGGAAATAAGCGTTTACCGTGACACTGCGGTTGCGGAGCGTACAAGGATCAATTGATGCGATCGAACAAGCCTGCGTAGAATCTGGCAGCTGTCGATCAGACCTGAAAGATCGTCGACGGGGGGCTGTGCGAAGATGGCACATCGTGCTGCAGAAATTCGGAGCCCGAGATTCCGAATCCTTGGCGTTCTCGAAGGCTGGTGCGAGGACTCGCCGCTGAAACTCGGCGGGGCCCTCCGATCGCGCACACTGGTGATGCTGCTCCTGGAGGCGAACCGCGTCGTTCCCGTGCCCCGTCTGGTGGAGGCGGCCTGGGACGAGAATCCGCCGATCAGCGCCTCGCACCAGATCCGCAAGGCGGTCGCCGAACTGCGCCAGCGCATACCGGGCGGGGCCGAGATGATCCTGACCGACGGGCCCGGCTACCGGGTGTCGGTGGGCGAGGACCAGCTGGACCTCAGCCAGTACCGCTCCCGCCTGCGAAGAGCGCGCAAAGCCGTGGAGGAAGGCCGTCGGGCCCTCGCGGCGGAAGAACTGAGAGCGGCGATGGAGCTGTGGCGGGGCCCGGTGATGGCGGGCTTCGGCGGCTCGGTCATCGACGCGGCGTCGGCGGCGCTGGAGGAGCAGCACCTGGCGGCCGCCGAGCAGTTGTTCAACCTCCAGCTGTCGACCGGTGAGGCGTCGCAGGTCGTCGGCGAGCTGCGGGTGCTGGTCAACCAGCACCCGCTGCGCGAGACCCTGCGCGGGCAGTTGATGCTGGCCCTGTACCGCACGGGACGGCAGGCCGAGGCCCTGGAGGAGTACGGGCGCGTCCGGCACCTGCTCGCCGAGGAACTGGGCATCGACCCCAGCGCGGCCCTGACGAAGCTGTACGAGGACATCCTGCGCCAGAGCCCCGAACTGGCCCTCCCCGAGCCGGTACGGGACCAGGCCCCGCCCCCCGCCGCCGCCCCTTCTCGGCCACCGGCCGAGCCCGGCGCGCCCGCATCGCCGTCCTTCCCCGCCGTGCCCGCCGTGCCCGCGTCGACGCCCTCCGCCGCGCCCGCGCCGCCGGTCCCGGCCCTGCCCTCGTCGCCGAGCACGCTGCCGTACGCGCTGCGGGACTTCTCCGGCCGGGCGGCCGAGATGGACTGGATCCGGGAGACGGCCCTCGACAAGGACGGCGTCTGGGCGCACATCATCGCCATCGACGGCATGGGCGGCAGCGGCAAGACCGCGCTGGCCGTGCAGGCCGCGCACCGGCTCGCCCCGTACTGGCCGGACAGCCAGCTCTTCGTCGACATGCGCGGATTCACCCCCGGCCAGGAGCCGCTCAGCTCGGCCGCCGCGCTGGACGCGCTGCTGGCGTCGGCGGGGGTGCCCAGCGAGGAACTGCCCGACGACCCCGCGGCCCGTACCGCGCTGTGGCGTTCGATCACCGCGCAGCGCAGACTGCTGATCGTCCTCGACAACGCCGCCACCGCCGACCAGGTCATGCCCCTGATCCCGGCCTCCCCCGACTGCCTGACCATCGTCACCAGCCGCCCCCGCCTGGTCGACCTGGACGGCGCCCGCTGGCTCTCGCTGGACGTGCTGACCGACGACGACGCCACCGAACTGCTGGCCAGGACCCTCGGCAGGGAGTGGGTGGAACGCGAACCGGAGGCGTGCGCCCAGCTCATCCAGCTCTGCGGCCGACTGCCGCTCGCCATCCGGATCTCCGCCGCCCGCCTCAGGAACCGCTCGCACTGGACGATCCAGCGGCTCGTGGACCGGCTGTGCGACGAGACCCGCCGGCTGGACGAGCTCAACTCCACCGGCCGCAGCGTCGCCGTGGTGCTGCGCATGTCGTACCAGGCCATGGACGAGGGCAAGCGCACCGCCTTCCGGCTGCTGGGCCTGCACCCGGGCCGGAACATCGACCCCGCGGACGCCGGGGCGCTCCTCGACTGCCATCCCCACGACGCCGAGGAGGTCCTGGAGCATCTCCTCGACGCCCACCTGCTGGAACAGCGCGAGCCCGGCTGGTACCGCATGCACGATCTCGTCAGGAGCTTCGCGCGGGGCCTGCTCGGCACCCAGCAGGCCGGCGAGGAGGAGAACCAGGCCGTGGGACGCCTCCTGGACCACTATCTGCTGACGGCGGAGAACGCCTGCGACACGCTCTTCCCGAAACGGCCCCGGTTCCCGGAGTTCCTGCCGCCCGGCCGCCCGCTCCACCCCGGCTTCGCCTCGGCCGACGAGGCCCTCCACTGGCTGGACCGGCAGCGGGACAGCCTGCTGTCCGCGGTGGACCTGGCGGTGGAGAACGGCCATCTGCTGCACGCCGCTTACCTGCCGCGCGCCCTCGGCTTCCACTCCCACATCAGGAACTACCCCCACGACCTCCAGGAGACCAACCGGGCCGCCGTGGCCGCCGCCCGCAGCCTCGGGCAGCCGGTCCTGCTGCGCATCAGCCTGACCAACCTGGCGATGGGCCAGTGGCGGCTCGGCCTGTACGAGGAGTCCGCCGCGCATCTGCGGGAGGCGCTGGACGTCGCCCGCGCCGGCGACCGGCTCGGCGAGGCCGTGTGCATGAGCCGGCTGGGCCAGGTCTACAACAGCCTCGGCAAGTTCGCCGAGGCGCTGGAACTGCTCACGGGCTCGGCCCGCGTGCAGCAGGAGCTCGGTGAGGTGCGGGAGGAGGCGGTGAGCCTCGGGCTGCTCAGCTCGGTCAACGCCCGGCTCGGCAGGTACCAGGAGTCGGCCGACGCGGCCACCCGCTCGCTCGCGCTGTACCGGGAGATCGGGGAGATCAGCAACTCGATCGTCTCGCTGTCGACGCTGGCCCTGGCCCTGCTGGGCCTGCGAAGACCGCAGACCGCCCTGGAGCGGCTCGACGAGGCCCTGGAACTCTGCGACCGGCTGAACAAGCCCGCCAACACGGCCCTCATCCTGTCCTACTGCGCCGACGCCTGGGTGATGCTCGGCCGGCCCGAGCAGGCGCTGCCCTACATCGAGCGCGCCACGGAACTGGCGGCCGCCGAGACCACCGCGCGCCGGGCCACGGTGGAGAACGCGGCCGGACGGGTGCTGCGCGCGCTGGGGAAGTTCTCCGAGGCCAGGGACAGACACCGCAACGCCCATGACCTGGCCTCCGGCATAGCGTTCCGCTACGAGACGGCACAGGCCCTGCACGGGCTCGCCAGGGCCGGCGAGGAACTCGGCGACGTCGACGCCGCCTACGAGCACCGCCGCCGGGCCGACGAGCTCTTCGCCGAGATGGGAGTACCGCGCGACGCCCGCCGGCTCGCCTGACCCGGCCCCGGCCGGTCCCCGGTGACCGGCGCCGGAACAGACGTCGGGCCCCGGCCTCTGGTGAGGCCGGGGCCCGGATCCGTGCGGTGGCCGTCAGATGGGACGGCGTGCAGGGTGGTTCACGCGGCCAGGAGCACGGGCGACCGCCGCACGACCGACGGCCCGTGGTCGTCGTTCAGGGGCCCCGACGCGGACGCGACCGAGGGGCCGTGGTCGTCGTTCAGCGGACCGGAGGCCGCCGCGACCGAGGGGCCGTGGTCGTCGAGGGGCGCGACCGAGGGGCCGTGGTCGTCGGCGAGGACGAGTCGCGCGGATGCGCCGGAGGGCCCGTGGTCGTCCGCCAGCAGAGAACCGACCGGACCTGTCACAGCAATCCCCCACATGCCAGCCGTAGCGATAACGCCGATCACGCCGGTCATCTTGCCGCGCATTCTGTGCCCCTTCGGTGGTTGTCATTTCCTCTGACGCCACCGAGATTTCCAGTACCTCCTCCCGTGCCGTTCCTGACTTCCGACCTGCGTCTTCCTCGCCTCTGAGCTGGGAAAACAGCACCGTTACCGCCTCATTCCCGCGCCTCTTCCCGCCTTCCTACCCGTCTTTGCGCCGGGACCCGTCCCGGTGCCTTCTCCGGCTTGTCGTCCGTTCCCGAAACCGGCTTCTCGACCGGTTTCTCCTTCCGTACGTCGGCACGCAGCAGTCCCCGTGCGATACCGCTGCGCCGAGCCGCCTCCTCCGCCGTTTCACCCGACACGACCACATATCCGTTCCCGGTCCCATGGGGGACCGGCACGGAATCCCCCGGGGAATAGGGAAAATTCACCGCCTGGGTATACGGCAGGGCGCAGATGCTGTCGATTCCGGCGACCGTGCGCAGCCGCCCCGCGGGTATGCGGAAGAAATCGATCGCGGCGAAACGGGCGGCCTCGGGGACCGGGCCCAACTCCTTGCCCAGGAGGGAGTCGAACACCGCGGCCTCGAGATCGAGGCCGCGGGCGATGTCCACGAGCAGCGGAATACGGTCACCGCCCAGACCGGCCCGCGCCGAAAGGACCCGAGGGCCCTCCGGGGTGGCCGCGACCTCGAAGTGCGCCGGTCCGAAGCGGTGCCCCGCGGCGTCCAGTACGCGGGTGACCAGCCGGTCCACCGCCGGCCGGTCGAGGGCCGCGGGCGGAGCCGGATGGAGGTGGCCCGTGCCGTGCCGGGCGGTCACCCCGATGACCTGATGTCGTCCCTGCGTGGAGAACGCCTGAACGCTGAATCCCGGCCACTCCGGCACAGGGCCGGAGGGACCGGGACGAGGGATCGGATCATGAGGGGCGGGGCGGACGCGGCTCAGCGCACGGACGGCGGACGGCGGGTTGGGGGCCCGTCCGAGCCGCCATGCCTCTTCCAGCGCCGGCAGCACCCGGTCCAGCGCGTCGTCGGCGGACAGATGCAGCACATGGCCGATCCCGTGCCGCCGCACGGTCGTGTGCACCAACGCACGCAGCCCCCGCTCGTCGGAGAGGTCCGTGAGCAGGAGCTCGTGCGAGGCGTCCTCGATCCGGCGCAGGCTCCGCGCGTCGGTGAGCCGCGGATCCCACAGGGACCACACGTCGAATCCGGCGGCGACGGCCTTACGGACGAGCCGCTGCCGGGGCAGCACCAGCAGGAGCCGCCTTTCGTCAGTTCGAGCCCCCATGGTCACGAGCCCGCCTCTCTCTTGTTGTGGGGGGACCGGAGCCGTAACCGGGTCGGCTACGCCGCCGCTTCCTGAGGCGTCGCCGCGCCGATGTGGCCGGCGACCGCGTCGACCAGGCCGGCGAGGGCCTCGACCACGGAGGGCTCGGTGATGACGCCCTCGGGCGTGCGGAGCGCGATCGCGTTGCCGACCGCCACCTGCTCGCAGTCGACGAGCTTCGCGCCGCAGTTGCCGAGGATCTGACGCACGTGCGGCTGGACGTTCTCGCCGCCGGCCGGGCCCGGGGAGGCGCTGACGACGACGGTGGCCAGGCCCTCCAGCGGCGCGCGGTCCGCGTCGCCCGGCCGGGACAGCCAGTCGAGGGCGTTCTTGAGGACGCCCGACGGGTAACCGTTGTAGGCGGGGCTGCTGATGATCAGTACGTCGGCGGACGCGACCTCCGCCTTGGCGGCGAGCAGTTCGGGTGTGCCGCCGGTGCTCTCCAGGTCCTCGTCGAAGAGCGGGAAGTGACGCAGCGACAGCTCCGTGACCTCGTAGTTCTCGTCCCGCTGCTCCAGGAGCCGCCGGACGGTGGCGATCACGGCGGCGTTCGCCGACTCCCGGCGGATGCTGCCGGAGGCGAGCACGATCTTGGGCATGGCGTTGGGTCCTCTCCGAGGTTCCGTCCGGGCGCACGACCCGGCTCCGGTCGTTGAGTGGCGAGCATGCCGGGGCTCGTTCCCGTCCCGTTCCCGTCCTGTTCCCGCCCGCCTCCCCGGGATGGGGGGCGGGGCGGGGGTGTCGGCCGGAAGGGGATTCCGGGCCCCGCGGTGGGACGGAAGGGGGGAGCCGTCTCGCGCGGGGCCCGGAAGCAGGGGGGTGGCGCACAGCGTCTGGGCGCTGGTGGGGCGGGTGCGGGTGGGGGAGCTGTGGATCGCGGGGTGGGAGCCCCGGCCGGCCGGGGGACAACCGGCCGGGGAGTCAGGGGGACCGCGACGGCGCCGCCGCGGACCGGAGCCCCGCCGTGGGCACCGGAGCCGGCTCAGCCGGCGATCCGCGCCACCCGGGGGCGGGCGAGCACCTTGTAGTCCTCGGTCCGGATCGCGACCGACAGGTCGAGGCGGCCCGCGGTGAAGTAGATCTCCTCGTGCTCCAGCAGCGCCGGGGCGACGACGAGCTCCAGCTCGGGGCCGCAGGCGAAGGGGAGGACGGCGCCCCGCGGGGTCCCGCTGAGCCGCTCGGCCTCCTCCGGTGGGGTGAACGAGGCCGCCGTGCCGCCGAACAGACGGGCCACCGCGACCAGGTCGACCGTCCGGTCGCCCGGCACCACCGCGACGACGTCCCGGATGACGCGGCGGCCGCGCCTGACCCGGACCATGAGGCACCGGGCCGACTGCTCCAGGGGGCTGCCCCGGAGCCTGCTGGCCTCCTCGACCCGGTCCTCCGGCGCGTGCGGGATGACCCGGTAGCGGGCCCCCCGCAGATCGAACGTGGTCAGCAGGCGCGGCCAGTCACGGGTGTGCTCCGCGGCGGGAGCGGTCGCCTCCGGGGCGGGCGCGGCCGACGCCTCGGGCGTCGTACCGCGTGAGCGGTCGGTGTCGAGCAGGGTAGGCACCGGATCCCTCTCCTTAGGTTCCTCGGGTCGTCCCTCGGGTTCGTCGCGTGCTTTCCGCCGGCACCCGAAAGGTCGCAGACGCGCCTCCCCTTTCCCTCCTGCCTCGTTCCCGCCCCGCCCCCGCGCGCCCGGAGGAGCGGTGGAGTCCGCCTCGACGCCCGCCCGCGCCGCCCCCTTGATCTCCGAATGGTCGCGGGCCGGTAGCGGCTTGGTCAGGGGTTGAGGCGGTCGGGGCGGGGAATCAGGGAGACGCGTAGCGTGTTCGATGACACGGCAGGGGAAAGATCCTCCCTGAGCAGTAGAGTCAATCCCTTTGCCTACCTATTACTCTTGAGCCAAGGCCACGCAGGGTGGCCATGGAGGAGTGAAATGAGGAGCAGCAACCCGGTCTTCTCGCGACGGGGGTTCAGCCGCGACAACGGCTACGCGGGCTTCAACACCGCGCCGCAGGCCGGGGGAGCAGCTGTCGGCACCCAGGGCAACCCGTACGCCCAGCAGGGCGCCAACCCGTACGCGACGAACCCGTACGCCCAGCAGGACCTGCAGCACGGCGCCCCGCCGCAGGCCCCGGTCACCACCGGCCGTATGACGATGGACGACGTCGTCATGCGCACGGGCCTGACCCTCGGCACGGTCATCGTCGGCGCCGTCCTCGCCTGGGCCCTCCTGCCGGTCTCGCCGACCAGCTGGGGCCTGGCCATCGGTTCCGCGCTGATCGCGTTCGTCCTGGCGATGGTGCAGTCCTTCAAGCGCAAGGCCTCGCCCGCGCTGATCCTCGCGTACGCCGCCTTCGAGGGCGTGTTCCTCGGCGTGATCAGCGAGATGTTCAACAGCCAGTGGGACGGCGCGCCCTTCCAGGCGGTGCTCGGCACCATGGCCGTCTCCGGCGCCACTCTGCTGGTCTACAAGGCCGGCTGGATCCGGGTCACCGCGCGGTACGCCCGTATCGGTCTGACCATCGCGATCGCGTTCATCCTGGTGATGGCGGTCAACCTCCTGCTGGTCGTCTTCGGGGTCGCCCCCGACGGCGGTCTGCGCAGCATGGGCCCGCTCGGCGCGATCGTCGGCATCTTCGCGATCCTGCTCGGCGCGTTCTTCCTGACCCTCGACTTCAAGCAGATCGAGGACGGCATCGCGTACGGCGCCCCGCGTGAGGAGTCCTGGCTGGCCGCGTTCGGCCTCACCATGACCCTGGTGTGGATCTACATCGAGATGCTCCGTCTGGTCGCCATCTTCAGCGGCGACGACTAGGACGGCCGGCAGGGGGCGGGCCACGCGCCCGCCCGCCCGCAGTCAGGCGAAGGGCCCCCGGACCTCACGGTCGGGGGGCCCTTCGTGGTGTCACGGCGCCCTCAGCGGAGCTTCCTCGCGGCCCTCCTCAGGTCGTACTCATGAACGATCGCCTTGGCGTGGCCGTACGCGAGGTCGTACTCGTGCCGGAGCCAGCTGACCTTCTCCTCGAAGTTGAAGAGAGCGGGGCCTTCATCGACTTTGCGCAGCCAGTCGGAGACTTCACGACCGGTGCAATGGGGGATGCGGGCGAGCAGATTGCGATGGGTCTCCTCGGAGAAGACTTGGGACATCGGCGCCTCCGGACGAAAGGAAATGTAAGCCGGTCCTTCAGGTCACGTTGCCTGAGTGGCGGCGTATTGGCAACAGTCCGGCTCCTGCGCGTACGCTCGCGGCGTGCTTGATACGACGCCGTTGACCCGTGCCGTGGACCATTTCGCCGACCGGTTGCGGGCCGCGCCGCAGAGCCGGTTGCAGCGTGGCGCCGCGGCGGAGGCACTGGGGCTGGCCAGGGAATTGGCACTGCGTGCCCAGCGGCTGGAGACCCCGGACGAACCACCCCGGGAGATGCCGGACGCCGGGATGTTCGCGGCGGCGGACCAGGTGATGGTCGCCGGGAACGATCTCGCGCTGGTCCTGACCGACGAGGCCGGGCTGGCGGAGGCGGTGGCGCTGGTGGAGGAGGCCCAGAAGCGAGCGGGTGTGTAGATCCCGCCGGGCGCCCCTCGCGGATCGCCTACAGGGATGCGATGACCCGGTCCGCCAGGATGTAGACCACGTCGTCGCCGCACTCGAAGGTGAGGGTGTACGCGCCCGAGATGCCCGAGCCGCCCAGCAGGACCGGGGCGTCACCGGCCTGGAGGGCCCTGGCGAGGCGCTCGGCGGTCTCCCGGTGACCGGGGGTCATGCACAGGGTGGTGCCGTCGGCGAAGACGTACACGTCGAGCGTGCCGAGGGGGCCCGGACGGACGTCGGCCAGCTCGGTACGGGAGGCGGCCAGGTCCTCCAGACAGGCGACGGTGCGCTCGTGGTCGTTGGTGACCGGGGACTGCACCGGCACGAAGTCGGGGTGCGAGGGGTGGCGGCGGCGGGCCGCGGCCAGCTCCGCCGACTCCCCGGCGAACTCGTCGCCCTCCAGGCTCGGCTCGGTCACCGGTTCCAGATGCTCCAGACCCGCGAAATCGGACTGCCGGGGCAGGAACAGCTCACTGTCGGGCAGACCCAGCAGGGAGGGCGCGTCGGAGGCGTCACGGGCCTCCTGGGCGGCCCAGAACGCCCGCGCCTCGGCCAGCTCACGCTCCCGCTCCTCGGCGAGCGCCTCGGCGACGGCGGCGCGTATCTCCTCCGTGTCCGCGGCCGGACGGGCGGCGGGCACCACGGCCCGCGCACCGGCGGGACGGCTCTCGGCCAGTTCGTCCCGCAGAGCGGCGACCTGACGGCGCAGCCCGCTGAGGGTGCGCAGGACGGCGACGCCCACGGCGGCGGTGGCGGCCGTGGTGAGCAGCAAGGCGATCGGCATGGCGCTCACTGACGTACTCCCGGTTCAAAGTCGACCCCCGACTTCCTACATCAGCTTGAAGGGCGGACTAACCAGCTGTCAGTGCGTAACGTCACGAAAGGGACAGGACTTTGCCTGGGTGTTTCGTGGTGAAACGGCTCTGACCTGCGTAAATCGCTCTCCCGGGGGAGATAGGTCACATCCTGGGGGAGATTGGATCACAAAACGGCCCGGAGCCCCCGGGATTCCGGGGCTCCGGGCCACAGCGTCACGCCGGGTTCCCCCGCGGTGACGGCGGGGCGGTCAGCTGAGGCGCTCGATGACCATCGCCATGCCCTGGCCGCCGCCGACGCACATCGTCTCCAGACCGAACTGCTTGTCGTGGAACTGGAGGGAGTTGATCAGCGTGCCGGTGATCCGGGCGCCGGTCATGCCGAAGGGGTGGCCGACGGCGATGGCGCCACCGTTGACGTTCAGCTTCTCCAGCGGGATGTCCAGGTCGCGGTACGAGGGGATCACCTGGGCGGCGAACGCCTCGTTGATCTCGACGAGGTCGATGTCGCCGATGGTCAGGCCGGCGCGGGAGAGGGCCTGCTTGGACGCCTCCACCGGGCCGTAGCCCATGATCTCGGGGGACAGGCCCGAGACGCCGGTGGAGACGATCCGGGCGAGCGGGGTCAGGCCCAGCTCGCGGGCCTTCGTGTCGGACATGATCACGAGGGCGGCGGCGCCGTCGTTGAGCGGGCAGCAGTTGCCGGCGGTGACCAGGCCGTCCTCGCGGAAGACCGGCTTCAGGCCCTGCACGGCCTCCAGGGTGACGCCGGCGCGGGGCCCGTCGTCCTTGCTGACCACAGTCCCGTCGGGCAGCGTGACGGGGGTGATCTCGCGCTCCCAGAAGCCCTTCTTGATGGCTTCCTCGGCGAGGTTCTGCGACCGGACACCGAACTCGTCCATGTCCTGGCGGGTCACGCCCCAGGAGCGGGCCAGGTTCTCGGCGGTCTGCCCCATCGAGATGTACGGGTCGGGGAGCAGGCCGTCCTCGCGCGGGTCGTGCCACGAGGCGCCGACCGACTTCGACACGGCCTCGGTGCGGGCCTCCGCCTCGGCGAAGAGCGGGTTGTGGGTGTCGGGCATGCCGTCGCTGGTGCCCTTCACGCTGCGGGACACCATCTCGACGCCGGCCGAGATGAAGACGTCGCCCTCGCCGGCCTTGATGGCGTGCAGGGCCATCCGGGAGGTCTGCAGCGAGGAGGAGCAGTAACGGGTGACCGTGCAGCCGGGCAGGTGGTCCATGCCCATCTGTACGGCGACGATCCGCCCGAGGTTGTGGCCCTGCTCGCCGCCGGGGAGACCGCAGCCGAGCATCAGGTCGTCGATGTCCTTGGGGTCCAGCGCCGGGATCTTGTCCAGGGCCGCCTTGATGATGGTGGCGGTCAGGTCGTCGGGGCGCAGGTCCTTGAGCGAGCCCTTGAAGGCGCGGCCGATGGGGGATCGGGCGGCTGAGACGATCACGGCTTCGGGCATCACGGCTCCATTGGCGTACGTATGGTGCCCCCCGTAGCGCGCGGGGGCAGGGCTGTGGGGGAAGTTACCCGTACGTATGGGCGAGGTCACGGGCATGGGGGTGTGACACCGGCCGCACTTTTCTAAGCGCTTGCTTTTTTGGGGCCGGGCGCCTTGTAGCCCGGGGGTGCGGGTGGTTCTGGCGGGTGCGGGCCCGTCGTGGCCGTTCGCGCGGTTCCCCGCGCCCCTGAAAAGCGACCAGGACTGCGCCCCGTGCTTCTCGACGGCGCCATCCCGCTGAAGGCGGGGCCGCAGGCCCAAGCCTTCAGGGGCGCGGGGAACTGCGCGACCAGCCCCCACCCACCCGCACCCGCCAAACCGCCCGCCCCCCGAGCTGCCAGGCGCCCGGCGTCACGCGGACGGTTCGGCCGCCGTCGTGGGGGCCGGGTCCGTCGCCGGCACCCGCCGGCGACGGCGCCGCTTCAGGAGCGCCCACGGCCCCCGCGGCCCCGTCGGCATCGCCGCCGTCACCTCCGTGCCGGCCTCGGACGCCGCCTCGGCGGCCGCCCGGGCGACCGGCAGGAAGCCCTCGCGGCGGGAGACATCGGGACGCTCCTCCTCCGCGGGCCACAGGTTGAGCGCCGCGCACACGGTGGGGAGCACGGCCATCGCAGCCGTCGCGTACCCCTCCGCCGAGGGGTGGTAGTTGTCGGGGCCGAACAGCTCGCGCGGGTTCGCCGCGAACTCGGGGCCCAGCAGGTCGCCCAGCGACACCGTGCGGCCGCCCTGTTCGACGACGCCGATCGTCTGGGCGGCCGCCAGCTGCCGCGAGGCCCGTCGGGCGAGCCAGCGCAGGGGCTGCTGCACGGGCTCGATCGTGCCGAGGTCGGGGCAGGTGCCGACGACGACCTCCGCGCCGGCCGTGCGCAGCCGGCGTACCGCGGCCGACAGGTGCCGCACCGAGCGGGTCGGCGGCATGCGGTGGGTGACGTCGTTCGCGCCGATCATGATCACGCAGACGTCGGGGACCCGGGCCGGGTCCTCCAGCACCAGCGCGACCTGGCGGTCCAGGTCGTCCGACTGGGCACCCGGCAGCGCGACGTTCCGCAGCTCCACCGGGCGTTCGGCCACCGCCGCGAGCCCCGACGCGAGGAGGGCGCCCGGCGTCTGCCGGGCCCGGTGGACGCCCTGCCCGGCGGCGGTGGAGTCACCGAGCATGACCAGACGGAGCGGCGGGTCGTCGGAGGCGTCGTACGCGCCGTCGTACGGGGCGAACGGGCCGAAGGGGCGGCCGTACCCCCTGCCGTAGGAGCGGCCGTAGAGGCCCTCCGCGCTCGGCGGGTGCGGACTGTTGCCGTTGCCGACGGCCCGCTTGGCCATCCGCACCTCGGCCAGCAGTACGCCGACGGCCGCCGCACCGACCAGTCCGATGCCGCCGCCGCCGTACGCCGCGCCCGCCGCGATGCGCCGGGCCACCCTCGCTCTGGACATGCTCGACATGCGCCGCCGCCACCTCCTCGTAGCCGTACACCCACTCATTGCCCCGTAGCGGCCCTCGGCCAATCCATGCGGCGAGTGAACAGTGAGGAGATCAAGAGGGGCGGGGCTTAGGCTGGCGGGACATCAAGACCATCACTTTTGCGGCTCCGGAGACAACGGTGCAATTCCACGACTCGATGATCAGCCTCGTCGGCAACACCCCGCTCGTGAGGCTCAACAGCGTGACCGAGGGCATCCAGGCGACCGTCCTGGCCAAGGTTGAGTACTTCAATCCCGGCGGGTCCGTGAAGGACCGCATCGCCCTGCGCATGATCGAGGCGGCGGAGAAGAGCGGCGAGCTGCGGCCCGGCGGCACGATCGTCGAGCCCACCAGCGGCAACACCGGCGTCGGGCTCGCGATCGTCGCGCAGCAGAAGGGGTACAAGTGCATCTTCGTGTGCCCCGACAAGGTCAGCACCGACAAGATCAACGTGCTGCGCGCGTACGGCGCCGAGGTCGTCGTCTGCCCCACGGCCGTCGCCCCCGAGCACCCCGACTCGTACTACAACGTCTCCGACCGGCTGGTGCGCGAGACGCCCGGCGCCTGGAAGCCGGACCAGTACTCCAACCCCAACAATCCCGAGTCGCACTACCACTCGACCGGCCCTGAGCTGTGGGAGCAGACGGAGGGGCGCATCACCCACTTCGTGGCCGGCGTCGGCACCGGCGGGACCATCTCCGGCACCGGGCGCTACCTCAAGGAGGTCAGCGACGGCCGCGTCCAGGTCGTCGGCGCCGACCCCGAGGGTTCCGTGTACTCCGGCGGCTCCGGGCGGCCGTACCTGGTCGAGGGTGTCGGCGAGGACTTCTGGCCGACGGCGTACGACCGGACCGTCGCCGACGAGATCGTGGCCGTGTCCGACAAGGACTCGTTCCAGATGACCCGGCGGCTGGCCAAGGAGGAGGGCCTGCTGGTGGGCGGCTCCTGCGGCATGGCGGTCGTCGCCGCGCTGCGCGTCGCCGAGCGGCTCGGACCGGACGACGTCGTGGTGGTCCTGCTCCCCGACAGCGGGCGCGGCTACCTCAGCAAGATCTTCAACGACGAGTGGATGGCCGACTACGGCTTCCTTGAGGACGAGGGGCCGAGCGCCCGTGTCGCCGACGTCCTCACCCACAAGGAGGGCGGCTCCATCCCCTCGCTCGTCCACATGCACCCGGACGAGACGGTCGGTCAGGCGATCGACGTGCTGCGCGAGTACGGCGTCTCCCAGATGCCGATCGTGAAGCCGGGCGCCGGGCACCCGGACGTCATGGCCGCCGAGGTCGTGGGCTCCGTCGTCGAACGCGAGCTGCTCGACGCGCTGTTCACCCAGCGGGCCTCGCTCGACGACCCGCTGGAGAAGCACATGTCGGCGCCGCTGCCGCAGGTCGGTTCCGGTGAGCCGGTCGGCGACCTGATGTCCGTGCTCGGCCGGGCCGACGCGGCGATCGTGCTGGTCGAGGGCAAGCCAACCGGGGTCGTCAGCCGGCAGGACCTGCTGTCGTTCCTCGCCAAGGACGGGGTCAGGCAGTAGGCGGACAGGGCCGAGCGGGAGGCCGGCCGGGAGGAATCACTCCAAGAGGGCCCCAAGGGTGAAGATTTGCGCGGGTATCGCGTGCGACTTCGCAGAAGTGGTACGAGCGCGTCACGTCCGCGCAGCACCCGCTTAACACGGGCCCGGCACATTAGTGGGTGTCGGCAGGGCGGTGGGGGTACCTCCCAAACGTTCAGCACTGGGGGAGGCTCCCCGCCCCGGCCGGCACCCGAAACGGCGTCAAGGACCTCCGGAGCGGCTCCCGGACCTCCATGGACGCCACGGACGCGAAGCCCGGCCTGACCCGGCCCGCGTCCCCGCGGGGACCGCCGTCGTCCCGCCCCCCGTCACACGGGGGTGCGGCGGTCCCCGCGCATACTTCTACGCGCGGCGCACTCCTACTCCTGCCAGTCCGGGTCACCGGACCTGTCGGCCTTCCGCCTGCCCAGGCGCGGGGACGTGCGCAGGGCCCAGGCCACGTTCACGCCGACGATGCCCGCCCAGGTCACGAAGAGGCCGGGGAGTTCGGCCACGCCGCCGCCGATGCCGGAGAGCGGGATGGCGACGACGAGGGAGACGACGCCGAAGCCGTAGCGCTCGCCCCAGGAGTCGGTGGACCTGGGGGAACGGGGGCCGCGGGCCACCACCATCTGCTGCTCCGCGACCTGGCGCCGGACCCGGCGGTCGACCGCCCCGTCGATCCGCTGGTCCACCTTCTCCAGGAACGACTCCACGAGGGCGGACTCGTAGTCCTCACCCAGCTCCCTGCGCGCGTGCAGGGTCGCGGCGAGTTCCTTCTTGAGCTCGGCGTCCCCGAGCTGCACGTCACGGCCATCCATTCCGGTCATACCCTCACGGTAGGCACCGCCCGGCCCCCCGACACTGGGGACAGCCCCCCTGTTCCCCCTGAGCCCAGCCCCCGTCCCACCGTTCTCCCTCGGTGGTCGTGCAGGGGTGTGCCTTGAAGGGGCTGCATAGGGTCATGCAGAGTTCTCGGTGGCTGAATAGGGTGGGGTCGGGGAGCCGGCCGAGGGAGGTCGTGGGTGGTTGCTACTGGGCTCGTCGTACTCGACGGCCGCGGGCTCGGCGTGGCCGATGTCGTGCGGCTCGCCGACGGCCACGCGCGGCCCGTCCCCGACGGCGGGGCGCTCGGCCGCGTCGAGGAGTCCTGGGACGCCGCCCGGCGCATCGCGGCCATCGGGCGGGTCTACGGCCGCTCCACCGGCGTCGGCGCCAACCGCACCGAGGCCGTGCCCACCGAGGCCGCCGCCGAGCACGGCCTGCGGCTGCTGCGCAGCCACGCCGGGGCGATCGGCGAGGAACTGCCCGCCCGGCAGACCGTGCGGGCGTGCGGCGCGTACCGCCTCGTCGTGGGCTGCGAACTCGTCGCCGCCGTACGGGCGTTGCGTCAGCGTGAGTTGAGACCCGAGCCGGGGCTGCCGGTCGCGCGGGCACTGGAACTGGCCGAGGCCGTGCTCGACGCGGACACCGCCGACCGGCCGCTGACGAACGATGTGGGCGCGGCGGCCGTACTGCTCGACCGGTTCACGGAGATCTGGACGGATGTCCCGGCGGACGCCCGGACGCAGGTGCAGGCAGGAACGCAGAGGGGGAGCGCGTCATGAGCGCCGAGCGGAACACCGGCGGCACGGGGGCGGCGGGCGGTGCGGACAGCCCCGCCGCGCGCCTCCAGACGCTGTTCGAGGGGCACCGGCTGACGCCCACCCAGCGGCGGATCGCCCACAGCATGGTCCGGCGGGCCGCGGACGTGCCGTTCCTGTCGAGCGTGGAGCTGGCCGAACTCGCCGGGGTGAGCCAGCCGTCGGTGACCCGGTTCGCCGTGGCGCTCGGCTTCGACGGCTACCCGGCGCTGCGCCGGCATCTGCGCGAGGTCGCGCCCGCCGAGCCCGCCTCGGCCGCCGCCGCCCTCAACGAGTACCAGCAGGCCGTCGAGGCCGAGATCGAGAACCTGCGGCATCTGGCCGAGGCGCTCGCCGACCCCGCCCCGGTCGCCCGGGCCGGGCGGCTGCTCGCCGCGTCCAGGCCGCTGCCGGTGCTCGGGCTGCGGGCCGCCGCCGCCCAGGCGTACGGCTTCGCGTACTTCGCCGCGAAGGTCCACCCCGACGTACGGCTGCTCCACGAGGGCGGCAGCATGCTGCACGACCGGATCGACGCGGCGGTACGCGCCGGCGCGAGCGCGCTGCTGTGCTTCGCGCTGCCCCGGCACCCGCGCGAGGTCGTCGACATCCTCGCGTACGCCAAGGAGGCCGGGCTGACGGTCGTCACGGTCGCCGACTCCGCGTTCGCGCCCGTCGCCAAGGTCTCCGACCTGCTGCTCCCCGCCGCCGTCGGGACCGGGCTGGCCTTCGACACGGCCTGCGCGCCGATGCTGCTCGGCCGGGTGCTGCTGGAGGCCATGTGCGACGACCTTCCCCAGGCGCAGGCGAGTCTGGAGGACTTCGACGCCAAGGCCGCGGCCCGGGGACTGTTCGTGGAGTAGCGCGCCCTGCGTGCGGCGGATCGCCGGGTGACGCCTCGTTCGTGCGGCGGCACCTCTTGGGTTCGGGGCCGGTCAGTGGTATTTCGCTTTCTCAGGCACGTTTCACCTTCGCTGGTTAACGTGCCTGGCGACTGACGTACGACAGGGAAACCGAACCTGGGACACGGGAGGCGGGAGAGTGGCGCGCGGAGGACAGGGGCTGGCTCGGGTGGCCGTCGTGGTGCGGGCCGGGGCGGCACCGATGTGGTGGCTCGGAGTGGTGGCGGCGGGTGCCGGTCTGGTGCCCTCGGGGCTGACCGGACGGCGGATCGGGGTGCTCGCCGGAGCGGCGTTGTTCCTGGTCACGGCCGTGGTGGTCGCGGCGCTGCGGCGGGGGCGGTACACGGAACTGGCGCGCGGGGCCGCGCGGGCGGGCAAGCACGATGTGCTCCAGGACCGCGCGGTGACCCTGCGGAACTGGCGGCGCGGACACCGCTGGTGGCTGTCGCTGGCGTTCGCCGCGGCGGTGGCGTCGTCGTTCGCCGTCCCGGCGGCGGGCGGGATGCTCCTCGCCGGCGCCGGCACCGGCCTGTGGCTCAAGGCGGGCCGCCTCGGCCGCCGGGAACGCGCCGACGGCCACCTCCTCTGGGTCCGCGTGGACTGGCTGTCGTCCCGCGGCGGCGCCCCCGCCGGCAAGCGCGTGACCGGCTACCGCTCGACGGGCGCCGGCGCGGGCGACGCGGGCCCCGGCGGCGGCAGGCGACCGGCGAGGGCGATGACGGCGGGGCGCGTGTAGACCGCTCCTCGCCTCTGCCGAAGGGAGAGCGCGGCGGCGTCCGGGCGGACGCCGCCGACGGGAGGTCAGACCTCGCCGCGCACCCTGAGCACCAGCTTGTTCACCGCCCACAGGGCGATGCCGATGGCCAGCAGGACGGCCGCGCGGACGTAGACCTCGGCCGGCCGGTCGGCCAGCGGGCTCGCGAGCACGAGGGCCGTGACGGCGCCGAGGACCGGGAGGACCGTCGGCGTGCGGAAGTGGGCGTGGTCCACCCGGTCCCTGCGGAGGACCAGCACCGCGATGTTGACGGTGGCGAAGACGCAGAGGAGCAGGAAGGCGGTCGTGTCGCCGAGGCCCTCGATCTCACCGGTGGAGACCAGGCCGATCGCGAGGACGGTGACGAAGACGATGCCCACGACCGGTGTGCGGCGGCGGGGGAGGACCCGAGCCATCCCGCGCGGCAGGATGCGTTCGTTGGCCATGCCGTAGCAGAGGCGGGAGGCCATCATGATGTTGATCAGCGCGGAGTTGGTGACCGCGAACAGCGCGATGAGGGCGAAGAGCTTGTGCGGGAAGTCCACGCCGCCGGCCTTCACCACTTCGAGCAGGGGCCCGCTGGAGCCCTCCAGCGTCTCGTGGTCCACCAGCAGCGACGACACCAGCGCCACCAGGACGTAGATCGTGCCCGTCACCGCCACCCCGACGAAGATCGCGCGCGGGAACGTCCTGACCGGGTCCTTGGTCTCCTCCGCCATGTTCACCGAGTCCTCGAAGCCCACGAAGGCGAAGAACCCCAGGGCCGTGGCACCCAGGACGCTCGTGAGCAGGGCGTATCCCGAGCCGCTCGCCTCGAACTCGGTGAGGCGCGACGGCTCCCCGTCGCCGTGGAGGACCGCCCACGCGCCGATCGCGAGGATGATCACCAGCCCGGTCAGCTCGACGAGGGTCAGGACGACGTTCGTCTTCACCGACTCCGAGACGCCGCGCAGGTTCAGGGCGGCCAGCAGGACGATGAAGGCGATGGCGACCAGCGTGGGCGGCAGCGCGTCGTTCGTCAGCTCGCCCAGGTAGTCGCCGCTGAAGGCGCGGGCGGCGGCGCTCGCCGACGACAGGCCCGAGCACATCACCATGAACGCGACGATGAACGTCAGGAAGGGCAGCTTGAACGCCTTCTGGGTGTAGAGGGCCGCCCCGGCCGCCTTCGGGTACTTGCCGACCAGTTCGACGTACGAGGCCGCCGTCAGGATCGCCACGACGAAGCCGATGACGAAGGGCAGCCAGAGGGCCCCGCCGACCTTCCCGGCGACCTTGCCGGTCGTCGCGTAGATGCCGGTGCCGAGGATGTCGCCGATCACGAAGAGGATCAGCAGCTTGGGGCCGAGCACCCGTTTGAGGCCGGGCTCCTGCGCGGGCGCGGGCGCTCCGGCGGTCGTTCCGGTGGTGGACAAGAGAACCTCCCCCGATCGGTGATCCGTCCGGGGGAGTTCTGCCCTGTGCCGCGCCGTGGATGCCTGTGCGAGCGATTCTCAGAGGTTGACCAGAGGTTGGCCCGAGGCCGGGCCCGAGGTCCGGCTCAGCTGGCGCGCAGCGTCCGCTTGGCCAGCTCGTACGCCGGGAGCATGTCCTCGTGCTCCCGGGTGTCGAAGCCGCCGAGGTGGACGACGACGGGGCCCCGCGGCGTCACGGTGAGGAAGGCCCGCTCCTTCTTCGTCTCCTCCAGGGCCTCACTGGTGTAGAGGTACTCGACCTCGGCGCCGGACACTTTCGAGTCGGAGGAGAAGTCGCTGTACTTCGCCTTGCTCGTGGCGCCCTCGGCCTTCACGAACTCCCGCAGCAGGGCCTGCGCGTCACCGGCCTTCGCGCCCGCCTCGCCGGTCCACACCCGGATGAAGCCGATGTTCCCGGCGGGCTTGGCGTCGATCTCGCACGCGGCGGTGAAGGGGCCCTGGTGCAGCAGCGCCTCGGCCAGTTCGGCGGCGACCTCGTCCCCGCCCTCCGCCCCGGCGTCGACGGCCTCCGCCTTCCAGTTCTCCGCCGTGTCGAAGGACACCGGCAGCTCGCAGGCGGAACCCTTCTTCCCGACCGAGCCGCCGCGCACGGCGACGTCGTCCCCCTCGCGCCGGCCGGCGGAGTCCGCCGCCCCGCTGGCCGAGGCCGACGGCTTGGTCCCGCTGTCCTCCGCCGGTTCCGAGCACCCCGCCAGCAGACCGGCCAGCACCGCCACCTGGACGAGCGCCGCCCCCCGTACCGCTCTTCGCACCGTCACCCTCTCCTCGTCCGCTCTCGATCCGAAGCGGACACGGTAGCCGAGGGGGTACGCCAAGTTCGTACGGGTGTGCTGTCATGCGGCCGCGGCCCGGGGACGTACCTGGGCGGCGCGCCCCGGTCGGGGTGCGCCGCCTCGTGGGTGGGACTTCGGGTGTCAGACCTCCAGTTCCGCCTCGATCCTCTTCAACTGGTGCCTGGCCATCGCCAGGTTGGCCCGCTTGGCGTCGAGCACCAGGTACAGGAAGAGGCCGTTGCCGCCGCGGCCGGTGAGCAGCCGGATCAGGTGGTAGGCGTCGGACAGGGTGATCAGGATGTCCTCGATCTCGCCCTTGAGGCCGAGGTGCTCCATGGTGCGCAACTTGGCGCGGACGACGTCCGTGTTGCCGGCGGCGGCGACGGTGAGGTCGAAACCCTTGCTGCCGCCGATCGTGCCCAGTGCCATGCCGCTGGTGTAGTCGACGAGGGCGGCGCCGGTCGCGCCCTCGATCGACGCGAGGGCCTCTTTGAGTGCGGTCTCGGTGTTGGCCATGGTGTGCGGTGTCCTTTCAACTCTCTGACGTACTCGGTGCGTTGGGAGCGGTTCGGGGGGTGGATCGGGAGGTCGTGGCGCCGGGTGTCCGGCGGGGCATGGTCGACCTGACCGTGGCCCGGGACGGCGTCTGCGACGGGGGCGGTTCGGTGCCCGGGGGCGGGGTCTGGGCGAGGGACCTGGCCGGGGCCCGGCCTGCGGTGTCGGCCGGGGGCCTGATCGCGGGCCTGCCGAGGACCGGGTCGGCCGCGCGGCGGGGCGAGGCGTCCACCAGCTCGCCGATCCGGGTGCCGGTCCGCCGGCCCTCCAGATGCAGCCGGCCCACGTTGACCCGGTCCTGGGCGAGCAGCGTGAGCACGGCGGAGGCGCCCGCCGCGTACGTCGCCACATAGCCCTGCTCGCCGCGCAGCAGCAGTTCGCGGAGGTCGCCCCGGCCGCCCGCGTCGGTGATGCGTACGGCGACGCCCAGTGCGGCGGCGGTGAGCGCGGCCAGGCCCTCCGGCTCCACGCCGGGGGTGTCGTGGGCCAGCACCAGCCCGTCCACGCTGGCCGCGAGCGCCCCGGTGAGCTGGGGCACACGGGCCCGCAACCGGTGCAGTTCGTCGAGGACTTCCGCCTCGGCGGCCATGGGTAATCTCCTCTCGGCGGGGCGCTCCCGCTGCCGCTCAAAGGGCCTCCAGCGCATCCCTGAGCCTTTGCAGTAGGGCGATGTCGGGGTCGGCGGTGACCAGGGGCCACGGCGGGGCGGGGACGGGGGCGGGGACGGGTGCCAGGTGCGGCGGGGTGTGGACCGGCGGGGTGTGGACCGCCGGGGCGTCTGCCGCCGGCGGCACGGTGGGGACGGGCGCGGCGGCCGTCACAGCCGACGAGCCGTGCGGGGCGGCGTACGGGGTGCCGTACGAGGCGGCGCCCGGGACGCTGTCCGGTGCCGGCGGTGTTCTGGGCGGGTTGGGTGGGGCGGGCGGAGCGGGGGAGATCAGGCCCGCCGCGGCCAGCCGGCGGACGGCCACCAGGGTGTGGAAGGTGGGCCGGCCGAGGGCCAGGGAGATGTCGGCGGCGGTGCGGAAGCCGTTGATCTGGTCGAGCACGGCCCCCTGGCGGACCGGGACCGGTGGTGAGGAGAGGCCGACCGCCCGCATCAGGGGGGCGTCGTCCGTCGTCGGGTCGGGCCAGATGCGGTGCAGCAGGTCCCGGCGGCGCAGCGCCTCCCGCGTGACCGCGGCCACCGGCACCGGGCGTATCGGTCCCAGCCAGTGCGCGGCGCCGTAGCGGAAGCGGGCCGGGGCGCTGCTCGGCCCCAGCACGAAGTACGCCGCGTCGAACAGGGCGCCCGCGTGGCACAGCTCCAGCGTGCCCTTGGCGACCCGGCCGCTGTCCACGAGGAACCGCCCGACCCGCAGCCCGGCCCCCGCCGTGTCGACGGCCTCCCGCCAGCCGTCGCCGTCGAGGACGCCACCGGCGCTGAGCAGCACGTCGAGCCCGGGGGAGCGGGGGCTCTCGGCGTGCACGACCTCGCCGTCCGACAGATACAGCGAGCCGGACTCGCGCAGCAGCACGCCGGTGGCCCGCTCGGCGGCGAGCCGGTGCAGCATCGGGGAGACGGCGTGCCGGGTGTGTTCCCCGCGGACGGGCAGCGGGGGCGCCGATGCGGTGATCACGCTCATGCCAGCACCAGCCGCCCCGCCATCTCGCCGAGCCGGATCCGGGCCAGCGCGAGATTGCCGTCCGACCTGGCCAGCCACAGATGCAGGAAGACACTGCTGTCGAACGTCGTCCGCACGAACCGCAGCACGTGGTACGTGTCCCGGTTGCTGACGATCAGGTCCTCGACCGGAAGGTCGGCCCCGGACCAGTCCGACCCCTCCTCCGGGGCGAAGGCCCGGTGCTCCGCCGCGAGCCGGGCCAGTTCCGCCGCCTCCGCCGCGGTCGTCTCGTGGTCACCGCCGGGCGCGTCCCCGACCGTGCCCAGCGCCAGTCCGCTGGTCCAGTCGACCACCGCGGCGCCCAGGGCACCGGGCAGCCTCATGGCCTCCACCAGACACTCGTCGATTCCGGGCACCGTGGCTCCCCTCCTGCCTGCGGTTCGGCTGAGTGACGCAGACGCTACGCAACGTGTGCGCGAGGGGTGAGTGTTCTGGCATTTTCCGGCGGAACATGCGGAGGGGGGTCTAGGGTGGGTCGACTTGCCTCGTTTTCACCGCTGTTGAGCTGCGGGAGGGCCGTCGGTGCGCTGAGGTGGGACTATGCGGCCGACTCGCATACGGCCGCCGCCCGGCCCGCCGGGCATCCCCCATTCTGGGGGGATCGAGGGGCGCGCGAAGGGAAGCACCCGACATCCCGAGCGCCCCCCACCGCGTCCCCGCCGAGGCCGGGGAACCGCGCGGCCGACCGCGAACGCCCCTGCGGGCCGCACGGAATGCCGGCGTCAGAGTCCCAGCAGTCCCGAGCGCTCCCCGCCGCCCGCCTCCGCGACGACCTCCTCCGTCGTCTGGGCCCGCCGGATCACCGCGAAACGCACCCCGCCCTCGCCCTCACCGGGCGCATAGCCGTAGATCGCGGGCCTGGGCAGCGAGTTGTACCCGTAGTGGTGCGCGAAGTAGTACGCCCCGGTGTCCAGCGCCGCCGCGTAGTCCCCCGGTTCGAGGCGCGGCAGCGAGCGCCCCCGGGCGAGGAGGTCCCCGGCGAAGCAGGCCGGCCCGGCGACGTCCTGCACGACCGCCGGCCCGTCCTTCACCCGGCCCTTCCCGTCGTACGCCGCGATCCGCAGCGGCCACGCCCCCGGCGCGTACACCGTCCGTGTCGCCACCTGCACGCCCGCGTGGGTGACCGCGACGGCCCGGCCGCCCGCGCTCTTGGTGTACTCCACGCGCGCGACGACCGTCCCGTGCTTCGCGAGCAGCGACCGGCCGAACTCGGTGACCAGGCCGTACCGCCCGTCGAACAGCCCCGGCACCGCCTCCGCCAGCAGGCGCGCGTACTGCGCGTGCGTCGGTGTCGCCGCCTCCGACGCGAAGTTCACCGGCAGCCCGCCGCCGATGTCGATCGTGTCGATCTGCTGCCGCCCGATCCGCCGGTTGATCTCCTCGGCCAGTTCGTAGGTCTCGGCGATCCCCCGGGTCATCAGCGACAGCGGCACGCCCTGCGACCCGGAGTGCGCGTGCAGCCGGCTCAGCCAGGGCCGCTCGAGATACGCCCGTACGACCCACTCGCGGGCGCCCTCGTCCCGGAGCGGCACCCCGAACTTCGAGGTGGCCGTCGCGGTGGACAGTGCGTCGATCGCGCCCCCGCCCACCTGCGGGTTCACCCGGATACCGAGAGGTGAGCGGGTGGTGGCCGAGCGGACGAGCGCGTCGATGCGGTCCAGCTCCTGCGGATTGTCCGCGTTGACGGCGATGCCCAGCGCCAGCGCCTCCCGCAGCTCCGCCGGCGTCTTGGCGGGGGAGTCCAGCACGGTCTCCCGGGGCGACACCCCGGCCGCCCGCGCCAGGGCCAGCTCGCCGGGGCTCGCGACCTCCGCGCCGATCCCCGCCTCGCGCAGCAGCCGCAGCACCGGCACCAACGGCGTCGCCTTCACCGCGAACGCGTGCAGCACCGGTGTGCCGGGCGCCGTCACCTCGTCGAAGGCCCGCCGCAGTGCCGCCGCCGACGCCCGGATCCCGGCGACGTCCAGCAGTCCGATCAGCGGCGTGCCCGGCCCGAGCAGCCCCTGCTCCACGGCCGCCCGTACGGCGTCGTCCCGCCGGGCCGCGCGCTCGTCGTCCGTCTCGAACAGCCGCAGCGTGCGCTCGGCGTCCGCCTCGGCGTCCCCGTCCGGCCGGGGAGCGCGGCCCCCGGGCGCGCCCTCCCGCCGCGCGGCGGGATCCTCCGCCGCCCCGTCACGCCGGGCGGCGGGCCCCGTCCCGTCGGCCCCGCGCGTCGCGTCTCCCATCTCGTCCCCCCGTGGTGGTGTCGTTCCCGGGCCCATGCACCCAGTGTGTCCAGCCAAACATCCACGGCGCGCCGTCGCTGGCGTACGGGCGTATTGACTAGCTCTATTCATCGAGTCAGGATGTGAATAGTTGCTGTAAATCGAGGAGGCAGACCCGTGTCAGGACCCCGCCCTGTTCGAGCCCCGCGCGGTACGGAACTGAGCGCCCTGGGCTGGCAGCAGGAAGCCGCCCTCCGCATGCTGCAGAACAACCTCGACCCCGAGGTCGCCGAGCACCCCGACAAGCTCGTCGTCTACGGCGGCACGGGCAAGGCCGCCCGCGACTGGCGCTCCTTCGACGCCATGGTCCGCACGCTGAGGACCCTCAAGCAGGACGAGACGATGCTCGTCCAGTCCGGCCGCCCCGTCGGCGTCATGCAGACCCACGAGTGGGCCCCGCGCGTCCTCATCGCCAACTCCAACCTCGTCGGCGACTGGGCGAACTGGGAGGAGTTCCGCCGCCTCGAACAGCTCGGCCTGACCATGTACGGCCAGATGACCGCGGGTTCCTGGATCTACATCGGCACGCAGGGCATCCTCCAGGGCACCTACGAGACCTTCGCCGCCGTCGCCGCCAAGAAGTTCGGCGGCACCCTCGCCGGGACGATCACCCTCACCGCCGGCCTCGGCGGCATGGGCGGCGCCCAGCCGCTCGCCGTCACCATGAACGACGGCGTGGCGCTGTGCATCGACTGCGACCCGCGTGCGATCGAGCGCCGCATCGAACACCGCTACCTCGACGTGCGGGCCGACTCCCTCGACCACGCCCTGCAACTGGCCACCGAGGCCCGTGACGCCCGCCGCCCGCTGTCCATCGGCGTGCTCGGCAACGCCGCCGACCTCGTCCCGCGGCTCCTCGCCATGGGCGCCCCCATCGACATCGTCACCGACCAGACCTCGGCCCACGACCCGCTGGCATACCTCCCCGTCGGCGTCGACTTCGACGACATGGCCTCCTACGCCGCCAAGGACCCGGCCGGATTCACCACCCGCGCCCGCGAGTCGATGGCCCGCCACGTCGAGGCCATGGTCGGCTTCCAGGACGCCGGCGCCGAGGTCTTCGACTACGGCAACTCCATCCGCGGCGAGGCCCAACTCGCCGGGTACGACCGCGCCTTCGACTTCCCCGGGTTCGTCCCCGCCTACATCCGCCCCCTGTTCTGCGAGGGCAAGGGCCCCTTCCGCTGGGCCGCCCTGTCCGGCGACCCCGCCGACATCGCCAAGACCGACAAGGCGATCCTGGAGCTGTTCCCGGAGAACGACTCCCTCGCCCGCTGGATCAAGATGGCCGGCGAACGCGTCCACTTCCAGGGGCTTCCGGCGCGCATCTGCTGGCTCGGCTACGGCGAGCGGGACAAGGCGGGCGAGCGGTTCAACGACATGGTGGCGAGCGGCGAGCTGGCCGCGCCCCTCGCGATCGGCCGCGACCACCTCGACTGCGGCTCCGTCGCCTCCCCCTACCGCGAGACCGAGGCCATGCTCGACGGCTCGGACGCGATCGCCGACTGGCCGCTGCTCAACGCCATGGTGAACGTGGCGTCCGGCGCCTCCTGGGTCTCCCTCCACCACGGCGGCGGCGTCGGCATGGGCCGCTCGATCCACGCCGGCCAGGTCACGGTCGCCGACGGCACCGAACTGGGCGGCGAGAAGATCCGCCGCGTCCTCACCAACGACCCCGGCATGGGCGTGATCCGCCACGTCGACGCGGGCTACGACATCGCCGAGTCGGTCGCCGACGAGCGGGGCGTGCGGGTCCCGATGCGCGAGGGCGCCGAGGCCGCGAACGGCGAGGGTGAGGACGCGTGACCCCGAGCCACGGCGGCCACGACGGCGGCTCCCCGGCCGGGGCCGCCCCCTCACCGGCGTCCACGGACCCGGCCGGACCCGGCGGCGCCTCCTTCCACGAGATGTGGCGGGACCTGCTCCCCATCGGGCGGCACCCCGACTCCGGCGGGTACCGGCGGTTCGCCTGGACGGGGGCCGACGCCGAGTGCCGTGCCTGGTTCGAGGAGCAGGCCCGGGACCGGGGGCTGGACTACGAGGTCGACCGCAACGGCAACCAGTGGGCCTGGCTGGGCGACCCCCGGCAGGGCGACGCCGTCGTCACCGGATCGCACCTCGACTCCGTGCCGGACGGCGGGGCCTTCGACGGCCCCCTCGGCGTGGTGTCGTCCTTCGCCGCGCTCGACGAACTCCGCGCCCGCGGCACCCGGTTCGACAAGCCGCTCGGGATCGTCAACTTCGGCGACGAGGAGGGCGCCCGCTTCGGCCTCGCCTGCGTGGGCTCCCGGCTCAGCTCGGGCCGGCTGACCGTCGACCAGGCGCACCGGCTGACCGACGGCGACGGGGTGACCCTGCCCCAGGCGATGGAGGCCGCCGGCCACGACCCGGAGGGCATCGGCGCCGACCCCGAGCGGCTCTCCCGGATCGGCGCGTTCGTCGAACTCCACGTCGAGCAGGGACGGGCGCTGGACCTGTCCGGCGACGCCGTCGGGATCGCCAGCGCCATCTGGCCGCACGGGCGGTGGCGCTTCGACTTCCGGGGCGAGGCCAACCACGCGGGCACCACCCGGCTCGTCGACCGCCGCGACCCCATGCTGTCGTACGCGGAGACGGTGCTCGCCGCCCGCCGCGAGGCACGCCTCGCCGGCGCCGTCGCCACCTTCGGCAAGATCTCCGTCGAACCCAACGGTGTGAACGCCATCCCCTCCCTCGTCCGCGGCTGGCTCGACTCCCGCGCCGAGGACCAGGAGACCCTGGACACGGTCGTCGGCGCGATCGAGGAGGCGGCCCGCGACTACGCCCAGCTCCACGGCGTCGAACTGGACGTGGTCCGCGAATCCTTCACCCCGGTCGTCGAGTTCGAGCACGCCCTGCGCGACGAACTCGCCCGCATCCTGGGCCGCGACACCGCCGGCCTGAAGGTGCCGGTGCTCGGGACCGGCGCCGGACACGACGCCGGGATCCTCTCCGGACACGTCCCGACCGCCATGCTGTTCGTACGCAACCCCACGGGCGTCTCGCACTCCCCGGCCGAACACGCCGCCGAGGACGACTGCCTGGCCGGGGTGACCGCGCTCGCCGACGTACTGGAAGGGCTGGCCCGCAGGTGACGGAGACGACCTACTGGCTCGAACACGCCTGGCTCGGCACGAGCGTCGAGCCGGGCGTGACCCTGACCGTGGCCGGGCCGGGCAGCCCCCGGGCCGGCCGCGTCACCGCCGTCCGCACCGGCGTCCCCGCCCCGCCGCCCGGCGCCGAGCCCCTGCGCGGCCTCACCCTCCCCGGCCTCGCCAACGCCCACAGCCATGCCTTCCACCGGGCCCTGCGCGCCACCGTCCAGGTCGGCTCGGGCACCTTCTGGACCTGGCGCGAGGTCATGTACCAGGTGGCGGACCGGCTGACCCCGGACAGCTACCACGCGCTCGCCCGGGCCGTGTACGCCGAGATGGCGCTCGCCGGCATCACCGCCGTCGGCGAGTTCCACTACGTCCACCACGCCCCCGGCGGCACCCCCTACGCCGATCCGAACGCCATGGGCGAGGCGCTGATCGCGGCCGCCGCCGAGGCCGGCGTCCGGATCACCCTCCTCGACACCGCCTACCTCTCCGCCGGTTTCGGCCAGGCGCCCGACGAGCACCAGCTCCGCTTCTCCGACGGCACGGCGGACGCCTGGGCCGAACGCTGTGCTGTTCTCAAGGAACGGGATCACGCGCGGATCGGGGCGGCCATCCACTCCGTACGGGCCGTGCCCGCCGGACAGTTGGCGACCGTGGCGCGCTGGGCCGAGGAGCGGCGGGCCCCGCTGCACGTCCACCTCTCCGAGCAGACGGCCGAGAACGACGCCTGCCACGCGGCGCACGGCCGCACCCCCACGCAACTCCTGTCCGACCACGGGGTCCTGGGACCCCGCACCACCGGCGTCCACAACACCCACCTCACCGACACCGACATCGCGCTCATCGGCGGCAGCGGCACCGGCACCTGCATGTGCCCCACCACCGAGCGCGACCTCGCCGACGGCATCGGACCGGCCGTCGCCCTCGGACGGGCCGGCTCCCCGCTCTCCCTCGGCTCCGACAGCCACGCCGTCATCGACCTGTTCGAAGAGGCGCGCGCCATGGAGCTGAACGAGCGGCTGCGCACCCGCACCCGGGGCCACTGGACGGCGGCGGCCCTCCTGCGGGCGGCCTCGGCCGACGGCCACGCGGCGCTCGGCTGGGACGAGGCGGGAACCCTGGAACCGGGAGCGCTCGCCGACTTCACGACGATCGCGCTCGACTCGGTCAGGACGGCAGGCCCGCTTCCACGGCTGGGCGCGGAGACGGCTGTATTCGCCGCGTCGGCGGCAGACGTGTCGCACACGGTCGTGGGCGGCCGGCACGTCGTCCGGGACGGGGCGCACGCCCTCGTACCGGACGTGCCGAGGGCGCTCGCCGAGGCCGTCGCAGCCCTGCGGGGATGAGGCCCGCCCGCGCACCCGAAGCCGAGCCCGAACCCGACCCGACCGCCGACCAGGCCACCAAGGACGCCATGAGCAGCCCCACGACCGCCAGCCCCGCCCACTCCGCGAGCACCGCGAGCACGCTCATCACCAACATCGCTGCCCTGGTCACCAACGACCCCTCCCTCGGCGACAATTCCCCTCTCGGTCTGATCCGGGACGCGGCACTCGTCATCGACGGTGACCGCGTCGCGTGGACCGGTGATCAAAGCAAAGCACCCGCCACTGACAATCGGGTCGACGCCGGAGGCCGGGCGGTGCTCCCCGGCTTCGTGGACTCCCACTCCCACCTCGTCTTCGCGGGCGACCGGACCGCCGAGTTCAACGCCCGGATGTCCGGCCGGGCCTACAGCGCGGGCGGCATCCGCACGACCGTCGCCGCGACCCGCGCCGCCACCGACGAGGAACTGGAGGCGAACCTCACCCGCTATCTCCGCGAGGCCCTCCGCCAGGGCACGACCACCTTCGAGACGAAGTCGGGCTACGGCCTGACCGTCGAGGACGAGGCGCGGGCGCTGCGCATCGCCGCCCGGCACACCGACGAGGTGACCTACCTCGGCGCGCACATCGTCTCCCCGGACCTCGCCGAGGACCCCGCCGCCTACGTGGACCTCGTCACCGGCGAGATGCTCGACGCCTGTGCCCCGTACGCCCGGTGGATCGACGTCTTCTGCGAGCGGGGCGCCTTCGACGGCGACCAGGCCCGCGCGATCCTCACCGCCGGCAAGGCCAGGGGCCTGCACCCCCGCATCCACGCCAACCAGCTCTCCCACGGCCCCGGCGTGCAGCTCGCCGTCGAACTGGACGCGGCGAGCGCCGACCACTGCACCCATCTGACCGACGCCGACGTGGACGCCCTCGCCCACAGCCGCACGGTCGCCACGCTGCTGCCCGGCGCCGAGTTCTCCACCCGCGCCGAGTGGCCGGACGCCCGCCGTCTGCTCGACGCGGGCGTCACCGTCGCCCTGTCCACCGACTGCAACCCGGGTTCGTCGTTCACGTCGTCCATGCCCTTCTGCGTCGCGCTCGCGGTGCGGGACATGCGGATGACGCCGGACGAAGCGGTCTGGTCGGCGACAGCGGGGGGCGCTCGGGCGCTGCGCCGGGACGACATCGGCCGGCTCACTCCGGGGGCGTACGCCGATCTGCTGGTGCTGGACGCGCCCAGCCACGTCCATCTCGCCTACCGGCCGGGCGTCCCCCTGGTCACCGGCGTATGGCGCAGAGGAGTGCGCGAGGTCTGAGCCGGCCGCCGCCGGTCGGGACCCGGGCCCGGACACGGTTCGGCCGGGTGCGGGAGGAACGTCGCTCCTGCCGTACCCGGCCGGCATGTTTGGTCGTGGCCGACGGTGCTACTCGTCGAGTGTCAGCCCCTTGCGCAGGCGTACCAGCGTGCGGGACAGCAGTCGGGACACATGCATCTGGGAGATCCCCAGCTCGTCCCCGATCTCGGACTGGGTCATGTTGGCGACGAACCTGAGGGAAAGGATCTTCCGGTCGCGCGGCGCCAGCTCCGCGATCAGCGGCTTCAGGGACTCGACGTACTCGATGCCCTCGAGTCCGTGGTCCTCGTAGCCGATGCGGTCGGCCAGCGCGCCCTCGGAGTCGTCCTCCTCGGGCTGGGCGTCCAGGGACGAGGCCGTGTACGCGTTCGACGCCGCCATGCCTTCGACGACCTCGTCGTTGGTCAGGCCGAGGCGCTCCGCCAACTCTCCCACTGTCGGAGCGCGATCGAGCTTCTGAGCGAGTTCGTCACCGGCCTTGGCCAGGTCGAGGCGGAGCTCCTGAAGTCTGCGCGGAACCCGCACGGACCAGCTCGTGTCACGGAAGAAACGCTTGATCTCGCCGACGATCGTCGGCATCGCGAAGGTGGGGAACTCGACGCCTCGGCTCAGCTCGAAGCGGTCGATTGCCTTGATCAGGCCGATCGTCCCGACCTGGATGATGTCCTCCATGGGCTCGCTGCGCGAGCGGAAGCGGGAGGCGGCGAACTTCACCAGGGCGAGGTTCAGCTCCACCAGGGTGTTGCGGACGTACGAATATTCGTGCGTGCCTTCTTCAAGCGATTCCAGCCGCTCGAAGAGGGTCTTGGACAGGGCCCGTGCGTCCACCGGCCCCACCTCGTCGTACGGGGGGATCTCCGGAAGGTCCGCGAGGGAGTCGCCCGGATGGTGGGCGATGTCGTCGAGACCGTCTTCCAGAGAGGGTGTCGACGTCGCCCTCTGGGTATGCGATTCGTCGAGCCGGGGTGACATGATGTCCTCCATCGTTCTCGGCATATGGCCGCCGATGCCAATACGTGCACTGCGGTGTGCGGCGCCTCCAAAGCCGGCCGTGTTGATTGGTGTCACTACTAGGCCTACCCGGTTCCGGGACACCGTCGCAAGTGCCTACTGTGACGAAATGTCCATTTGCGGGTGATTGTTCGGGTGTCGGGGAGTGTGGAGAAGGCGTAGTGTTCGAGGGCGAGTCAGCAGCCACGACGGTCGGGAGAGATGACGGCATGGACCGTGGGACGGTCGGCAGCGCACAGTCGGGCCGGCTACGGGTCGAGGTGCGGGAAGAGGGCGCCAGCGCCGTCGTGACCCCGGCGGGTGAGCTCGATCACCACACCGCCGATCTGTTGCGTGAGCCACTTGAGGGGTGCCTGGACAAGGGCTTCGCCCGCCTTGTGGTGGACTGCACACAACTGGAGTTCTGTGACTCCACCGGACTCAACGTCCTGCTGGGCGTCCGCCTCCGGGCGGAGGCCGCGGGCGGCGGGGTCCATCTGGCGGGGATGCTGCCGGCGGTCGCCCGGGTCTTCGAGATCACCGGCGCCGAGGCCGTCTTCACCGTCCACGACACCGTCGAGGCGGCCCTGTCCGCCTAGGCCCGCCCGCGGACCGTCCCCGCGGCCGGCCCGGCCGGCCGCGGAGTCCCGCCCCTGTGCCGCACAGTGACCACCGGGTCACAGGCGTCACAGGTTTCGTGCCGAAAACGTGGGTGTTCTGACGGTTCGCTCGGGCAGGAGACATCCTGGACGGGTCGGCAGCACCGGCCGGCGGTTCGACGGCCACGACGGAAAGACGGATGGCACTACGGATGACAGCAGGAAAAAGTACGTGCGGCGGGCTCTGTTCCCGCACTCTTGAGTCCTGACACGTGAACTGGTGATTCGGTGAGGTGAAGCGCTGATGAGCACCACCCGGCCTGTCTCGCCGGGCGACCGCGGCCCGGAACCGGGCGTCGGCGGCGCTTCCGGGGCGCCCGGAGAGGACCAGCCCGCGGCGCCGGCCGCCGGTCGCCGGTCCCGCCGGCTGAGCTTCGACGGCGAGAGCGGCGTGGTCCCGCTCGCCCGTGACTTCACCCGCCAGGCGCTGTACGAGTGGGGCTGGCTGCCGGCCGCCACCGCGGACCAGCGGGCAGCGGCCGAGGACGTGCTGCTGGTGGTGTCCGAGCTGGTCACGAACGCCTGTCTGCACGCCGGGGGTCCCGCCGAGCTGTGGATCAGCTGCGACAACAAGGTGCTGCGGATCGAGGTGGCCGACCGGGGGACCGGGAACCCGGCCCCGCGCACACCGCACCGGGCGGGGCGGCCCGGCGGGCACGGCATGTTCATCGTGCAGCGGCTGTGTCTGGACTGGGGGGTCGTGCGCACACCGGGCGCCGCGGGCAAGACCGTGTGGGCGGAGCTGGGCGCCCCGGCCTGAGCGTCGGAGGAGCCCCGCGGGACTTCGCGGGCCCGTCGCGTCGACACGCATCCGACACTTGCGTGTGTCTTCCCTCCTCAAGACCCCCGGCGTACCTTGAGCGGCCGATCTGATGTTCCGTCAGAATGTGGGGTGCCGAGGTGCCGTACCGGACGTACCAGAAACGAACCGCCGCGCTCGCGTCCCTCGTGGCCCTGACCGGCTCGGCGGTGCTGGCGGCCGCCCCGGTGGCCCATGCCGAGGTCGTGGACGTCACGTACAACTGCAAGACGCCGATCGGGGACAAGTCCGCGGTCTCGCCCATCGATATCAAGGGCGTGAAACGGGGCGACGGTTACCGGATCACCATGTCGTGGCAGAAGGGCGTCTCGTCCAGCCCGGTCGAGCTGGGCAAGGGGGCGATGAGTCCGAGCGCCACGATCAAGCTGAGCGGGGCCGAGAGCGGGACGCTCACGGTGACGGGGCCGGCCAACCAGGAGGCGGTACCGGCCAACACCCCCATCAAGATCAACGATCTCAGCGGGACGTACACCCCGAAGAAGACCGGCAAGGTCGACTTCACCGCCGGTGTACTCACCATCAAGGCCCTCGGCACGGTCACCACCTGCACCCCGGGCAACGATCCCGGGCCGTCGCTGACGCTGGACGTCACCGCGGCGGGCGGGGGCGGGTCCGGCGGGTCCGGCGGGTCGGCCTCCGGGGGGACGAACGGTGCCGGCGGGTCGGGCGGTGCGCTGCCGCGGACCGGGCCGCTGGACTCGGCGGTCGCCCTCGGCACGCTCGGCGGCACGGTGCTGCTCGCGGGTGCCGCGGGGGCGCTGTGGGTGACGCGCAGGAACCGGACCGCACACCGCTGACGGGGGCGGTGACATGAGGAGGGGGCGGGTCTCCGCGTCGGCGGCGGTGCTCGCGCTGGTGCTCACCCTCGGCGCGCCGCTCGGCGGGGTCGCCGGGCCGCCCGTGGCGACGGCGGTGGCGACGGCGATGGCGGCGGACAGGCCGGCCGCGGCGGTCACGGCGGCCGACGGGCCTGCCGTGACGCTGTCCAAGTCGCAGGCGGGGACCGGCGGTTCCCTCACCGTCACCGGCAGCGGATGGCGGTCGCGGGCGTTGCTGATGATCCTGATCTGCGGGCAGTCCACGCCGTCGAGGGGTGTGCCGGGCGGCACCGACTCCTGCGCCAACGCCGACGGCCGGGCCGTGACGGCCGACGCCGGGGGCGCCTTCAGCCGGACGGTGCCGGTGGCGGAGCCGCCCGTGCCGTGCCCGTGCGTCGTGCGGGTCGCCACCATCACGGGGAAGAAGGCGGAGGCGTTCGCGGCGTTCCAGGTCGCCGGGCACTCGGTCGAGCCGCTGCCCCCGGAGGCCACCGGCGGGCGCCTCTCCGTGCTGACCGACACGGAGTTGAGCGGGTCGAGCGGGCTGCTGACGTGGTTCGGGGCGCCGGCCACCCGCGAACTCGCCTTCACCATCGGCAACGTGGGCGCCTCCCCGGTCGAGGACCCCGTCTTCCGGGTCGGCACCTCGCACGGGGTGTACGCGCCGCGGTGGGAGGACCACCAGTGGCGCGGCACGATCGAGCCCGGCGGCAAGGCACGCGTCTCCCTGCCCGTGGAACTCGCCGCCGGCGCCCACGGCGACTACACCGTCTCCCTGACGTACGGCGGCAAGGTCCTCGCCGAACACCCCTGGGCCGTGGGCCGACCCTGGGGCGTCACCCTCTTCTGGCTGCTGCTCTGCCTCGTCGTCCCGGCCGCGCTGTTCCGCGTCGGACTGGCGGTGGTGGACCGGTTCGCGCCGCGCCGCACGGTGCCCGGCCGACGGCCCCGCCCTCGGCGACCGCTCCCCGGGCTCACCCGCCGGCTCCGCCCGTGGGGCGCCTCGACGGGCGCGCACGCCGGAACCCGAACGGCGTCGCCCGCCGCCCGCGCGACGTCTCGTACGACCCCGGCCCTGCCGTGGTTCACCCCGGACACCGACCCGGGGGCGACGGCGACCGGGGCGCTCTCCGCACCCAGGGAAGACAGCCCCACGACTCCGACGAGAGAGGGAACCGCGTGAGAGCGCAGCGAAGAGCGGGCGTACTCGGGCTCGCGTTGATGCTCGGCGGGGCCGGTGCCCTGCTGGGGGCGGCGGCCGTGCCGGCGTACGCGGACGAGGTGGCGTACGCGACGAAGTGCGTGCCACCGCCGATCTCCGGGCTGCCGCCCGTCGAGGGCACGACCAAGGTGGAGATCACCGCCCCGCGCACGGCGAAGGTCGGCGACGAGGTCGAGGTGGTCTGGAAGTTCGTCCAGGCCGCATCCAGGAATCCCGATCTGATCGACCTCCCCGCCGACTCGGTCCAGCCGAGCGGCACGCTCAGGGCCGCCGGGGCGCAGACCGCCGACATCGCCATGAAGGGGCCGCGCGAGAACCCCGCGATCCCCAAAGGCGCCGCCATGGTCCTCTCCACCATGAAGGGCACCCTGAAACTGACGGCACCCGGCGCGGTGACCCTGACCCCCGACGCGTACGCCATCGAGGTCTTCTCGACCGAGACCAGGTGCGCGCCGACCGCCCCGGTGACGGTCGGGGCGACCATCAACGTGACGGGCGGTGGCGGGACTTCGGGCGGTACCGGCGGCAGCGGCACGAGCGGCACCACGGGCACGAGCGGCACCACCGGTACGAGCGGCGGCTCGTCGTCGGGCGGCACCGGCGCGGGCGGCACGACCGGCGGTACGACGTCCTCGGGCACGACCTCCGGCGGCACGACCGGCGGCGGTACGACCGGCGGCGGTTCGGACGGAGGTGGCTCCGCCACGGGCGGCGGCGGTGGCGGGCAGACCGACTTCCCCGGCAAGGAGGTCCGGGTCCCGTACGACTGCGTGACGCCCATCGGTGACCGGAGCGTGGTCTCACCGGTCCAGATCGACGCCACCAAGGACGGCGGGAGCTTCGACCTCACCGTGCGGTTCAAGAAGTCGGTGATGGACAGCCCCGCCGACCTCCCCGCCGACTCGGTGAAACCGGCCATGGAGATCGTCCTCGGCGGGGCCGACGAGGGCGCGGTCCAGGTCGAGGGGCCCACGAACTCCGAGCCGATCAAGGCGGGCGACCCCATGGAGATCCCCGACCTCACCGGCACCTACGCACCGGGCGCGAGCGGTGAGTCCACGCTGGCCCCGGGCGTGCTGACGATCAAGGCGCTGGGTACGACGACCACGTGCACCCCGGCCGAGTCGCTGGTCTCGCTCACCCTCGACACGGAGGAACAGCCGGGCGGCGCGGTGGGCGGCTCCTCGTCCCCCGGTTCCGTGGGCGGCGGCACCGCGTCCGGCTCGGGCACGGCCTCCGGTTCGGGCACCGCGTCCGGCTCGGGCACGGCCTCCGGGTCCGCCACGGGCGGCGGGCTCGCCGACACGGGTGCGGACGTCGGTCGGGGCACCCTCAAGGCGCTGGCCCTCCTCGCCGGCACGACGGCACTGCTCGGCGGCGCGGTCCTCACCTTCATGCCGCGCCGGTCCCCACGCTGAGCCCGCCCACGGCGGGTACGTCCGGGAAAGCCCGTGGGGCCGCCGTACCCCGAGGTACGGCGGCCCCACGCGGACCGCGGGCGACCGGGCTCAGCGCACGTCGCCCATGAGCCGCTTGACCTTGTTGCGGTACACGTACAGCGCGACACCGGCGAGCACGGCCAGCGTGGCCTCGACGGCGACGAAACCGGCCCGGTCGAGGTTGACGCCGCCGACGGCCTCGTTGGACAGCAGCGCGGTGACGGAGTCGCCCGCACTGACCGCGAGGAACCAGACGCCCATCATCTGGGAGGCGTACTTCACCGGCGCCATCTTCGTCGTGACGGACAGACCCACCGGGGAGAGCGTCAGCTCGCCGAGGGTCTGCACGAAGTAGATCCCGGCGATCCACAGCGCGGCGGCCTTCTCGCCGTCCCCGGCGATCGCCAGCGGGGCCAGGAAGAGGAAGAACGACGCACCGATCAGCAGCAGGGCGGCCGAGAACTTGACGATGGTGCTCGGCTCCTTGCCCCGCCGGTTCAGCCACACCCACAGCCAGGCGAAGACGGGAGCCGCCGCCATGATCATCAGCGGGTTGAGGGACTGGTACCAGGAGACGGGGAACTCCCAGCCGAACACGCTGTTGTCGGCCGACCCGCTGGCGAAGACGGCCAGCGTCGAGGCGCCCTGGTCGTAGATCATCCAGAAGATCGCGGCGGCGACGAAGAACCAGACGAACGCCGACATCCGGGACTGCTCGGCGGCGTCCAGGTCGCGGTCGCGCTTGATGCGGGCGATCACCCAGATCGGGACGATCAGGCCGATGAGGGTGACCGGGATCACCGCCCAGTTGACCGTGTAGTGGCCGGACAGGCCGAGGGCGCCGTAGAAGACGACGGGGACGGCCAGCCACAGCAGGGCCTTGCGCAGGACGGCCGACTTCTCGGCGGCGGGCATCGGGGTGGGGACGATGTCGCTGCGCTCGCTCAGATGACGGCTGCCCAGCAGGAACTGCGCGAGGCCCAGCGCCATGCCGACCGCGGCCATGCCGAAGCCGAGGTGCCAGCTCACCTTCTCGCCGACCGTGCCGATGGCCAGCGGCGCGGCGAAGGCGCCCGCGTTGATGCCGATGTAGAAGACGGTGAAGCCGCCGTCGCGGCGCGGGTCGTTCGGGCCGTCGTAGAGGTGGCCGACCATGGTCGAGATGTTGGCCTTCAGCAGGCCCGAGCCGATGGCGACGAGGGCGAGGCCGAGGTAGAAGACACCGGCCGACGGCAGGGCCAGGGTCAGATGGCCGAGCATGATCACGACACCCGCGACGGCGACCGTTCTGCGCGGGCCGAGGAAGCGGTCCGCGATCCATCCGCCGGGGAGGGTGAGCAGGTACACCATCGACCCGTACACCGCGGTGATGGTGATCGTCGCCGCCGCGCCGAGGTCCAGGCCGTTCGGCGCGACCAGGTAGAGCGGCAGAAGGGCCTTCATGCCGTAGTAGGAGAACCTCTCCCACATCTCGGTCATGAAGAGAGTGGCCAGTCCTCGGGGGTGGCCGAAGAAGGCGCGCTCGTCGCCGGGGGTCTCCCGGTCGGCCGGGTCCTTCGTCAGGCTGGACGCCATTGGTCGTTCCTTGCGCTTCGGGACGCCGCACACAGGTGTGCCGCGCCCGGGTCGGAGGGGTGGCCGGCACCATTGGGGAACCCTGCCCTCTACGCGCGTCGACGGCAGGGGGTCCGTCGACGCCTGGGGCCGGCCACAGGTCATTCCCGCGGAGCCGGAGAACCCGGCTCCGCGCACAAAAGAGACCTTCAGCGCAGATATGCCGCCAAAGGTCCCGACGTGTCGCTACAGGCGTTCCATCACCATACGCCATGGTAGGCAAGGGAATGGAAGGGATTGAGAGACGGATCACAGGTAAGAATGCGATAGAGATCGCGCATTCGAAGGTGTGTTCAGGAATTCAATCCCAAAGTTGCAGGCCGAGGATTCCGGGGCGCGAATCGGCGGGAGAAATCCGCACGGGCCGTCCCCGATCTCCATGGACTTCCGACGCGCACGACGGAATCTTCACCGGACGTGGGCGGAATGCCCGACGTATTCGATCATGACCCTCGGGGGTAAGAAATCCGCCGGACAAAGGTGTGAATCGGCGTTGCCGATCACCCTCCACCTGCGGTTCTCGGCGGACTACCATCAGCGCATGACCCGTGTACTGCTCGCCGAGGACGATGCGTCCATCTCGGAGCCGCTGGCCCGCGCACTGCGCCGGGAGGGGTACGAGGTGGAGGTCCGCGAGGACGGCCCCACCGCGCTGGACGCCGGAATGCAGGGTGGCGTCGACCTGGTCGTCCTCGACCTGGGGCTGCCCGGCATGGACGGTCTGGAGGTGGCCCGCCGGCTGCGCGCCGAGGGCCACACCGTGCCGATCCTGATCCTGACCGCGCGTGCCGACGAGGTGGACACCGTCGTCGGCCTCGACGCGGGCGCCGACGACTACGTCACCAAGCCGTTCCGGCTCGCCGAGCTGCTCGCCCGCGTACGGGCCCTGCTCCGGCGCGGGGCGGCGGAGCCGCAGCAGCCGCCCGCCACGCACGGCGTCCGGATCGACGTCGAGTCCCACCGGGCCTGGATGGGCGACGAGGAACTCCAGCTGACGGCCAAGGAGTTCGACCTGCTGCGCGTGCTGGTGCGGGACGCGGGACGGGTCGTCACCCGCGACCAGCTGATGCGCGAGGTGTGGGACACCACGTGGTGGTCGTCCACCAAGACCCTCGACATGCACATCTCCTGGCTCCGCAAGAAGCTGGGCGACGACGCGGCGAACCCCCGCTACATCGCCACGGTGCGGGGCGTCGGCTTCCGGTTCGAGAAGAACTGAGGGACCCGGGCGGGCGCCTGACGGCCCCGGGGTCCGGGCGCCGGCCGGGCCCCGTACCGGGTGCCGCACAATCGAAAATCCCTGAACACCCCGCCCGCCCGGAGGGCAGCCGTGCGTCGCCGTCTCATCCAGTCCACCCTCGCCGTGGTCCTCGTGGTCATCGCGGTCTTCGGCGTCTCCCTCGTCATCGTCGAGACGCGGACGATCAGCAACAGCGCCCAGGAACGCGTGGAGTCCGAGGCGGTCCAGCTCACCAGCATCGTGGACAGCCGCATCATCGGCGACGAGCGGATCACCGCCGAGGTCCTGGAGGACCAGGTCGGCGACGACCGCTACGCCCGCATCCAGATCCCCGGCCAGCGCACGATCGAGATCGGCGCCAAGCCCGTCGGCGACGTCATCAGCCACAAGACCGAGGGCGAGAAGGGTGAGGTCGTCACCGTCGAGGAGTCCCGTTCGGCGGTCAGCCGCGAGGTCGGCCGCACCCTCCTGATCATCGCGGCGGTCGCCCTGCTCGCCGTCGTCGCCGCCGTCCTCCTCGCCGTACGGCAGGCCAACCGCCTCGCCTCCCCGCTCACCGACCTCGCCGAGACCGCCGAACGCCTCGGCTCCGGCGACCCCCGCCCCCGGCACAAGCGGTACGGCGTCCCCGAACTGGACCGGGTCGCGGACGTGCTGGACGCCTCCGCCGAGCGCATCGGCCGCATGCTGACCGCCGAGCGGCGCCTCGCCGCGGACGCGTCCCACCAGCTGCGCACGCCGCTGACCGCGCTGTCGATGCGGCTGGAGGAGATCACCCTCACCGACGACCCGGCCACGGTGAAGGAGGAGGCGCACATCGCGCTCGCCCAGGTCGAGCGGCTGACCGACGTCGTGGAGCGGCTCCTGACGAACTCCCGCGACCCGCGCAACGGCTCCGCCGTCGCGTTCGAGCTGGACGAGGTCATCAAGCAGCAGCTGGAGGAGTGGCGCCCCGCCTACCGCAGCGCCGGCCGCGCCATCGTCAGCTCCGGCAAACGGCACCTCCAGGCCGTGGGCACGCCGGGAGCCGTCGCACAGGTGCTGGCCGCGCTGATCGAGAACTCGCTGATGCACGGCGGCGGCACCGTGGCGCTGCGCACCCGCGTCACCGGCAACCAGGCGGTCATCGAGGTCACCGACGAGGGGCCCGGCGTCCCCGCCGACCTCGGGGCGCGGATCTTCGAGCGTGCGATCAGCGGGCGCAACTCCACGGGCATCGGGCTGGCCGTCGCCCGTGACCTCGCGGAGGCGGACGGCGGACGTCTGGAGATGCTCCAGGCACAGCCGCCGGTGTTCGGCCTGTTCCTGTCACGGACACCGGTGAGGGCGCCCGCCGGCGACGAACGGCCCGTGCGCTAGGCCCTGTCGTCACATTCCCACCTACCCCGCGACGCCATGCACGCGCTCTCGACGCACCGGGCCCCGACCCGAGTACGTCCAGTACACGG